>NZ_JBCDMV010000018.1:0-104719 GCF_038433135.1 Luteococcus sp. H91 | reverse complement strand
CCCCCCCCCCCCCCCCCCCCCCCCCCCCCCCCCCCCCCCCCCCCCCCCCCCCCCCCCCCCCCCCCCCCCCCCCCCCCCCCCCCCCCCCCCCCCCCCCCCCCCCCCCCACTGCCGTAGTTTCACCGGGGTGGAGACCATGACCGAGCTGGCGATCAGCACCAGCGGACTGCGCAAGAGTTACCGCACGCTACGCGGCAGCCGGGTGGCCGTCGAATGCCTTGACCTTGAGGTGCCGCGCGGCGGCGTGCACGGCTTCCTGGGGCCCAACGGTTCCGGCAAGACCACCACCATCCGGATGCTGCTCGGGCTGGTCCGCCCCGATCGCGGCCAGGTGCAGTTGCTGGGCCGCGAGGTGCCCCGACGCCTGCCTGAGGTGATCAACCAGGTGGGTGCCGTGGTGGAACGCCCGCGCTTCTTCCCCAACTTCTCCGCCCGGCTCAACCTGGAACTCGGCGCCGACGCCGCCGGGGTGCCCCGTGCCCGGGTGGGCCGGGTGCTGGACCAGGTGGGCCTGACCGACCGCGCCAAGGATCCCTACCGCACCTTCAGCTTGGGCATGCAGCAGCGGCTGGCCGTCGCCGCCACCCTGCTCAAGGATCCGGAACTGCTGATCTTCGACGAGCCGACCAATGGGCTCGACCCGTCCGGCATCCACGAGGTGCGCGAGACCATCCGCAACCTCGGACGGGAGGGCCGCACCGTGCTGGTCAGCTCCCACATCCTCTCCGAGGTGGAGCAGATGGCCGACACGGTGAGCATCATCGGCAAGGGCAAGCTGATCACCTCGGGTTCCGTGGTGGACCTGCTGGGCGCCCGCGCCAGCCGGATGCGGATCCAGGTGGACGACCCCACCCGTGCCGCGCAAGTGCTGGTGCAGCAGGGAATGGCCGTCACCACCGAGGGCACCGCCCTGTTGGTGGAGGGTGCCGGGGATCCGGCCCGGATCACCCACCTGCTGGCCGACGACGGGCTCTACCTGCGCGAACTGGTCAGCGTCCGACGAGATCTGGAGGCGGTCTACCTGGAACTCACCCACCAGCAGGGCCCGCACCCCACCCAGGGGCCGGGGATCGAGCTACCGCCCCTGGTGCCCAGCCGCCGCCACGACGACGTCGTCGCCACCGCCAAGGAGAACTGACATGCTGCGACTCGTCACCGCGGAGCTGCGACGCCTGGTGCGCCGCCGGCTGACCATCGTCACCGTATTGCTGGCCCTGATCGCCCTGGGCTTGCTGGCCTTCGGCGGGTGGAAGTCCACCCGGCCCATGTCCGCGGAGGTGCAGGCCGCCAACGTCCAGGCCTGGAAGGAAGCGCAGGCCGACTGGGAGAAGAGCAAGGACAAGCAGATTCAGCAGTGCATCGATGAGAACAAGGTGGCCGCCAAGTATGGCAACGCCACCTGGGAGTGCACCGAGGCCAATCTCGCGCCGGCGCCCTACGCCTACGGGGCGGAGCCCGCGCCCGTGTCCACCCTGACCTCCGGCGTGGACATGGTCCTGGGGATGGGCCTGAGTCTGGTCGGGCTGCTGGTGGGTGCCAGCTTCATCGCCGCCGAGTTCACCAGCCGCAACCTGGGCAGTTGGCTGGTCTTCGAACCTCGCCGCAGCCGGGTCTTCTGGGCCAAACTGCTGGCGCTGGCGCTGGGCATGCTGGCGCTGTGCGTGATCACCGCCACGCTCTACCTGGCAGGGGTGTGGGCGATCGCCCAGCTCAACCACCTCACGCCGGATCTGACCCCCCGAATGCAGCTTTCCGTGCTCTACGGGCTGGGGCGCGCGACCATCCTGGCCATCGCAGCGGCTCTGGGCGCGGCCGGGCTGGCCTTCCTCACCCGGCACACCTCCGCCGTACTGGCCGTCTGTGCCGCCTGGCTGGGCTTCACCGCAATCGTTGGCGGCAACGGCGACAGCCGGGCCCAGCGCTTCGGCGTGGTCAGCAACATCGACGCGTGGATGAATGGCTCGTCGAGCTACACGGTCAGGATCTGCCAACGAGGCACGGAGATGAACTGCGTCTACCCCACCCGCTATCTGGACCGCGTCGACGGGGCGCTGCTGCTCTTCGGGCTGGCGGCTCTGACGGTGCTGCTGGGCTGGGCCGCCTTCCAGCGTCGCGACGTCTCCTGAAGCCGCCGCCTTCAACGGCCCCGACGGGAGGTCCGTCAGCGGTTGTGCTGGCGGACCTTCTCACCCTTGGCCAGGGCGACGTCGCGCAGCGAGGCCTGGAAGTCCAGCATCTTCTGGGTCAGTTCCGGGTCCCCGGCCGCGATCATCCGGGCCGCGAGCAGACCGGCATTGCGGGCATTGCCGATGCTCACCGTCGCCACCGGCACCCCGGCGGGCATCTGCACGATGCTCAGCAGGGAGTCCATCCCGTCAAGGTACTTCAGCGGCACCGGTACGCCGATCACCGGCAGCGGGGTGAGGGCGGCGAGCATGCCCGGCAGGTGGGCCGCTCCCCCGGCGCCCGCGATGATGGCGCGCAGCCCGCGGGTGTGGGCCTCGCGGCCATAACGCACCATGTCCTCCGGCATCCGGTGGGCGCTGACGACGTCTGCCTCCCAGCCGATCCCGAACTCGTCCAGCGCGACGGTGGCGGCCTCCATCGTGGGCCAGTCGGAGTCGGATCCCATCACGATGCCCACCAGCGCGGGCTTGCGCTCCGCTTCGGCCAGCACGGACAGCGGGGTGATCGAGTCAGGCATCGGGGTCTCCCATCAGGTAGCCGGCGGCGTGCCGGGCGCGCTTGGTGACGTCGTCCAGGTCCTCGCCGTAGGTGGTGACGTGGCCCACCTTGCGGCCGGGCTTCACGTCCTTGCCGTACAGGTGCACCCGCAGCCGACGGTCGCGGGCGAAGCAGTGTTGCAGGGCGCCGGTCAGGTCTGGTTCGTCGCCGCCCAGAACATTGGTCATCACGACGTGTGGGGCGCGCAGCCCCGGATCACCCAGCGGCAGGTCCAGCGCGGCGCGCAGGTGATTCTCGAACTGGCTGGTGTTGGCCCCGTCGATGCTCCAGTGACCGGTGTTGTGCGGGCGCATCGCCAGCTCATTGACCACCACGGAGCCGTCCTTGCGCTGCATCAGCTCGACGGCCAGCAGCCCGACGACGCCCAGCTCCCCGGCGATCCGCAGGGCCAGCTGCTGCAACTCGCTGGCCTGCTCCTCGGACAGGTCCGGCGCCGGGGTGATGGTCTCGGCGCAGATGCCGTCGCGCTGCACGGTCTCGCTGATCGGGTAGGCGACGGCCTGTCCTTGCGGGGAGCGGCAGACCAGGGCGGACAGCTCGCGCGCGAAGTCGACGAATTCCTCCGCGACGATCACGGTGCCGCTCCGGTCGATCACGCCGCCGTCGACGGTGGTGGCCTCCTGGGCCAGCGCGTCAAAGGGTTCCTGGGCCTGCTCGGGGCCGTCGATCTTCCACACGCCCTTGCCGTCATAGCCGCCGCGGGAGGTCTTGGCGATCACCGGCCAGCCGATCCGCTCCCCGAAGGCGATCAGTGCGTCGCGATCCTCACAGACCTCGAATTCCGGGTTGGGGGCACCCAGCTCGGCCATCCGACGGCGCATCACCGCCTTGTCCTGCGCGTGCACCAGGGCTTCCGGGCCGGGACGGACCGACACTCCCAGCTCCTCGATCTCGTGCAGCAGGGCTGTGGGGACGTGCTCGTGGTCGAAGGTGACCACGTCGCATCCCTTGGCGAAGTCCAGCGTCGCCTGCCGGTCGGTGTAGTCGCCGACGGTGACGTCGCGCACCACCTGGGCGGCGGAGACCTCGGGGCCCTCGGCCAGCAGGCGGACTCGCACCCCCAGACCGATGCTGGCCTGGTGCATCATCCGGGCCAACTGGCCGCCGCCGATGATGCCGATCACATAAGGACGAGGACTGGCTGAATTCACGCACAGACCTTACCGCGTGCGCGCCGCCGGACCGGTAGGCACTGACCGGCGCGCGGCTACTGTTGACGCATGGCCACTTCTTCCCCCCGTGCCCGCAAACACCTGGGTGCCGACGAGCAGATCGTGCGACGGATGCACACCCACGCCAAGGCGCTGATCCTGCCGGTGCTGGCCCTGCTGCTGCTGGCGGTGGGGCTGGGCTTCGGTCTGGCCATGATGCCCGCCAGCGCCGAGCCCTATGGCACCTGGGGTCTGTTGGGTGCCGGAGTGCTGGCCCTGTTCGGGCTGGTGATCCTGCCGGTGCTGCGCTGGTGGTCCAATACCTGGACGCTGACCACCCGCCGGATCATCCACCGTGAGGGCATCATCACCCGTAGCGGGCATGACCTGCCGCTCACCCGGATCAACGACATCGCCAGCGAACGCGGCCTGATCGACCGGATGCTGGGCTGCGGCACGCTGAAGCTCACCACCGCCGCGGAGGATCCGGTCTACCTGACCGACATCCCCGACGTGGAGCGGGTGCATGTGATGCTCTCCGAGTTGCTCTTCGGCACCCCAGAGCAGGCGCTGGCGGAGCCCGACGACGAGCTCCATGACTGAGGCCCTGCTCACCGTGGCAACAATTTGATGGTTTGAACGAGCCAAATTTTTTCTGTGACCACCAGGCTGCCAATCTGGTCGCAGATCACTGCCCGGACGCCCCGGTGAAGAGCTGGCCACCCCGCCAGCGGTTACTGCAGGCGCAGGTGGAAGACGTCGCCGGCGCTGAAGGCCTGCCGGCCCTGCGGGGTGCGCACCACCAGCCGGCCCCACTGGTCCACCGATTCCCCGGTGCCCAACACATTGGTCTGCTCATCCACCATCACCCGCAGTGGCACTCCGATCGAGGCGCATCGCTCGGCGTACTCGTCGTGCACGTCGCCGTCGCGCTCCCATACCTGGTAGAGCCGGGCGAATTCGGTGAAGACCGCGGCCAGCACGCTGCTCTTGTCGGCTTCCAGACCGGCCAGCCGCAGCGAGGTCGCGGTGGGCACCGGCAGCTCGGACTCGTCCAGGGAGAAGTTGATCCCGACGCCGACGACGGCGGCCGCGGTCCCATGCTCCGGCTCGATCCGCTCGGAAAGGATGCCGCAGACCTTGCGACCGTCGATCAGCACGTCATTGGGCCACTTGAGTTCCACTCGGCCGGGTGGCGCCTCGGTGGCACGCTCGATGCCCGTCGCGACGGCCATCCCGGCCAGCAGGGAGAGCCAGCCCCAGTCCAGCGCGGGACGGCTGGGACGCAGCAGCAGCGAAAAGGCCACGGAGGCTCCAGCCGGCGTCTCCCAGCGGCGCTCGAACCGGCCTCGCCCGGCGGTCTGTTCCTCACTGACCAGCACGATCCCGGCGTCCGTGCCATTTCTGGCACGCTCGGCCAGATCCGCATTGGTGGAACCCGTAGTGGGCACGCAACGGATCTCTTTCCACAGCGTTACGCCCGAAAGCAGCTCGCTCAGCCGGGCGGAATCGACGGGTTCACTGGCAGGCATGTGGTGAGGCTAGTCCCGATGCGTGGAATTGCCCAAGCGAACGCTCCCGCGAGCGCCCACCAGACGCTAGGGTCTGCCTCATGGAGATCGACATCCACACCACAGCTGGAAAGATCGCCGATCTGGGAAGCCGCATTGACGCTGCTGTCAATGCTGCCTCGCCCGCGGCGGTCGAGAAGCAGCATGCCAAAGGCAAGATGACCGCACGCGAACGCGTCCTCGCACTGCTTGACGAGGGCTCCTTCGCCGAACTCGACCAGTTCTCACGGCACCGCTCCCAGGCCTTCGGGATGGAGAAGAAGCGGCCCTATGGTGACGGCGTCATCATCGGCGTCGGCGCCATCCATGGTCGTCCGGTCTGTGTGTTCAGCCAGGACGTTGCCATCTTCGGTGGCGCGCTGGGTCAGGTCTATGGCGAGAAGATCGTCAAGATCATCGACTTCGCGATCAAGACCGGCTGTCCGCTGATCGGCATCAACGAGGGCGGCGGCGCCCGCATCCAGGAAGGCGTGGTCTCGCTCGGCCTGTACGGCGAGATCTTCCGCCGCAACACCCACGCGTCGGGCGTGATCCCACAGATCAGCCTGATCATGGGTGCCGCAGCCGGTGGCCACGTCTACTCCCCCGCCCTGACCGACTTCACCATCATGGTGGACAAGACCTCGCAGATGTTCATCACCGGCCCCGCCGTGATCAAGACGGTCACTGGCGAGGACGTCACCTTGGAGGAGCTGGGCGGCGCCCGAACCCACAACACCAAGTCCGGCAATGCCCACTATCTGGCCGCCGACGACAGCGACGCTCTGGAATACGTGCGCGAGCTGATCAGCTACCTCCCGCAGAACAACCTCGAGGATGCCCCGATCTTCGACGACGAGGAAGTTGATCTCACGATCACCGACCACGATCGCAAGCTCGACACGCTCATCCCGGATTCGCCCAACCAGCCCTACGACATGCGCGAAGTGATCCGCTGCGTGCTGGACGACGACGAATTCCTCGAGGTGCAGGCGCTGTTCGCCCAGAACATCATTTGCGGCTTCGGCCGGATCGAGGGTCGTTCCATCGGCGTCGTCGCCAACCAGCCCACCCAGTTCGCCGGCTGCCTGGACATCGACGCCTCGGAGAAGGCAGCCCGCTTCGTGCGGACCTGTGACTGCTTCAACATCCCGGTGCTGACCTTCGTCGACACCCCCGGCTTCCTGCCGGGCGTGCAGCAGGAACACACCGGCATCATCCGTCGCGGCGCCAAGCTGATCTACGCCTACGCGGAGGCCACCGTGCCGCTGCTGACCGTGATCACCCGCAAGGCCTACGGCGGCGCCTACGACGTGATGGGTTCCAAGCACCTGGGCGCCGACGTGAACCTGGCCTGGCCCACCGCGCAGATCGCCGTGATGGGCGCCGAGGGTGCCGTCGACATCCTGTACCGCAAGGATCTGGCCGAAGTGGAGGAGCCCGAGGCCAAGGCGAAGCGTCGCGCGGAGCTGATCCAGGAGTACAACGACGAGCTGGCCAATCCGTATGTCGCCTCCGAGCGCGGCTACGTGGACCAGATCATCTACCCGCACGAGACCCGCGCCGAAGTGATTCGTGTGCTGCGTCTGCTGCGCACCAAGCGCGAAGTGCTGCCGCCCAAGAAGCACGGCAACATTCCGCTGTGACCGGGAGCGACGTCATGACGACAGACACCGCAGAAGAAGCCGTGGCCACCCCGCTCACCTTCGAGGTGAGCGGGGGCAACCCGGACGACACCGAGCTGGCGGCCGTGATGGCCGTCCTCCAGGCCGTCCACCGCGCCAATGTGCCGGTCGACCAGATCGATGACCGGCCGCTGGCTGGTGGCTGGAAGTCCTACCACCGCACCCTGCGTCGGGTGGTCAACCCCGGCCGCGAGGCCTGGCGGTACAGCGCCCGCCCCTGAGACAGGCAAGATCTCCACAGCTGACCTCAGCTCCCGCCCGGGATCCGGGTGGGAGCTGAGTCATGTTTGCCCGCAGCGTGCCGACTGTCCGCCCAGAGGCGAATATCCCGTTGTCTCCCCCGCTTTTGTGCCACGCTGGAAGCAGTCACTTTGAAAGGACCCACCGCATGAGCGCCCTGAACGACATCCTTGCCGCCCTGCCCATCAACCAGCTGGCCAGCGAACTCAACGAAGATCCCGCCGCTGTTGAGAAGGCGGCGGCACCGGCCGTCACCAGCATCCTGGGTGGGCTGACCCAGAACGCCCAGAACCCCGAGGGTGAGCTTTCGCTGGCCCAGGCCCTGGAGCAGCACAAGGACAAGGACCTGTTGTCCACCGACCAGCCGGTCGACCTGCAGGCCGTCGACACCTCCGATGGTGAGAAGATCATCGGCCACGTCTTCGGCAACCAGACCGACGGCGTCGCCCAGGCCCTCAGCTCGCAGGCCGGCGTCAGCAGCGCCCTGGTCAACAAGCTGCTGCCGATCCTGGCGCCAATCGTGCTGAGCTACCTCGCCAAGCAGCTGGGTGGCGGCAACAGCGCCGCGGGCAACATCCTGGGCCAGGTGCTCGGTGGCGCCGGCCAGCAGGCCGGTGCGGGCAGCGCCAACTCCGGCATGCTCGGTGGCGTGCTCTCGCAGGTGCTCGGCAGCGTGCTGGGCGGCAATGCCGCTCCGGCCAACAACCCCTTTGACACCACCAATGCGCAGGCCACCACCCAGCAGGCGCAGGCCACCGGTGGCGACATCGTCAGCCAGATCCTCGGCGGTCTGCTCGGCGGCAAGAAGTAACCCGACGCCCGGCCATCCGTTGGCCGGGTCACGCAGCATCCCGCACGCCTCCAGCCCTAGGCTGGGGGCGTGCGCTTCATTCTGGCTTCCTCCTCCCCCGCCCGCCTGTCCACCCTTGCCCGAGCGGGAATCCGCGCAGAGGTGATCCGGCCCGATGTCGACGAGTCCGCGGTGCGGGCCGCCACCCCGTCGCAGCTGACCGCGGAGCTGGCGCGGCTCAAGGCCGCGGCGGTGCTGGACAGGCTCGAGGGCCAGAGTGGCTTTGCCCTGGTGGCCTGCGACTCCATGCTGGAGCTGGACGGCAGGGCCTGGGGAAAGCCGGAGAAGCCGCAGGCTGCGGTGGAGCGCTGGCGGGCGATCCGGGGCCGCACCGCCACCCTGCGCACCGGGCACCATGTCGTCGTCGCGGACGAGCGGGGCCGACGCGAGGTGAACCGGGTGGGCAGCACCTCGGTGACCTTTGCCGACCTGGACGATGCGGAGATCGACGCCTATGTGGCCACCGGGGAACCGACCCGGGTGGCCGGCGCCTTCGCCATCGACGGGATGGGCGGCGCCTTCGTCACCGGCATCACCGGCGACTACCACAACGTGGTGGGCATCTCACTGCCGCTGGTCCGCCAGATGCTGCTGGATCTGGGCGTCGGCTGGTACCAGCTCTGGGGCTGATCAGTCGCGCTTGTGGGCCATGCCACGCACGATGGCGTCGCCAATGGACTGGATGATCTGCACGACGATCACCAGAACCACCACCGAGACCAGCAGCACCGGCGTGTTGAAACGCTGGTAGCCGTAGCGGATGGCGAAGTCACCCACGCCACCGCCGCCGATCGTGCCGGCCATGGCGGAGTAGCCGATCAGCATCACCAGGGTCAGGGTGGCTCCGGCGACGAAGGGGCTCATGGCCTCCGGCAGCAGCACCTTGCGGACGATCTGCCAGGTGCTGGCACCCATCACCCGGGCGGCCTCGATCTTCCCCGGGGAGACCTCGCGCAGGGCGGATTCCACCACCCGTCCGAAGAAGGGAATGGCGCCGATGGACAGCGGCACCACGGCGGCCATCGGGCCGTAGGCGGTGCCCACCACCAGCCGGGTGAAGGGGATCACGGCGATCAGCAGGATCAGGAAGGGCAGCGATCGAAAGACATTCACGATCGCGCCGAAGACCTTGTTGAACAGCTGGTTGGGCAGCAGTCCGTCGTGGTCGGTCAACCGCAGCAGCACCCCGACCAGGGTGCCGAAGACCAGGGTGATCACGAAGCTCAGCGCGGTCATCTGGGCTGTTTCCAGCAGGGCCTGCCACAGTTCGGGCAGGGACTCCAGGATCGACGTCTTGTTCATCGGCTCACCGTCACTCCACGCTGGTTGAAGAATTCCCGGATGACCTGGTCATCCACCGGGCCGTGCGGGTGGTCGAAGGCAACCCGCAAGCGGCCCACCTTGTGCCCCGCAATCCGCTCCACCGAGCCGCCCAGGATCGAGACGTCGATGCCGGTCTGCCGGGTGAAACTGCTGATCAGCGGCTCGTTCACGCCACTGTTGACGAAGCTGAGCAGCTGGCTGTGCACCCCGAAGGACTCGTCGTCGCGGCCCAGCGGGATCAGCTGGTCGGCGATCCGGCTGTCCGGATCGGCCACCAGCTCCAGCAGATTGCCCTGCTCCACCACCCGGCCGCCCTCCATCAGCGCGGCGCCGTCACAAATCCGCCGGACCACGTCCGACTCGTGGGTGATCAGCAGGACGGTCAGACCCATCCGGTCCCGCAGGTCCTTGACCAGGTCCAGGATCTGCTCGGTGGTGGTGGGGTCCAGCGCGCTGGTCGCCTCGTCCATCAGCAGCACCTTGGGGCGGGTGGCCAGCGCCCGGGCGATCCCCACGCGCTGCTTCTGGCCGCCGGACAGCTGCGACGGGTAGGCGCCCGCCTTGTCCGGCAGCCCCACCAACTCCAGCAGCTCGGCCACCCGCGGGGCGATCGTCTGCTTGGGCTCCCCCGCCAGTTCCAGGCCGAAGGCGACATTGTCGGCCACGGTGCGGCTGGCCAGCAGGTTGAAGTGCTGGAAGATGGTGCCCATCTCGCGTCGCACGGCGCGCAGCTGCCTGCCGTTGAGGGCGGTCCAGTCGGTGCCGGCCACCGTGATGGTGCCGCTGGTGACCGGTTCCAGATGGTTCAGGCAGCGCAACAGGGTGGTCTTGCCGGCGCCGGAACGGCCGAGGATGCCGAAGATCTGCCCCTGGGCTACGTCCAGGCTGACGTCGTCCAGGGCCACGACGGGCTCGGCCTGCTTGCCGCGCCCGTCGTAGACCTTGGTGACGTGGGAGAAGCTGATCACGACTGCTTGGCGGGCAGCACGGAGCCCTCGTAGTTGCTGGTGATCCAGTCCTGGATCTCCTTGCTCTGCAGGGCTTCGGCCAGCTTCTTGACCCGCGGGTCATCCTTCTTGTCGGCCTTGACCACCAGCAGGTTGGCGTACGGGTTGTTGGTGGCGGTCTCCAGCACCAGCGCGTCGGTCTTGGGCTTGAGGCCCGCCTCCAGGGCGTAGTTGCCGTTGATCACGCTGAGGTCAACCTTGGCGTCATCCAGGGTGGCGGCGAGCTGCGGGCGGTCGATCTGGATGAACTTCAGGCCCTTGGGATTGGCGCTGATGTTCTTCTCGGTGATCTGGGAGAAGTCCAGGTTCGCGTCCGTGGGGTTCACGTTCAGGGTGATCAGCTTGGCCTGCTGCAGCAGGAAGAGGGCGCGCACCAGGTTGGACGGGTCCTGCGGGATGGCGATGGTGGCGCCGTTGGGCACCTCGGTGAGGCTCTTCACCTTCTTGGAGTACAGGCCCAACGGCTCGACGTGCACGGTGGCGACGCTGGTCAGGTCGGTGACGCCCTTCTGCTTCAGCCAGGTGTCCAGGTAGGGCTTGTGCTGGAAGAAGTTGGCGTCCACGTCACCGCTCTGGGTGAGCTGGTTGACGTCGATGTCGCCGGCGATGCCCTTGATCTCGATCTTGGTGTCACCCAGCAGGCCGAGCTCCTGCACCTTCTTCAGGATGTCGGTGTGCGGCGTGGCGTCGGCCAGCACGACCAGCGGCTTGGAGGAGTCATTGCCGCCGGCGCCGCAGGCGCTCAGGCCGAGGGTCAGGACGACGAGCAGGCCCGCGAGCAGCGAGCGGAGGAACTTGTTCATTGGTTGGTCTTTCGTCAGGGCCCACCCGGGTGGGCTCGATCATTCGGGCAAGTGGTACACCGTCCTGACAACGCCACCGGGAGCCAGCTCAACCGGGCCCGCCCACTACCGGGCAGGGTTCAAAAGGCGTTGTCAGCCCAACATTCGACGCATCATGCGGGCGCACGCGATCACGGGCATGATGTGGCCCGTCATGATCTCGCACTTGCTCGGCATGGCGCTGAATCTATCCTGACGCGGCCTCGTGGTGCCAATTGGGCCACGATGTGGCCAACTGGCCCCGCCCGATCAGCTGCGCTGCTGCCGCAGTGTGAGGGCACAGAGCGCCTCGGAACAGGTGAAGGCTCCTTGCCAATCGTTGCGGTGGAAGAGCAGCGAGTCGTTGGCATTGGCGTCGATCTGCCAACCGTCGGGCAGCCGGGTGGCGAGCCAGCCCGCCAGTAGCTTGCGCTGCGAGGTCTCGAAGGTGAGCGTGACCACATTCGGCTGGTCGATCCGGCTGGTCACGGTGCTCTGCCCAGGCAGCAGGAAGTCCGACGGCCCGTGGTTGAGCAGCAGATCACGCAGCGTCACGGCGTCGGCGGGGACGCTGACCGACTCGCCTGGCGTGGGCGAGGTCACGGCGGCCTGGGGCGCGGCGGAACACCCGGCCAGCAGCACCATGGCCGTGGCCGCAGCCAGCACTCGTCGCTTCACCTGATCAGCCTACTGGCCCGTCCCCAGCCCGAGCAGAGCACAGTGCCCGGCACAGGAGCACGGTGGCCGCTCGACCAGCTCAGGGCCCACGGTTGGCCAGGCGCACCACGCAACCACGATGGCCGAGCCCGTCGAGGCCTCCGCAACGGCCCCGTAGGCTGGCGGCATGAGCACCAACGAACGCCCCGTTGCCCTTGTCACCGGCGCCAGCCGCGGGATCGGCCTGGCCATCGCCCGACGGCTGGCCGACAGCCACCACATCCTGGTGGGCGGTCGCGACGCCGATGCGGTGCAGTCCGTCGTCGACGACCTGCCGAGCGCTTCACCCTTCGTCTGCGAGCTCACCGACGAGCAGGCCACGTCCGCGGCGGCTGCCCAGGTGCAGCGGCTCGACGTGCTGATCCACTCCGCCGGGATCGGGGTCAGCGGCGACGTCGGCCAGGCCACCCGCGAGCAGTGGCGGCAGGTCTTCGAGGTGAACGTGATCGCGGTGGCGGACCTGACCCGGCTGCTGCTCCCCCGGTTGCGCGACGCCCGCGGGATGGTGGTCACCATCAATTCCGGCTCCGGCTTCCACTCCGGCCCCGGCGGCGGCCTCTATTCCGGCTCCAAATTTGCGCTGCGCGCCCTGACCGACGCGCTGCGCGAGGAGGAACGCGGCACCGTGCGGGTCAGCTCGATCCATCCCGGCCGGGTCGACACCGACATGCAGGTGGACCTGCAGGCCCAGAAGGGTCGCCCCTACGTCGCGGAGGAACACCTGCGCCCCGAATCCGTTGCCGAGGCGGTGGCGTTGGCGGTGTACGCCAGCCCCGAGGCGATGGTGGAGGAGCTCAGCATCCGCCCTGTCTTCAAGGCCCGATGAGGCACCGTTCACGAACATCTAGCGCCTGGGCGAGCGGGTGGCCGGGGCGGCCGTCCTCGGGCCTGCAATTCTGGCGGGCCGGCTGTTTCTCAAGGATTCCTTATCGTGCCAACGCCGCCATTTCCCGCCAGAACTGCAGCCCGCCTGACCGGGTCCGCCCAAGATGGCAAGAAAATGACGGTTTGAACGTGCCAAGAATTTTCTGTGTCCACCAGACTGCCAAGTTGAGCGAGCTCTGGGCTAGGTACCCAAGTCAGCTCGCTCCGGGGCACCCTGGCCGAACGTGATGGGTGCTGGGAACCGTGGCTGGGGTGGGAGCGATGGTCTCAGGCATCCGCGAAGGCGGCCCGTCGAGCGGCTCGACGCAGGATCCGCAGCAAAGCCGGCCCGAGCAGTACCACCAGCACCGCATTGGTCACCGACCGCGCCGCATTCCAGCCCATCGAGGTGGCCAGGTTGAACAGCACGAAGTGGTGCAGGTTGGTGGCCAGCGAGGCCGTCGGGTCGAAGGAGAGCTCGGCGGCATTGCCCAAGTTGAAGGGCCAGAAGGCCAGATCCATCAGCCAGCCGTAGCCGAAGCCGCTGACAAAGCCGTAACCGGCCAGCAGCGCGATCTCCCACCGGCCGCGCAGGTGCGGCAGCAGCCCGGCGCCGAGCCCGACGAAGCCGGCGGCGATCATCTGGAAGGGTAGCCAGGGCCCCATCCCCGCGGTGATCAGCGCCGACGCCAGCAGCGTGCTGTTGCCCAGGATGAAGCCGAAGCCCGGCCCGAAGACCCGCCCGGCCAGGATGATCAGCAGGAAGACCAGCTCAATCCCAGCCGTGCCCGCACCCAGCGGCCGGACGGCGGCGCCCACGGCCGAGAGCACCCCGAGCATCGCGATCGCCTTCACGTCCAGGTCGTCATTGGAGAGCTCGGTCATCACCAGGGCGATCACCACCGGCAGCAGCAACGCGAAGACCAGCGGGGTGTGGCCGTCGCCGGACACGCCCGCGCCGGGGCGCCACAGCAGCGGCCAGCAGAAGGCCAGCAGGCACATCACCGCGGCGACGCTGAGCAGCAGCGCCGAACGCCAGGAGACGCGCACCACGGCGGGGCGGCCCCTCGACGGGCTCGGGGAACGTGGCTGGGTTCCAGCTCCAGGGGAACGCGGGCGAGTGCATGGCTCAGTCATGACGCACCGCCCGGGCCACCTCGTCGGGGGTGAGCAGCTCGGTGGGGTGGAAGATCTTGCTGACCTGCGGCGCGAAGGTCGGCGAGCTGGTGCACACCTCCCGGGTGGGGCCGTCGGCCACCACGTCGCCGTCGGCCATCACGATGGTGCGCTGGCTGACCGCGGCCGCGAATTCCACGTCGTGGGTGCTGATCAGAATGCAGGAGCCCTCGGCGGCCAGGGCGTCGACGATCCGTTGCAGGTGCTGCTTCATGGCGTAGTCCAGGCCGCGGGTGGGCTCGTCGAGCAAGATCAGCGCGGGTCGGGCCGAGAGCTGGATGGCCAGCACCAGCGCCAGCCGCTGCCCTTCGGAGAGGTCGCGCGGGTGCCGTTCCGGGTCCAGGCTGGCGCCCAGCTCGGCCAGGATGCCGACGGTGGTGCCCGCCGGGGATCCAGTCTCCCGGTCGGCCTGGGCACATTCCTGCCCGACAGTGGGCAGGTAGAGCAGGTCGGTGGCATTCTGCGGCACCAGCGAGACCACCTCCCGGGCGCGCGCCGCACCCAGGCTGCGCGGATCCTGGCCGTCGATCTGCAGCAGGCCGGTGCTGAGCGTCGCCCCTTGCAGGGCCCACATCAGCGACGACTTTCCGGCGCCATTGCGGCCCATCAGGGCGGTCACGCTGCCTCGCCGGAAGGTCAGGCTGAGGTTGTTCACCGCCACCAGCTCGTCATAGGCCACCCGGAGCTTCTCGATCCGGGCCACCGGCTCCCCGTCGGGCTGGCTGGGCTCCGGGGGCAGTTCGCGCAGGGTGATCTGTTCCGCGCGGACCCGACGACGGGCGTCGCGCACGCTCAGCGGCACCTCAGGCCAGTCCAGCACCCTGGCCAGGGCGCTGAGCGGCGGCACGACGTCGGCCCGGGCCAGCACCGCGGAGGCAGGGCCGAGCTGGGCCGAGCCGTCCCCGGGCAGCCAGAGCACGCTGTCGGCGGCGTGCATCACCCGCTCCAGCCGGTGTTCGGCCAGCACCACCGTCAACCCCACCTCATGCACCAGGGTGGTGATCGAGGCCAGCACATCCTGCGCGGCGGTGGGGTCAAGCGCACTGGTGGGTTCGTCCAGCACCACCACGCGGGGCTGCGCGGCCAGCACCGCGGCGATCGCCACCCGTTGCTGCTGGCCGCCGGAGAGCTCGATCAACGGGCGGCGGCGCAGTTGGGCGATGCCCATGATGTCCAGCGTCTCCTCCACCCGTTTGCGCATCGCCTGCGGGCTGAGCCCCAGCTGTTCCATCCCGTAGGCGACCTCGTCCTCCACCCGGTCGGTGACGAAACCTGCCAGCGGGTTCTGCCCGACGTAGCCCACCAGATCGGCCATCTCCCGCGGCCGGTGGGTGCGGGTGGAACGCTCCCCCACCCGCACCTCGCCAGTGAGGTGGCCGCCGGTGAAGTGCGGCACCAGGCCGTTGATGGCACCCAGCATGGTGGACTTGCCGGTGCCGGTGCGGCCCACCACCAGGCACAGGTCGCCGTCGGGAATGGTGAAGTCCAGGTGGCTCAGGGTGGGAGCCTGGGCCCCGGGGTGGCGGATGGTCACGTCGTCGAAGGTGATCACAGTTCGTCCTTCGGGGGTGCGGTGGTGGTCAGCAGTGGCAGGGCGACGGCGACGACGGGCAGCAGCATGCGCACGTCGAGCTGGGGCCAGACCGGTGGCGAGGCGGACGGCGTCATCACGTCGGGGATGGTGCGCAGCAGCCACAGGACCAACAGCCCGGCCGCCACGCCGGAGACGCACAGCGACCATTCCGGCCAGCGCCACGGGTCGGGCCGGTAGCGGGTGACGGCCAGCCGACGGCCGGAGCGGCGCAACCCGAAGACGGCCATCGCCAGCCCGACAGCAAGAAAGGCCCAGGCCCACCACCCTGAGCCGGGCACGCCGAGCAGCAGGAAGGTGGCCAGGGTGATCAGCACGGTGGCGGCCAGCAGTGACCAGGTGACCAGTCGGCCGACCGGCTGCTGGGCGTGGGTGCGTCCGTAGCCACGGGCCTCCATCCCGGCCGCCAGCAGCAGGGAGCGTTCGATCGCATCCTCCAGCACCGGCACCACCACCGCCTGCACCGCATGCCAGCCGCGGCTGGCGCCGCCACGCAGCCGTCGGGCCCGGCGGACCCGCTGCACGCTCTCGATCAGCTGCGGCGCCACGCTGAGCGCCACCACCAGCGCGACGCTGAGTTGGTAGAGCGCGGGCGGCACGGCGCGCAACGCGCGTTTGGGATTGGCCAGGGCATTCGCGGCGCCGACGCACAGGAGCATTGCCACCAGTCGCAGGGAATCGTAGAGGGTGTAGACCATGCCGTCCAGGCTCACCGGGCCGCCCAGCCGGATGCCCGCTGCCCAGGCCGGCAGCCGCAGCTCGGGCAGGGTGCACAGCACCTGGCCGGAGCGGTTGACGCCCATCAACAGCTGGAAGACCATCCGGATTCCCAGCACCACCAGCGCAATCGTGACGTACGCTCCGGCCGCGCGGGCCCACGGCGCCCGGGTGCGACGGGCCAGCACCACGGCCCAGACGGCGGCCACCAGCAGCACCACCAGCAGCGGATTGTGCACCGGGCTGACGGCTGCCGCGCAGCCCAAAGCCCAGGCCCACCACGCCATGGGATGGATGGTTCGGTTCACCGTCGCTCAGATCCAGTCACGCTTCTTGAGCATCACGTACAGCCCGACGGTGCCCAGCACCATCAACACCACCGACTGCCACAGGCCGAAGGCGGTGGCGAAACCCGGGTAGGGCACGTTCTGGCCGAACCAGCCTGTGACGGCGGTGGGCACGGCGATCACCGCGGCCCACCCGGCCAGCTTCTTCATGATGGTGTTCAGCCTGGCGTCCTGCAGCGATAGGTTGGTCTCGAAGACCGATCCGATCATGTCCCGCAGGCTCTCGGTCCACTCCGCGGCACGCAGGCAATGGTCGTAGAGGTCCTCGAAATAGCCGTCCAGGCCGTTGTGGTGGGGCAACACCTTCTCCCCCGGTCTCATCAGGCTGGCCACCACCTCCCGCATCGGCAGCACCACCCGCCGCAGCTGCACCAGCTCCTTGCGCAGCTGGTAGCTGGATCGCTGCACCTGCTGGATCTGCGGCGTCTCGGCAAAGAGCACGTCCTCCAGTTCCTCGATCGCGTCATCGAGCCGTTGGATCGTCTCGAAGTGACCGTCGACGACGGCGTCAAGCAGCCCGTGCAACAGCGCGCCCACACCGGCGACCAGCAGGTCCGGATCCTGATCCCACTGGTCCACCACCTGGTCCAGGTCGAAGCGGTCGTCGCGGCGAACCGTCACCAGGCCGCGGGGCAGAACGAAGGCGGAGATCCGGGAGGTGACCAGCCGGGAGTCATGGCCACGCTCCCGCGCCTGCAGGTCGGTTGCGTAGACGGAGACGAAGGTGTGGTTGGCGTGCCGCGACGCCTTGGGCCGTTCCCCCGGCGCCACCGCGTCCTCGACGGCATGGGCATCCAGCTGCAATTCGTCGGCAAGCCGCTGCAGGTCGCCGGCGTTGGTGCCCCCGGCCATGCACAGATCCAGCCAGACCAGCGCACCGTCGGTGGCCAGATGCTCGTCCAGCCGGTCCAGGTCGAAGTCCTCGGCAAGGAGCCGACCGTCCTGCCACAGGCGCGAGCGCAGGCCCATCGGCGGTCAGTTCTCGGCCAGGAAGGCCGTGGCGGCCTCGACGCCGAGCAACACCTCGGGCGGGTTGGCTGCGGCGATGAGGATGCGCCGCCGCTGGATCTCGGTCATGGGCTGTGGCAGGTCATCCAGGTCGAACCAGCCGACGCCGACGGATTCGTCGTCGCCCACCGCGGCCTCACCGCCGACCCAGCGGGCGCGGAAGGTGTGGTCCAGGTAGTCGTTCTGGTCGCCATTGTCGTACTGCATCAGGCCGGTGGGGCTCATCCAGACCAGCCGCTCGATCTCGATCTGCACGCCGGCCTCCTCCTCGGCCTCCCGGATGGCGGCGACGTGCGGATCCTCCCCCGGCTCGACGATCCCGCAGATCGGCGTCCAGGAGCCGTTGTCGGAACGTTGCACACACAGCACTTGCTCACCGCGGGGTCCGGGCCGAAGCACGACGGCGGTGGTTCCGGGCAGCCACAGCATGGCGTGGCCGATGGACTTGCGCAGGTCCAGGATGAACTCGGGAGTTGGCATGGCGCCCAGAATAGTGCCGCCAGATCCCAAGGTTTTCGTTCCACACTGTGAGTGACCCTGTCCAAGCGCCTCCACCGGGGGCCACAAGGCCATAGACTCCGAGCAGCAAGGCCCATGCAGAAGGCCAGTTCAAGGAGGAACAGTGGGAAACCAGATCACCAAGGTGCTCGTGGCGAACCGCGGCGAGATCGCCGTCCGGGTGATTCGTGCCGCCGCCGATGCGGGGATCGGAAGCGTCGCAATCTATGCCGACAGCGACTCCGAAGCCCTCTTCGTCAAGCTCGCCGACGAGGCCTTTGCGCTCAACGGGGCCACCCCCGCCGAGACCTACCTGAATGTTGACAAGATCCTGGACATCGCCAAGCGCAGCGGCGCCAACGCGATCCACCCCGGTTATGGCTTCCTGGCCGAGAACGCCTCCTTCGCCCAGGCCGTGATCGACGCCGGTCTGATCTGGATCGGCCCCTCGCCCGAGGCCATCGAGAACCTGGGCGACAAGGTGAAGGCCCGTCACATCGCCCTCAAGGTGGGCGCACCGCTGGTGCCGGGCACCCCGGATCCGGTGGCGGATGCCGACGAGGTCGTCACCTTCGCCAAGGAACACGGCCTGCCAATCGCCATCAAGGCGGCCTTCGGTGGTGGCGGTCGCGGCCTGAAGGTGGCCCGCACCATGGAAGAGGTGCCCGAGCTCTTCGAGTCCGCCACTCGTGAGGCGGTCACCGCCTTCGGCCGCGGCGAGTGCTTCGTCGAGCGTTACCTGGACAAGCCCCGCCACGTCGAGACCCAGTGTCTCGCGGACCAGCACGGCAATGTCGTCGTGGTCTCCACCCGTGACTGCTCGCTGCAGCGCCGCCACCAGAAGCTCGTCGAGGAGGCGCCCGCGCCCTTCCTCACCGACGACCAGTTGGAGCGGCTGTACGCGTCGTCGAAGGCCATCCTGAAGGAGGCCGGCTACGTCGGCGCCGGCACCTGTGAGTTCCTGGTGGCCCAGGACGGGCTGATCAGCTTCCTCGAGGTGAACACCCGTCTGCAGGTGGAGCACCCGGTCTCCGAAGAGGTCACCGGTCTTGACCTGGTGCAGCAGATGTTCCGGATCGCCAGCGGCGAGGAGCTCGGCTTCGACGATCCCGAGATCCGCGGCCACTCGATCGAGTTCCGGATCAATGCCGAGGATGCGGGCCGCAACTTCATGCCCGCCCCCGGCACCCTGGTCAAGTGGGAGCCGCCGACCGGCCCCGGCGTGCGCGTCGACGAGGGCTACCACGCCGGCATGACCGTGCCCGGTTCCTTCGACTCGCTGGTTGCCAAGGTGATCGTCACCGGCACCAGCCGGGAGAATGCCCTGGCCCGTTCGCGCCGCGCCCTCAAGGAGCTGAAGCTGGAAGGCATGCCCACCGTGGTGCCCTTCCACAAGGCGGTGCTCGATGACCCGGCCTTCATCGGCGACGGTGAGAAGTTCGGCGTCTACACCAACTGGATCGAGACCGAGGCCGACCTGAAGGTTGCCCCCTACACCGGCGAGCTGGGCGAGGCGGACGACGTTCCCGAGCCCACCACCGTCGTGGTGGAGGTCAACGGCAAGCGGCTCGAGGTCAAGCTCCCCGGCAACCTGGCCACCTCGGCCAAGCCGTCCGGCAGCAAGGCCAAGCGGCCCACCAAGCGTGACCGGGGCGACGCCAAGGCGTCGGCACCGTCCGGCAACTCGCTCACTGCGCCCATGCAGGGCACCGTGGTGAAGATCGCAGTTGAGGAGGGCGCCGCCGTGGAGGAGGGTGACCTGGTGGTGGTGCTGGAGGCCATGAAGATGGAGAACCCGGTCACCGCTCACCGCGCCGGTGTGGTCAAGTCGCTGGCCGCCGAGGCCGGGGCCACCGTCAACGCCGGGCATGTGCTCTGCGAGATCGTCGATCCTGAGTGATTCTCAGCAGGTGACCCCTGGTTGCCTGTGAAGTCTCCATGAAGTTCCCGTGAGGCGGGCCCACAACTTGGGCCCGCCTCACGCATGCCGCAGACTGGGAAGCATGTTTGAACTCTTCCTGGTCTTCGCGGTGATTGCCGTGGTGTGGGGCCTGTTCCAGTCCAGCCGGCAGCGGCGAGCCGTGGAGGCCCGTCAGGCCGCCGAGCTGGAGGCTGCCCTGACCACCAGCCGTCGGGCCGCCGACGAGGATGTCACCAAGTTCGGCGAGGAATTGCAGCGACTCGATTCCCAGGTCGCCGGGAATCCGCTGGACGGTGCGATGCGGCAGGACTACGAGCGGGCGCTGGACGCCTACGAGAACGCCAAGGCCTCGCTGGCCGCGGTGACCCGGCCCGAGGAGATCAAGCACGTCACGGAGATCCTGGAGGACGGTCGCTACGCCATTGCCTGCGTGAATGCGCGGGTGGCCGGCCAGCCCTTGCCGCAGAAGCGCCCGCCGTGCTTCTTCAACCCGGCACACGGCCCCAGCACCCAAAACGTGAAGTGGACTCCCCCGGGCGGCGCCGAACGCGACATCCCGGCCTGCGCCGCCGACGCCGAACGGGTGCTGGCCGGCGCCGACCCGTACATCCGCACCGTCCAGGTGGGTGCCCAACGGGTGCCCTACTGGCAGGGCGGCCCCGCCTATGGCCCGTGGGCACAGGGCTACTACTCCGGCTGGTCCGGCTCCAACCTGATCCGCGACATTGCCATCGGCTCGTTGGTCTTCCACGGCATGGGCGCCATGTTCGACGGGGTCGGCGGCTTCGGTGACGGGGTCGGCGGCTTCGGTGACGGGGTCGGCGGGTTCGGTGACGGGTTCGGGGATGTGGGTGAGGGCGTGGGCGAGGGCTTCGAGGGCATCGGCGACGGCGTCGGCGACTTCTTCGGGGGCGTCGGCGACTTCTTCGGAGACTTCGGCGACTGATGCCAACCCTGCGTGGCGCGCTGACCGCTCTCGGCCTGGCCGGGGGCGGTCTTGCCGTCGGCGTCCTGGCCGCGGCGCACCAGATCAGCGGGCCGCAGCGGCCCTCCCTGGCCTATGCCATGAGTCCCTTCGAGGTGGGCCTCGCCGCCGAGGATGTCAGCTTCACCGCCGACGATGGCACCCGGTTGGCCGGTTGGTGGTTCGAGCGGCCCGGCGCCGAGCACGTCGTGGTGGTCTGCCACGGACACCGGGGAAGCAAGGCAGACATGCTCGGGATCGGCCCCGGGCTGAGTCGGGCCGGCGCATCGGTGCTGGCCTTCGACTTCCGCGGCAACGGGGATTCCGCCGACGGGCCGCAATCCCTGGCCCACTACGAGCAACAGGATCTGCTGGCGGCACTGGACTGGGTATCGGCCCGCTGCCCCGACGCGGAGATCGACGTGGTCGGCTTCTCCATGGGTGCGGCCGTGGCCCTGTTGGTGGCGGCCCGGGATCCGCGGGTCGCCCGGGTGGTGGCCGACTCCCCCTTTGCCGACATGCACGGCGTGATCGCGGCCGCCGCCACGGGGATGCATCTGCCGCCCGTGCCGCTGGTCCAACTGGTGGATCGCGCCACCCGGCTGCGCTACGGCTACCGTTTCGCCGATGTGCAGCCGATCGACGTGGTGGGGCTGATCGCTCCCCGGCCGCTGATGCTGATCCACGGCACCGAGGATTCGGTGATTCCCGTCGGGCATGCCCACCGGCTGGCGGCGGCCGCCGGGAATGCAGCAGTGGTCCACATCGTTTCCGACGTGGACCACTGCGGTGCCTATTTTGCGGACCGTCCCGGCTACATCGCCCGGGTGGCGACCTTCCTGGGCCTGGGCTGACCCGGACGGGCCCTGCTCAGACCTGCGTCTTGGACGGCTTCTCCGGGTGGGCATGCAGGTGCAGGCGTCGCGCCGCCTCCGCGATGGAACCGGACATCGACGGGTAGACCGTGAAGTCGTGGCTGAACTGGTCAACCGTGATCTTCTCCGCCACCGCCAGGGAGATGGAGTGGATCAGTTCGGAGGCGTGCGGGGCCACCACGACGCCGCCGACGATGATCCCGGTGACGGGCAGGCAGAAGAGCTTCACGAAGCCGTCGCTGACGCTCTGCATCTTGGCGCGCGGGTTGCCGGCCAGTGGCAGCATGATCTGCCCGATGTCCATCGTGCCCTCGTCAGCCTCCTTCTGGGTCATGCCGACGGTGGCGATCTCCGGCGCGGTGAAGACATTGGACGACACCGACTTGAGGTTGAGCGGCGCCACCGCGTCGCCCAGCGCATGCCACATGGCGATCCGGCCCTGCATGGCTGCCACCGACGCCAGCGCGAAGACGCCCGTGCAGTCACCGGCGGCGTAGATGGTGCGCGACGAGGTCCGCGAGACCTTGTCCACCTCGATGTGCCCGCTGGGCTTCAGCGTGACCCCGGCCTCTTCAAGACCGATGCCCTGGGTGTTGGGGATGGAGCCGACGGCCATCAGGCAGTGCGAGCCGCGCACCTCGCGGCCGTCCTCCAGCCCGACGACCACCTCGTCGCCCTCACGACGGGCGCTCACGGCGCGGCATTCGCTCATGATCTCCATGCCGCGACGCTCGAAGACGTCCTGCAGCACCCGTGCGGCGTCCTGGTCCTCGCCCGGCAGCACCTGGGTGCGGGAGCTGACCAGCACCACGTCGACGCCCAGCGCGTCGTAGGCATTGGCGAACTCGGCGCCGGTGACGCCCGAACCCACCACGATCAACCTGGTGGGCAGCTCGCACAGGTTGTAGACCTGCTTCCAGTTCAGGATCCGCTCGCCGTCGCACTTGGCCTCGGGCAGTTCCCGCGGGGTGGTGCCGGTGGCCAGCAGCACGATGTCCGCGCCGAGCTCCTGTTCCCCGGCATCCGTGGTGACGACGATCTCGCTGGCGCTCTTCAGCTTGGCCTCACCCAGGATCACGGTGACGCCGAACTTCTCCATGCTCTTGCCGATGGATTCGGACTGGGCCCTGGCCAGCTCCAGCACTCGTCCGTTGACGGCCTTCAGGTCCACCTCCACCGAGGAGACGACGGAATCGTCGTCGCCGGAACTGGTCACCTTCAGGCCCAACTGACCGGCACGCTCGATCATGCTCATCACCTCCGAGGTGGCAATGAGTGTCTTCGACGGAACGCAGTCAGTGAGCACGGCAGCGCCGCCGAGCCCAGTACGCTCCACGAGAGTCACCTCCGCGCCAAGCTGCGCCGCCACAAGAGCGGCTTCGTATCCTCCGGGGCCTCCACCAATGATCACAACTCTGGTCACGGGGTCATTGTTCCATGCTTTCGCGTCACTGCCCCTATTGTTGAGCGCGTGATGCAGAGCGATTTCCAGGACCCCACGGTCATGGCCGACGACGCCGCCGAACACGTCCGCCGGGAACTGTTGTCCCCCGCCGGTCTGGACCACATCGACCTGGCGCTGGTGCTCGGTTCCGGCTGGAACCAGGGCGTCGACCAGCTGGGCGACGAGATCGTCACCGTGCCGTTGGACGGGATTCCCGGCTTCAGCAAACCCGTGGTGCAGGGGCATGGCGGCGCGCTGCGCCTGGCCCGGACCGCCGCTGGCAAGGTGGCGATGGTGCTCACCGGTCGCACCCACTACTACGAGGGACGCGGTGTGGAACCCGTCGTGCACGGCGTGCGGACCGCCGCCGCGCTGGGGGCATCGACGCTGGTGCTGACCAATGGCTGCGGTGGACTGGATCCGGCCTGGACTCCCGGCACGCCGGTGCTGATCAAGGACCACATCAACCTGACCGGCGCCACCCCTCTGCGCGGCGCCACCTTCATCGACATGTCCGAGGCCTACAGCCGTCGGCTGATCGCGTTGGCTCGCGAGGTGGATCCGGGCCTGCCCGAGGGCGTCTACGTGCAGTTCAGCGGGCCGCAGTACGAGACCCCGGCCGAGGTGAAGATGGCCGGCGTGCTGGGCGGCAGCCTGGTGGGCATGTCCACCGCGCTGGAGACGATCGCCGCCCGCGAGGCCGGGCTGGAGGTGCTGGGCATCTCCCTGGTGACCAATGCCGCCGCCGGCGTGACCGACGCCCATCTGGACCACGCCGAGGTGCTGACCGCGGGCAAGGACGCCGGCCCCAAACTCACCGAGCTGCTCAACGGGCTGCTCGGGCGGCTGTGACCAGCTGGCCCTGAGACCCACAGCATGAATTCAGCGCCACGAGGTGTCCGGCACGGCTTTCGCGACGCCACGGCCCTGCGTGCGTTGCTGGTCAGCGTGATCATCACCACCGGCATCGTGGTCCATGAGCAACGCTCGGGTGCCCAGTCGGCCTTCCAATGGACCCCCGAGCAGTGGATGCACCATTCCCGCACCCATCTTGTCCACCGAGTCTTCTATGAACGGCCCATGACCACTCGGCCGGCGCTGCTGATGATCGAGCAGCTGGGGCTGACACCTGTGCTCGCCTACTCGCTGATCTGGTTGCCGGCCCTGTGCGTACTGGGATGGTCCTGCTTCGTCCTGGGCAGGGCGGTCACGGACAGTGAGGCAGGAGGGTGGGGCAGTCTTGCATTGACGATGCTCTCCTGGCCGATGATTCACCTGTTCAGCCTGCCGTCGGCAGCCTGGGACGATCCGGTCCAGTTCATGTTCCTGTCAACGGCGCTGGCCTGGTTCGCCGTCTGCTGGCGGCAGCAACGACCGGCCGTTGGGTGGGCAGGGTACTTCATCTTCTATTCGCTGGGCCTGCTGGCCCGGGACAGCGGGTTGCTGCTGATGCCTGCCCTGCTGTTGTTGGTGCTGACGCTGCCCGAACGGACGACCTTCGCCACGGTGTTGCGCACCGGGACCCTGGTGCTCTCCCCTGCGACAACCTTGGCCCTCTGGCAGCTTTGGGTGCGTCAGCGTGAGGTGGCCTGGTCACCGGGTATTCCCCGGGACCAGCACGCGCGGCTCAATTTTGCCAACGGGTGGGAATCGCTGCACTCGCTCACCGCAGCGGCGGCGGTGCTGGTGCCCTTCTGCTACCTGCTCGTCCTGTCGCGACGGCACCTTGCCCGACGCGTCTGGTGGGCGCTGTGGGTGGCCGTGGTGCCGAACACCGTCGTGGTTTTGCTGGCCACCCTGGCCCACGAGTTCCGGCTCTTCTTCCTCCCGGTCCTGGTGTTGGCCCCCATCGTCGGCTGGGCGGCCCGTGACGAGCTGGCGCTGCCCTTCCGACGTCACAACCTGATGGAGTTGCTCGACGGGAACGCGGTGGTGCTCCTGGCGCTGGTTGGCCTGGCCACCGTCGCGCTCGCGGCCTATGGCTTCCCCGGACGCCCGATGCCCCACCGGAATCTGGACAGCGTGGCTCCGTTGCTGTTCACTGCCCTGCACGCCGTGGCCTGGCACCGGGCGCGGTTGACCAGTCGCCCCTGAACGCTGCCGGCCACCCTTCACTTCTTTCGGTGCATGACCCACTAGCGTTGACCCTGCCGAACGACAAGGAGCGCCACATGATCACCGCCGACCTGCGCCGCCGGGTACTCACCTGGATCGCCGAGGACCCCGACGCCGACACGCAGGCCACCCTCGCAGAATTGCTGGCTGCCAGCGATGCCGGTGACCAGACCGCCACCGACGAGATCACCAGTGCCTTCGCCGGGCCGTTGACCTTCGGCACCGCCGGGCTGCGCGCCGCCCTGGGCCCCGGACCGGGCCGGATGAACCGCGTCGTGGTCAGCCAGGCCGCGGCCGGGTTCGCCGCCTGGCTTCAGGAACAGGGCCACGCGGGTGGCAAGGTGCTGATCGGCTACGACGCCCGCACCAAGTCCGACGTCTTCGCCCGGGACACGGCCGAGATCTTCGCCGGGGCAGGTTTCGAGCCCATCCTGTCCGACAACCATGTTCCCACCCCCGTCGTCGCCTTCGGCATCACGCACCTGGGCTGCGTCGCCGGGATCGTGGTGACCGCCAGCCACAACCCGCCGGCGGACAACGGCTACAAGGTCTACCTGGGCGACGGCTCGCAGATCGTCCCGCCCGCCGACGAACAGATCGCCGACCAGATCAGCCTGGCCGCCGCCCGCCCGCTGCACGAACTGCCCCGTGGCACGGAGTACGCGCTGGTCGGGCAGGAACTCGTTGACGCCTACTGCGAGGTGGCCGCCGGCCTCTTCCCGTCCGAGGCCCCCCGCCAGATCGACTGGGTCTACACCGCAATGCACGGCGTCGGCGCCCGCGTCGTGGAGCAGGCCGTCGCCGCGGCCGGATTCCCCGCCGCGATCCCCGTCGGGCAGCAGCACGACCCGGACCCCACCTTCCCCACCGTCGCCTTCCCCAACCCGGAGGAGCCCGGCGCGATCGACCTGGCCCTGGAGCTCGCGGAGCAGACCGACGTGGACCTGGTGATCGCCAACGATCCCGACGCGGATCGCTGCGCCATCGCCGCCCCCTTCCCCGTCGTCGGTTGGCGGATGCTGACCGGCGACGAACTGGGCTCCCTGCTCGGCGACGACGCCATTCGTCGCAACGTGCCGGGCACCTACGCCAACTCGGTGGTCTCCTCCACCCTGCTGGGCACCATGGCGAAGGCCGCCGGCAAGCCACACGCCACCACCCTGACGGGCTTCAAGTGGATCGGCCGCGTGCCGGACCTGGCCTTTGGTTACGAGGAGGCCATCGGCTATTGCTGCGACTCGGCGCACGTCCCGGACAAGGACGGCATCACCGCCTGCCTGACCATCCTGCGGCTGGCCGCGGCCCTGAAGGCCGAGGGCCGGACCATCGCCGACCGGCTGGACGAGATCGCGCGGGCCCATGGCGTGCACGCCACCGGCCAGCTCAGCGTCCGGGTGGAGGATCTGCAGATCATCCGCGACGCCATGGCCAAGCTGCGCGGCAATCCGCCCGCCACCCTGCTCGGCGAGCCGGTGAGCGTCCGTGACCTCAACCAGGGCACGGACGAGCTGCCGCCCACCGACGCCATCGAGCTGACCGGCGAACGGGTGCACGTCGTCGCCCGCCCCTCGGGCACCGAGCCCAAGCTGAAGTGCTACCTGGAGGCCCGGGTCTCCGCCGACGAATCCGCGGCCGACCTGAAGGCGGCTCGGCAACAGGCCGCCGAAATGCTCACCGCCATCCGCGACGAGATGGCGGCCGCCCTCGGCGTCCAGCCCTGACCTGGCGGGCCTGGACAAGCTCGGCCACGATCCCCGAGCCTGTCCACGGGCCGCACAGACGGAGCGACTCCGCCCCCAAACTCCTTCCGATCCCTGGTGCGCCCCCGGCTCCGGGTAGCGTGGAGGCATGACCTCTGTGCGCTGGCTACGTTCCCTGTTGGTCGCCCTGTTGCTGGGCGTGCTCGGCGGCCTCGGGCTGACGACGAGCCCTGCCCACGCGGAGGATTCCGACGCTTGGCAGATCACCCGCTACGACACGGTCGCCGACATCGCGCAGAACGGCACCGCCAAGGTCACCACCACCATCGACTTCGACTTTGCCCATGACCCCGGCCACGGGCCCTACCTGACCTTCGTCACCCGGCAGGGCATCAAGGGTGACCCGGATCACTGGCGGCAGATCAAGATCAGCAATGTGCGGGTGACCAGCCCCACCGGTGCGGCCGCCGACCTGAAGAAGAGCACCAGCGGCGGCGTGCTCACCCTGCGCGTCGGCCGGGAGGGCCGGACCTATACCGGCGTCCAGCGCTATGTGGTGAGCTACACCCTGCGCGGCATCGTCGAGCCCAAGCAGGCCCAGAGCAAGCTGGACGAGGTCAACTGGATGGCGATCGGCGACGGTTTCGAGGTGCCGATCCGCAATGCCAAGATCACCCTGAACCTGCCCGCATCCACCACCCGGACCCAGTGCTGGGTGGACAGCAATGAACCCTGCCAGGAGGCCAGTGCCGACGGCCGCACGGTGGTCTACCAGCACCGGAACCTGGGCAAGGGAACCTACCTGCAGGTGGTCGCGGGGCTGCCCGCGGGCACCTTCGTCGGGGCGGAACCGACGCTGACCACCCGCGCCAACCCGGCCAAGGCCTTCGCCCCCACGGGGTTGAATGCCGGCGGGGCCGCGGCCGTCCTGCTGGGTGCGGGTGCGATGCTGCTGCGAGCCGTGCGGCGTCATGGCCGCGACGAGGTCTACACCGGCCTGACCCCGGGTCTCACCCCGGCGGCCGGCGGCGAATCCGCCACCAGTCGGAGCAGCCGCAAGGCACCGGTCGCGGTGCAGTTCACCCCCCCGGATGCCCGCCCGGGCGAGATCGGCACCCTGGTGGACGAGCGCGCCGACCGGCGTGACGTCGTCGCCACCCTGATCGACCTCGCAGTCCGCGGCCACATCCAGATTGCCCAGACCGGCAAGAAGGATTGGACCTTCACCCTGCTGGACTCCCCCAAGCACGAGCTGCTGCCGCACGAACACCAGTTGCTCGCCTCGCTCTTCCGCAAGTCCGGCCAGGTGACGACGCACGACTTGCGCAACCAGAGCTATGCCAAGCTCTTCCCGGACAACAAGGCCGCGCTGTACAAGCAGGTGGTGGGCGGCCGGCACTGGTTCAACAGCTCGCCGGAGACCACCCGGGCCGTCTGGCTGGGGATCGGCATCGGCATCGCTGTGCTCGGCGCCCTGGGTGCGGCGCTGGGCCTGATGGCCTTCAGCATGGCGCTGCCCGGGATCGCGCTGATGATCGTCGGGATCCTGACCGCGATCTGCGCCCCAATCATGCCGGCCCGCACCGCGACGGGTTCCGCAGCGCTCTCCCAGGCCCGGGGCTTCGAGCTCTACCTGCGCACCGCCGAGGCGGACCAGCTGCGCTTCGAGGAGGGCGAGGACATCTTCTCAAAATACCTCCCCTGGGCCATCATGTTCGGCGTCGCCGACCGGTGGAGCAAGCTCTTCGAGCAGCTGGCCGCGGAAGGCCGCTACGACCTGCAGCCCACCTGGTACCTCGGCAACAACTATGGCTTCGGCTACGGCTACCTGAGCTCGTCGATGGGCTCGCTGGGTGACTCGTTCAGCTCCGCCATGCAGGCCTCACAGGCCTCCGCTGCTGCGGCCTCTGCCCGCTCGTCTGGCGGCTCCGGCTTCTCCGGCGGCGGCGGTGGCTTCGGTGGCGGCGGTGGCGGCGGCTGGTGAGTGGCCAGCGCCAGCAGGCTGCCCCGGCCGCTGAGACCCCCGCCTCCTGAGCCATGCTCGGCAGAGACGAGCGTCACATCTCCACTGCCCATCTCCCCGACCTGGGGGATCGGCTGGACACCGAGGTTGCCCTGGGCCGACGATCCGCCCCCGACCAGCCCCCGCACACCGGCGGGCGCTGGTGGCATGATCCGGCCAATCCGCTGCTGCGCGCCCTGCTCTTCGTTTTGGTGCTGGCAGTCGCCGCCCTGGGCACCGTCCCCTTCGAGACCGACGGGCGGGCACCCGACCACGTCTACCTGCTCGCCCAGCTGGTCGGCAGCATCGTCGGTTACCTGGTGGTGGTCCTGCTGCTGGAGGGCCGGCGGCCACCCGTCGAGCTGGCTCCGCATCGGGCCGGTGGCCTGCTGATCGGGCTGGCGCTCGGGGCGGGCTGCTGCCTGCTGGTCTTCCTGGTCTGCCTGGCGGGCGGCTGGCGCACCATCAGCGGCACGAATCCCGACGCGCCAATGCTGATGCCGCTGTTGCAGCTGGGGGTGGTGGCCAGCGTGAGCGAGGAGATCATCTTTCGCGGCCTGCTCTTCCGGCTGGTCGAGGCCGGTCTGGGCACCTGGGGTGCGGTGCTGGTCTCCGCGCTGGTCTTCGGCGCGGTGCACCTGAGCAATCCGCAGGCCAGCTGGTGGGGTGCGGTGGCGATCGCGCTGGAGGCTGGCGTGATGTTCGCCCTGCTGTACGCGCTGACCCGCAGCCTGTGGCTGGTGATCGGCGTGCACGCCGCGTGGAATGTGCTGCAGGGCCCGGTGCTGGGATCGGCCGTCTCCGGCGCCACCGCCAATGGTGACGGTCTGCTCATCACCCAGCCGGCCGGGCCGGAGCTGCTCTCCGGAGGCGTCTTCGGGCTGGAGGCGTCTTTGGTCAGCGTCGTCGTCTGGCTGGCCGCCTCCGGCTGGCTGGTTCGACGACTGCTGGTCCGACGGTTGGTGGTGGCCCCCAGCTGGCGTCGCCACTGGGTGCTCTGATGGCCAGGCGCAGCCGACGCTTGGGGCCAAAGATTCCGCAGCGCTGGAATCAGCTGCCGAATTCTTCCAGAAAAGACAGTCAGAAACTCTTGACAAAAGCAGCGAATCCCTGACTTGGGGCTCAGCAATTCACCTGCCGTCCATCTTTCATTTCCCCAAAGAATGACAAAACGGCCGAAGCCCTGCTTCCCCGAAGGGAAGCAGGGCCCCGGACTGTTCAGCCGACCATGGGGACGAGCCCCATGGAGCTTTGATCACTTGGCCTTGACGGCGGCCTGGATCTCCTTGAAGACCGACGCGTTGACGGTGGGGGTGCCACCGATCACGATCGCGCCAGCGGGCTGCGAGAGCTCCTTGGTGTTGCGCAGGTAGTTCTCGACGCTGTAGGGCAGGTCGTTGCCCTTGGTCAGCAGCAGCGGGTTGGCGTACTGAGCCGAGTAGGAACCGGCGACCAAGGCGTCCGAGAAGATCAGACCACTGGCAACGGTCGGGTAGACGTCGCCCTTGAAGAACTTCTTGGCCAGGTTGACCGAGACCTCGTAGCGGTCGGCGCCGGGCACCCGGTACATCGCGTCCTTGCCAGCCGCGTTGATCGCGTCGGCGCCGACGGGGATGTACTGACCGTTGACCACCTGGGACGGAGCGGCGGCCGAGTAGTTCTTCTTCCACTTCAGCGCGAACTCACCCAGCTTGTCGCCATCGCGGTTGGCGGTACCGGTCAGCAGGACAACACCCTTGACGTTGACCGCAGCCGGGCCGGTGCTCAGGGCATCGGTGAAGACCCGACCGGTGGCCAGGAAGGCCGGGGCAGCGCCCGCCTTGCCGGCAGCCTTGACGGCCGCGTCACGAGCCGCGTTGAGGGCGACAGCCGCATCCTTGATCGCACCGGGCAGCGGACGCTTCGCGGTGGCGTCAGCCAGCGCGGTGGTGGCGGCGGCCAGCTTGGCGGCGGCCTTGGCCAGAGCGGCATCGGCGGCGGCCTTGGCGGCGCGAGCGGCGTTCAGCTGCTCCTGAATGGCGGCCATGTCCTTGGCGACGGCGGCGTTGGCGGCGGTGGCCGCGGCGGCCTTCTGCAGGGCCAGGGCAGCCACGGAGACGGCCTCGGTCTTGGCGTTCACGTTGGCCAGGTCAGCGGCAACCTTGGTGTTGGCAGCGCCGATGGCGTCCTGGATGGTCTGGGTCTCGGTGACACCCAGCACGCCCATGGCAGCGCGGATGGCGGGAGCCTTGTCGCCGGCCTTGGCCAGGTACGCGGCCATGGTGGACTGCAGCTCGGTGGTGGTCAGGTCGGTGGTGGCCAGACCATTGATCACGTTCGCGGCGGCGACGGTCTTGTTGAACTGCTCCTCGGCAACCTGACGGGCGGCGATCGCGTCGTCGTAGGCCTTCTGGGTGGCCGGGGGAACCGAGACGAGCTTCATGGCCAGGTTGTTCAGCTGGGCCACCAGGGCGTTCACCTTGGCGGCGGCAGCCTCGGCGGCTTCCTTCTTGGCGGCGAAGTCCTCGCGAGCAGCGTCGTAGGCCTTCAGCGCGGCCTGGTAGTCAGCCTCGGCCTGCTTGAGGGCCTGCAGGGCATCGTGCGCCTTGGTGACCGAGTTCTCCTTGCCCTGCATGGTGCAGGCGGCGGTCTCGGCGGCGTTGTTGTACGCCACCTCCTGGCGGTTGATGCCACCATTGCGCTCGATCTTGATGTCGCCCAGGATGGCCTTCAGCTGATTCTCGACGGCCACGTTCACGGTGGGCTCGCCACCGGAGATGATGATCCGCTTGACGGTGCCCTTCTTGGACGCCAGGAAGGAATCAACCGGGGCGCCCAGCTTGTTGCCGTAGGTCAGCAGGACGGGGGCGTCCATGCAGCCCGACAGGGGGGCGACGGTGACGGCATCGGGCCACACGTAGCCGGAGGCGATCACGAAGGTGTCGCCCTTGACGCCGGTCTGGGGATCAGCCAGCAGCGCCTTGGCAGCGTTGACCGACACCTCGCGGCGGTCGATGCCACCGATCCGAGCGGCAGTGCCCTCGCCGAACGAAGCGGGCTTCATGCCGTCGTCGATCGGCTTGGGGGCGGCGGCATTGGCCATGCCAGGCGCCATGGTGAGGACGGTGGCGGAAGCCGCGGCGAGAACGCCGAGGCGGGTGATGAACTTGGAACCCATGGAATTAAACTCCTTCTTGCGAAGCTGCCGATGCAACCTCCGCTGAACAGTGGTCTAGAGACATTCGAGACGGGTAATTCCCGGATGACTCTGATGCTGAACATAGCAGCGAGAGTGCCACCGGCCAATCGCTGGTTCATTTGTGGAATCCGGCCCATGAGGAAGAATTCACCAAGTTTGAATGTTCCAAAAAGTCTGGGCCGATCAGTGGAGGAAGCTGAGGATCCAGCCCAGAGCCTGAGGTCTCCGCTTGTCCCAGCACCCTGAGGCAGCCCTGGGGTGAGCCCCCGAGCCATCCCCGATTGCAAGCCCCACAGGTGCTTCACGGTCAGATGACCAAGCATCCAAAGCCCTTGGCTTCAACCAATCCTCAGCTTGGTCTCAGCGGCGTTGTCGGCCCGACCACACCTGCGCCAAGTACTGCCCCTCCGGGTGTGCTCAGCCGACTATTCATCACCATGCCGATCGATGTTCACTCGTCGCCAGATGCCCGCAGAAGTGCGGGGAGTACCACCCCGGTTCCCTCGTCGAGCCGGATGGTGGCCAGCTCGTCGGCCCGGCTGGCGCCCCGGTTGACCACCATCACCGGTTTGCCCTGCTTGTGCATCTGCCGGGCGAAGCGCAGCCCGCTCATCACCGTCAGGGAGCTGCCGGCCACCAGCAGCGCATCGGCCCGGTCACACCAGTCGAAGGCCTGCACCACCCGATCCTTGGGCACCGGCTCCCCGAAAAAGACCACGTCGGGCTTGAGCATTCCCCCACAGTCCAGGCACGGCGGCACGACGAAGTCCTGCCACTCGTCCACCACCGCATCCGCGTCGGGGCGCAGCTCCGCGTGACCCATGTCCGTGCGCGGCAGCACGTCGGGGTTGAGCGCGGCGAGCCGGGGTTGCAGTGCCGCCCGCGAGGTCACCTGGCCGCAGTCCAGGCAGATCACGTCGGCGGAGCGGCCGTGCAGCGTCACCAGCCGGGTGGAGCCGGCGGCCTCGTGCAGCCCGTCCACATTCTGGGTGATCAGCCCCACCAACCGGGTCAGCCCGGCGCCCTGCTCCCAGGCCGCCAGCGCCCGATGCCCCGCATTGGGCTCGGCCCGCCCCAGGTGGGCCCAGCCCTGGTAGTTGCGGGCCCAGTAGCGACGCCGGTTGCGCTCGTCGCCGGTGAACTCGTGGAACATCATCGGGGTCGCCCGTTGGGCCCGCGGCCCGCGGTAGTCGGGCACCCCGGAGTCGGTCGAGATGCCGGCGCCCGTCAGCACCACCACCCCGTCGAGTTCCTCCAGCAACTCCCGGGCATCCTGCACGGTTCCGCGCAGGATGGTGGTGGGTTCCCACGGCCGGGTGGCGCGACGGACATTGACCGGTGCTTTCACGCCGGGCAGTCTACGTCGGGGTCGGGATGGCTCCCGCCGCCCTCAGCGGGCGACGGGCTGGGCGAGCTTCGGCGCCTGCTCCAGCACGGCCTGCGGCAGTTCCGGCGCCGCCGGCAGCTCCAGCTTGTGCTGGCTCTGCGAGACCAACTCGCTGACCGCCTTGTCCAGCCGGTCGGAGCTGGCCAGCATCGCCTGCTGCGCGGTGACGATGGAGCCGACCACCTGCTGGCGGGCCTGCTCGCCATAACGCACCGCCTGCTCGATCCCGGTGGCCTGGGTGTCCAGCGAGGCCGCCACCTCCATGATGGTCTCCGGCCGCAGCGTCGGGGTCTGCATCTGGCGCGCGATCTCCGGGATGGCCCTGCCAGACGCGCTGGCATAGGCCCCCAGCACCTCGTTGGCGCCGTCGGCGACGGCCTGCTGCAAGCCGGCCGCCTGCTGCGCCTGCAGCAGCAACCCCCACTGGGCGATGGTCAGCTTCATCGTCGGGATGGTCAGGTTCACCAGCAGCGCCAGCCGCTGGCCCAGGCCGTAGTGCAGGGCGCGGATGTTGCGGATCTGCGGGCTGGTGGACCAGGCGACGAAGAGCCGCTGCTGGAACTCGTTGATCCGGGTCTGCAGCGCCATGATGAACTCGGTCAGCCGGGCGCGCTCCTCCTGCTTCTCCCGGCTGTCGGGCGAATTCGGGTCGACGACGATAGCGTCGGCCTGCTGGTGCGCCTGCTCCAGCACCGCCTCCATCACCGCGATCACGCCGACCAGCTGGCTGATCGAGGTCTCATTGGCCTTGTACAGCTCGTCGCAGAGCACCACATTGCGCTTCAACTCCATCTGCTTGGTGGCCAGCTGCCCGGCAATTCGGTCCAGCTGCTGCTCCACCGAGCGAGCCTCCTCGAAGAGCATCTCCACCATGTCCCGGCCCCAGTTGAAGACGCCGCGCACCGCGTCGGCAAAGCGCTCGAAGACCTCCCGCACCCGCGGATCGGCCGGATCGTAGCGATGCCGGAATTCCCGCATCCGGTCGTTGATCTGCCGCATGATCGTGGTCAGCTCCGGGATCTGCACGGGGCCGACCTCCTGGAAGATCCGGTTGACCTGCGAGTTCACCGCGGTCAGGGCCTGGTCACCGAAGGTTGCCAGCTTCTGGGTGTCGGCCAGCATGGCGGGAAGCTGCTGGGCCGCCACCGCCCGGGCCTGCTCCTGCTGCTGGGGGCTGAGCATCGCCAGGCAGCTCATCGTTCCCGGCTCGCCACCAGTGGGAAGGGAGGTGCCGCCCTGGGCGGCGGTCGCGGCCTGCTGGGCCATCGCCGCGATACCGCTCTCGGCCGGGCCGGCGGGCTGGGTGGGGGCGCCGGTGATGGCGCCGAAGTCAATGCTCATCTCGGACATGTATGCCTCTCCTGGGGCCCCGGGTGGGCCGCCGTGGTTGGTCTGTGGTCAGCGGATCGGGCGGTGGTCGACGGGCTCGGCCGCGTCAGGAACAGTTCTTCTCGTTCTCCAGACAGGCCAGCATGGCCAGTGTCACGTCGGAATTGGGGGCGGGAATGGTGCGCAGCCGGGCCTGCAGCGGCAGCTTGTCAAAGGTCTTGACGTCATTGATCCCGGCGCTGGTGCCGGAACGGAAGCCGTAGCGTTCCCAGGCGATCTTCTGGATCTCCGGGTCCTGCATCGCCTCGATCAGCCGGCCACCATCACCCTCCAGCGCCAGCACCGGGTGGTCGGCGTAGATCGTCGGGCTCGGGTAGAGCATGGTGACCTCCTTCATCAGCGCGTCGCTGCGGCCGGTCTCGATCCAGTGCTGGATCACCTGGTTCTCGTAGCCGGCATAGAGCGGGGAGGAGTACTCCCCGCCCTGGAGCAGCCATTGCCGGAAGCCGTCGTCGGAGCTCGACGCCTGCAGTCCGGAGGTCTCGTAGATCCGTCGCAGGGTGGGCAACGCCTTGCGGGCCTCGGCCAGGGTGGGCGGGGTGGTGAGGTCCTGGGTGGCGATCACGGTGAGTTCCAGCTGGGCCAGGGTGAAACCGGAATTGGAGGTGCGGGCGTCGGTGCTGCCGATCCGCACGGGGCCGGTCAGGTCGCCGGCCTTGAGTGCCTGCCAGGTGCCGTTCTTCAGCACCTGGTTGGTCAGCAGACCCTTGATGTCCAGCGAGTTGACATTGCCCTTGGTGGTGAGCAGCTTGGCCTTCTTCAGCGCCTCGGTGGCCTCCGGCCCGGAGTAGATCACCTCCGGCGACTGCAGCACGGTGCTGGCCCGATAGCCGGGAAAGTCGCTGCCGTGCTTGGCCTCGAAGACGCTGCGCGCCGACGCGCTGGAGGGCCACAGGCACTGATAGCCCTTGGCCTTGATCTGCTCGGTGCTGAGCATGACCTGCTTGTAGGAGCCCATCGACGCATAGCTGACGCTCAGGCCGTACTTGTCCTTCATCAGGCGCTTCACGTCCGGATCGGCCATCAGCTCGGCCTTCTCCGAACCACCGGCGCAGCTGATGGTCACCGGCTGCTGGTTGAGCGGCTTCTGGGCGCCGGGATTGCGCTGGGTGTACAGGTAGAGCCCGCCACCGCCCAGCAGCACGGCCAGCAGGATCACCAGCCCGACGACAAAGGAAGGGGACTTCTTCACGGCTGCTCCTCGGGATTCGACGGCGTCGGGGCCTGCGTCATGGGGTTCTGGCTCATCGGGTTCTGGCTGGTGGGGATCTCGAGCGTGGGCATCCTGGGTGGGGCGACGGTGTCCAGATTGGCCTGGTAGGCGGCCAGGTCGCCCTGGTTGACCAGCTTGATGCTGTCGGTGGCGAACTCGACGAAGCGGTGCACCGCCTGCTCACCGGCCACCAGCTGCTCCTGCGGCCGGTCGTAGAAGGCGGGGTTCTTCTCGATGTCCCCGAAGGTGCGCACCACCCCGTCCAGGGATTCCAGGTGGGTGCGCAGCTGGCTGGCCGACGAGTACAACGACGTCGGGGAGGTCCGCTCCACCCGTCGCAGCAGCTCGGGAACCACCTGCGCCATCCGCTCCACCTGATTGCGCAGGCTGTTGGAGCGGGCCCGGCTGGCGTTCTCCCGGATCTGGGCCACCAGATCCAGGCAGGCCCGCATCTGGCCCTTCGCGTCATCCCGGTAGGCCTCGTCGGAGATCTGGGCCGCGGAGCGCTGCAGCATCAGCTTGGTGCCGCCGGCGGCCATCACGGCCAGCACCGCGGGCCCGAAGAGCCGGATCAGGTCCGTGGCGTCGGCCAGCAACGCGAACATGGCGACGAAGACCAGGGCGGCCACCAGCAGGGCCGTCAGTGTGGAATGTCTGGTCACCGTTGCCCGATCACCGGTACCCGGCCGCTTCGCGCAGCGCGGCCACCATGTTGTCCTTCTGCACGAAGGAGCCATTGGTGCTGGTGGCCACCTCCTGCATCTGGTTCGGATCCGCGTCGCTGCCGAAGGCGATCGTCACCACGGGGGCCCCGGTCTTCTTGATCGCGGCCATCGCCACGTCGTGCTGGGAGTTCTCGGACTGTCCGTCGGACATCACCACCACCAGTTTCTTGTGCTTCGCGTCGGTGCCCTGCAAGGCGCTGGCCGCCCGGAACAGGCAGGCGTACATGTTGGTGCCGCCGCCCGCATCATGGTTGACCACGCTGCTCTGCAAGTTGCGCAGGTCGGCGTCGGCATTGCCGTTCACCCGCCACGGCCCGCCTACGACGTCCCCGTTGAAGATCGCCACCTCGGTGATGTCCTGGGACGCGGTCTGCAGCAGGTTCTTCTTGGCCTGGTCGGGGTCGAAGAGTGCCTCAGCAGCCTCCTTCACGCCGTCCCAGCCGCCATTGGAGGTCATCGATCCCGACGAGTCCAGGCAGTAGAACAGGTGAACGGGCTTGCGGAAGGTGGTGTGGTAGGAGTTCAGCGCCGCCTCGATCACCGGCGCGGACGGGAAGGTGACACCGCGATCCTTCAACGTCGCCTTGATTCCCCAGTCGGGGTTGAAGACCTTGGGGTCGGCATTGGCCAGGCTCAGCCCGACGCCGCCGGCCGGGCGCCGGCCCAGGCCCTGGACCTTGGCCAGCGCGTCCTTGTCCTTCAGCAGGTGGTTCTGCAGCTCGATGAAGATGGCGTGCTTGGCCGCCTCGTCGGCCTGACCGCGCTTGGCGAAGCCCAAGGGGGCGTCGGAGATGGCCATCGCGCCCCGCGGGTAGGCGACGTAGAGCGGCTCCTTGCCCTGCTTGACCAGCTCCAGGTTCTTCTCGATCACCAGGTCTTCATAGGTGAACATGGTCTGGCAGGCGTCGGGATTGGCCAGGCAGTCATCCATCATGGTGCCGGTGGACGGCGGGGTGCGCTCGATCGACTGGATGAAGGTCTGCATCCCCTTCACCACCGGCTCGCTCTTCAGCTGGGCCGCGGTCAGCGCCTGGCCGGGCGGGTTGCCGGCAAAGTGGTTCAGGAAACTGAACAGGGTGGTGGCACCCGAATTGGACTGGGTGGGGTTGGTGGCCCAGGTCTTGGCCTGCTTGCTCTCCACCGAGGCGATGATCTGCGCGGCGGTGACATCCTTGCCCACCATGCCCAGCTTCTGCATCGTCGGTTTGAATCCGGCGTAGACCACGGGTGTGAGGAACATCGGCTTGACGTCGGTGAGCTGCCCATTGGTGTTGCCCAGCTGACTGAAGACGCTGGAGGCAAACCAGAAGGCGTCGTGCTCTCCCCCGCCGGACTGCAGCAGCCGGGCCTGGTCAACCGAGCCCAGCAGGGTGTAGTTGCAGGTGTAGCCCTTGGACTCACACCACGGCACCACCACCTGGTCCAGGATGGAGCGCTGTTCGGAGCCGGCGACGATGTTGAGGGTCTTGGCCGGCTCGGCGTCCCCGGCGGGGCCGGAGCCCTCGTCCTTGGGTCCACAGGCGGTCAGCGCGGTGACCGCGGCCAGCAGGACGGCGGCCAGACGGCCGGGGCGACGAAGCGTCAACATGTCCCATTTGTAGCGGCTCAGCGGCTCACCGAAAGCCCGGCGAATGCCTTGTCAGCCAAGAGTTCACCGTTTGCTCAGGCTGGGGTGAACGGCGTGTGAACAATGAGTGACAGATCACCAGGCAGCGATGCTGGACCGCCAGGGAAACGGACGCGGGGCTTCACGCCCCTCGGGGACGCAGGATGCCGTAGGCCAGCAGCCCCGCCACCAACCCCCAGAAGGCCGAGACCAGGCCCAGGGCGGTGACTCCCGAGGCGGTGACCACCAGGGTGACCAGGGCGGCCTCGGTGACGCTGCGGTGGTGGCTGCCCTCGTGCATCGTGTCGTAGACCGCATTCTGCAACGGCGGCAGCAACGCCACCCCCGCCACGGCAGTCAGCATCTGCGGTGGGATGGTGTCGAAGAGCGACACGATGGTGCCGCCGAAGAAGCCGCCCAGGATGTAGGCCACCCCGCAGCTCATGCCCGCCACATAGCGACGGTTGCGGTCCGGGTGGGATTCCGCGCTGGTGGCGATGGCCGCGGTCACCGCGGCCATGCCGATCGCGTGGGCGCCGAAGGGCGCCAGCAGCGCCCCCAGAGCGCCATTGGCCCCCAGCAACCGCCGGTCATTGACCTCGAAACCGCTGTTGTGCAGCACGATCAGGCCCGGCGCATCCTGGCCGACGGCGGTCACCAGCGCCAGGGGCAGCGCCACCGCCAGGATGGTGTCCAGCCGGAAGGTGGGAGTGGTCCACACCGGCAGGGTCAGACCGAGGTGGACGCTCATCGGATTCGACTGGCCGGTGGACACCGCCAGGATGCCGCCGAAGGCCATCGCGACGATCACCGCGAAGCGCGGCTCCCAGCGTCGCCCCACCAGGTAGCCGAGCACCAGCCCACCGGCGACGATGGGCTGCTGCGCCACGGCCTGGGCCACCTTGAGCGCGAAGGGCAGCAGCACGCCGGCCAGCACCGCGGCGGTGATCGGCTTCGGGGTGGCGCGCAGCAGCCGACCCACCCAACCGGTGATGCCCAGCAGTGCGGACAGCACTCCGCAGACGATGAAGGCGCCGATCACGTCGGAATAGCGGTGCTGCGGCAGCATCGTCACCAGCAACGCGGCGCCGGGGATGGACCAGGCCACCATCACCGGGGTGCGGGTCAGCCAGGAGCCGAAGAGGGTCAGCAGACCGGCACCAACGGAGATGGCCCACACCCAGGAGGCCGTTTCGCGGGGGGCGAGGCCGCCCTGTCGGGCGGCCTCCAGCACCACCGGCAGCGGCCCCGCATAGGAGACCACCACCGCGATCAGGCCGGCGAAGAGCGCCGACAGACTGATCTCCCGACGCAGTGACCGGCCGCTCTGCACGGGTGGACTGTCAGGCGGGGGAAATCGGGGCCCACTGTGGCCCGGTCTCGCCCAGCTTGTCGTCGAGCTTGGCGAAGATCGGGCTGGGCTTGCCCAGCGGGGTGCCGACGGCGATCGGCCGCGACTCCCACCTGGCCAGCTCGCTGGCGTAGTCGCCCTGCAGCACCGGGTAGGACTTCTCCACACCGTCCTCGTTCTTCTCGGTGACCTCCACCAGCTGCGGCTGCGCGGCCCAGATGCCGTCGCCGCCCATCGCGTCGAAGACCTGCTGCGCGGCGTGCGGCATGAAGGGGGTCAGCAGCGTGTTGCAGTCGCTGACCACCTGCAGGGCCACGTGCAGCACGGTGTTGCGACGCTCCGGCTGGTCCTTCAGCTTCCACGGCTCCTGGTCGGAGAGATAACGGTTGGCCAGGGTGACGATCCGCATCGCCTCGCTGATCGCTGCCTTCAGCTTGCACTTCTCCAGCAGCTCACCGACGGTGACGTAGGCTTGCTTGCTGGCCTCCAAGAGCGCCGTGTCCTCGGCGGTGAATTCGGCCGCCTCGGGGATGCTGCCGACATTCTTGTGCGCCATGGAGATGGAGCGGTTGACCAGATTGCCCCACTCATTGGCCAGCTCGTAGTTGGTGCGCCGGACGAACTCGTCCCAGGTGAAGTCGGTGTCCTGGTTCTCCGGGCCGGCGACGGCGATGAAGTAGCGCAGCGCATCGGGGCCGAATTCCTTCAGGAAGTCCCCGACGAAGATCGAGGCCCCGCGCGAGCTGGCCACCTTGGAGCCGCCCATGGTGAGGAATTCGGAGCTGACCACCTCGGTGGGCAGGTCCAGGGTGCCGAACCACTCGCTGGTGCGGCCGCCCTTGTCACCCTGGCCGTCGACCCCGAGCAGGATCGAGGGCCAGATCACCGAGTGGAAGACGATGTTGTCCTTGCCCATGAAGTAGTAGCTCTTGGCCTGGTCGCCGGTCCAGAAGGTCTTCCAGGCGTCGGGGTCACCGGTGCGCTTGGCCCACTCGATGGAGGCGCTCAGGTAGCCGATCACCGCGTCGAACCAGACATAGATCCGCTTGAGGTTGTTCTCCTCCCAACCCTCCAGCGGGATCTTGATCCCCCAGTCCAGATCCCGGGTGATGGCCCGCGGCTGCAGTTCCTTGGCGAAGTTGGCGCTGAAGCGCAGCACATTGGGCCGCCAGTCCTGCCGGGTCTCCAGCCAGCTGGCCAGGGCCTCGGCAAATGCGGGCAGGTCCAGGAAGAAGTGCTCGGTCTCGACGAACTTCGGCACCTCACCGTCGATCCGGCTGTGCGGGTTCTTCAGGTCCACGGGGTCGAGCTGGCGGCCACAGTTGTCGCACTGGTCACCGCGGGCACCGTCGAAGCCGCAGTGCGGGCACTCGCCCTCGATGTAGCGATCCGCCAGGGTACGGCCGGTCGACGGGCTGATCGCACCCATCTCCGTGCGGCTGATGATGTAGCCGTTCTGGTGCAGGACGGTGAACATCTCCTGCACCACCTGGCGGTGGTTGTCCGTGGTGGTGCGGGTGTACAGGTCATAGGACAGGCCCAGCCCCTGCAGGTCCTCCGCGATGATCCGGTGGTACTTGTCCGCGGTCTGCTCCGCGGTGAGACCCTCGGAGTCGGCCTTCACCTGGATGGCGGTGCCATGCTCGTCGGTGCCGGAGACCATCAGCACGTTGTGGCCGGACATTCGCATGAACCGCGCGAACACGTCGGAAGGAACACCGAAACCGGAGACGTGACCGATGTGGCGGGGACCATTGGCGTAGGGCCACGCGACGGCGGCAAGAATGTTGGCACACATGGGGGCCATGCTATCGGCTGGCGACCAGGGCTCTTCACCGCCGGGCCGCTCGTGGGGAAGTAGGGTTGCGGGGTCAGACGAGGAGAACGCGTGAACCGGATCACCTTCATCACCCCGCCGAATTGGCCCGACCCGCCGAAGGGCTACCTGCCCGAGGCCGACTGGGCCCCCGACCCGTCGTGGGGCCCCGCGCCCGCGGGCTTCCAGTTCTACCGCGACGCCTTCGGCTACCCGACGCCCCCACCACCGGAGTACTGGCAGCCGTGGGAGAGCACCGACTGGTCGGCGGTGGATGATCTGCCGGCCCCGCAGGCCGCCACCCCGGACACGGCCACACCCGCCTTCCCGACATCACCCGCGCCCGTGCAGCCCTTGCCCACCCGACGGCGGCCCCGCTGGTTGGCGTGGCTGGTTGGCCTGCTGCTGGTGGGCCTGTTGGCCGGTGGCGGCTGGTTCGGCTGGCAGCACTGGAAGTCCAAGCCGCCACCCGCGCCCGCCGATGTCGCCGACCTGACCAAGCTCTATGAGCCGGCACTACCGGTGGGCGGCTCCAGCTACCAGTTTGCGCAGGAGATTCCGGTGCAGGTCTTCAAGGGCAAGACAGCCTGCATCCCCAAGCTGAATGCCGCCCTGGCACCGGCCAAACAGGCCGTGGCTGCCGGCAGCGAGCGGGGCTGGGGCGCCTACACCTGGCGCTTCACCGACGCCGCCGCGGCCCGCAAGGCCTGGACGGAGCTCCAGGCCAGGGTGGTGGGCTGCACCGCCGATGGCTACACCCTGGGTGCGCCCCAGCACAGCCCCGACGCGGAGCAGCGCTGGACGCAGTACCAGCAGTCCGCCAAGGACGGCACGGATCACGGCCGGATCGTGTTGACCACCGATGCCAACACCGTCACCTGGCTGGAGGGCGGCCAGACCGAGATGGGCGGGAACGCCTTCAAGGCGGTCCGCAAGCGCCTGACCGAGCTGGGCTGACCGGGACAAGAAGGTACTGACCGCCTCTGGCACCGAGCACGGCGCCAGAGGCGGTCAGAACTCCGTCCAACTCTTCTTCGGCCAACCGGCCCGGCCGGTTGATCAGGCGTCGGGTGCCACCAGGCTCGGCAGGGCGGCATCGAAGAGAGAGCGCAGCCGGGCCGTCGGGTGGATGTAGGCCTTCGGACGGTTGCCCTCCTGCAGCTGGTAGCCCCAGGTGGCGGCCCGCATCCGCTGGGCCGACGTACCGTGGTGGCCGTCGCTGGTGAAGGAGCAGTCACCGATGCCGTAGAAGACCCGGTTGAACTCCTGGACGCGCTTGAACTGCATGCTCATCCCCTTGGGGTGCGACGAGAAATAGGCCGCCGAGGCGTCCGCATGCAGTTCGGTGCGCCGGGTGCCCTCCGGGCTGGAGGCCTCGTCGGGGCCGATCATGCCCATCTCGAACTGGATGTGGTGGCCGAACTCGTGCGCCATCACCACCTGCGGGGCGACGTCGGAGTAGCCCAGCTCGTCGTAGGCCTGCAGCAGGCCGGGGCCCATCACGATCCGATCGGTGATGCTGGGCTCCTGCCCGAAGGTGGAGTAGGCAAAGGCGTTGAAGGTCAGCAGCGGGTTGTTGCCCTGTTGCAGCGCCGGGCTGGCCTTGACGTAGTCGGCCACGAACTGGGCGAATTCCAGAGCCTGTTCGCTGGTCAGGCCGAGTTCGACGTAGATCTGCTGCATCCGGGTGACGTCGGTGTAGACGGCACCACCCATCTGCATCAGCGCGATGTCGGAGCTGTTGACGTCCCAGAAGCGCTGCAGCTTGCGGAAGGTCTTGTTCAGCACCTGCGCATCGACGGTCAGCGGGTGGGTGGACGGATCGGCGGCCAGGATCGCGTCATAGGCGGGGAGCATGTCCAGCCCGGTGGTCTGCATCACCATCAGGTCTTCCTGGCTGAAGGCCTTCAGCTGCCGCTGAACCCAGTCGTTGACGTCGGTGTTGTTGTCGCAAACGTACTGGGTGGGGTCGATCACCCGGTCAAGATGGCTGACCTGGTGGCGGGTCTGGAAGGCACCGGCCTTGGCGGCCAGATCGACCTTGGGCAGGGAGTTGACGTCCGGCTGCAGGCTGGCCAGCACCGACGCCGGGGCGGGAGCTGCCTCGGCGGCGAGGACGGCGGGGCCACCCAGGCACAGGCCAAGGGCTACGGCAGCGGCGGCGAGGCCGCGCAATGGCTTGGTGGGCACAATTTCCTCCTTGAAAGTGGGTGTGCCCAGTGTGCCCAACCAATGCCGTTCTGACGAGTGTCTTGGTGGGTGGTACCGCGGCACGGGTTCAAAGGCCGGCCGGTGTCCCCTGGTGGAAGCGCAACTGCCAACCGGCCGCGGTACGCACCCACACCGAGCTGCGCAGGGCGATCGCGCCGCGGCTGCGCGAGCGCCAGCGCAGCAGGATCACGTCGTCGGCCAGCTTGTCAACACCGATCACCTCCAGCGTGGTGCGGTTGGTGAGCGGCTCGATGGAGGCCAGCATCCGGGCCCGGCTCCACAGCTTCCCGGACGCCCCGATCTCGGTGAAGTCCGGGTGCAGCAGCGCCTCCACCCGTCGCTTGTCCGATCGAACGGAATCCAGCAGCAGGGATTCCTCGAGCGCCACGACGTCATCGGCATCGGTGCCGCCGGCGGGCTCCTCGTCGAAGCTGAACAGGTCGATCTCCACCGGCTCGGGCTTGTTGGGGGCGACGTCCAGGCTGATCGCGCCGCCCGCCCCCGCCCCGCGGAAACCGGGGCCGGAGGGCACCGCCGTGCCGTCTCTGTAGGCGCGTGCGGCGGCCTGGGCCCGGGCATCGGCTGCCTCGTTCATCTCGTGCCCGGCATGTCCCTTGACCCATTCGAACTTGACCGAACGACCCACCAGCAGCCGGTCGATCTCCTTCAGCAGGTCCACATTCATCACCGGCTTGCCGTCGGCCTTCTTCCAGCCCTTGCGCTTCCAGCCCGGCATCCACTTGGTGACCGAATTGATCACATATTGGGAGTCGCACTGGATCAGCAGCGTCTCCTCGGGGGCGACCGCAGTCTGCTGCAGCAGGTTCAACACCGCCATCAGTTCGCCCATGTTGTTGGTGCCATGCGGCCAGCCCCCCGCCGCCCAGGTGTTGTCGTCGATGTACCAGGCCCAGCCCGCCGGGCCGGGATTGGACAGGGAAGAACCGTCGGCTGCTGCAGTGATCACCGGGCAATTGTGCCAGCACCACGACGCGTGCCGGTTGGGTCGCCCGCCCTCCCGGGTGGGCGACTCCACAGCGGGCCCCGCCCCACGCCCGGCGGCCACCAGAGCAGCAACGGGGGCCGCCCCGCTGCCGCGGGACGGCCCCCTGGGGTGGCTCATCGGTGCTTCGTCGGGCCTGGGCACGGGTCCACGGCCCAACGACGTCCGGACTGTCAGCCCTGCTGCTGGGGACCGTCCGCCACCGATCCCTCGATCTGGGCGGAGCCACCGGCATGGGTGACCTGGATCTTGCGCGGCTTGGCCTGCTCGGCCACCGGGATGGTCAGGCTGAGCACGCCGTCGCTGTACTCGGCGGTGATCTGGTCCAGGGCCAGGCCCTGGCCCAGGCTCAGCTGCCGGGCGAAGGTACCGGCGCCGCGCTCGCGCGCCAACCACACCCGCCCCTCGGCATTCTCGGCCGGCTTGCGCTCCGCCCGAACCGTCAGGGTGCGCTCCTCGACGTCGACGTCGATGGTGCTGGGGTCGACCCCGGGCAGGTCGATCCGGGCGATGAAGGTGTCCCCGTCGCGGTAGAGATCCATCGGCATCGGGGTGGTGTTGGGGGTGCGGGTGAACTCGCTGACGACGCGGTCCATCTCACGGAAGGGGTCGAAGGTACGAGCCATGGTGTCACTCCTGTCATGCGTTGAATCGAGGCCGCTCATTGCGGCCGGCATCCCTTGGAACACGAGGATCCAGAGATCTGTTCCCGGGTTGAGTCTATACCACTCAACTTTGAGCCCGAGCCCGTACCCGTGGGCTTCCTGAGAGCTGTTTCCACTAGCGCAGGGACGAAAGGTAGCCTCATTCTCCATGAAGCACCAGTTGCCACCCGAGGCCAGCGACGACCTCCCGGAGGGCCATGTGGCCATTCCACAACGGGCCCAGGCTCCCCGGCGGAGCCGACGTCGGATCGTGCTGATCCTGCTCCTGGTGCTGGCCCTGGTGCTGGCCGCCGCGGGTTTCGGCTACTACCGGCATCTGAACTCCAACCTGACCTCGGTGGAGATGCCCGTCGAGGTGCAGGGTGAGAAGCCACTGGAGGGGCTGCCCAAGGGCACGGCCCAGAACATCCTGGTGATCGGCACCGATTCCCGACAGAAGGCCGCCGACTGCAAGCTGGGTGGCTCCTGCGGCGAGGACAAGAAGGACGGCGAGACCAACGCCGACGTCGAACTGCTGGTGCACATCTCGGCCGACCAGACCTGGATGACCATCGTCTCCCTGCCCCGCGACACCCTCGTCGATCTGCCGGCCTGCTCCGGGAACGGCAAGACCCGGGAGGCCACCACCGGCCGGATCAATGGCTCGCTGAACTATGGGATCGAGTGCCAGCTGCGCACCGTCCACCAGCTCACCGGCCTGCCGATCAGCCACTTCATGATGGTGGACTTCAGCGGTGTGGTGAGCCTGTCCGACGCCGTGGGCGGCGTTGACGTGTGCGTGGACAAGGATGTCTACGACACCTATTCGCACCTCAAGCTGGCCCAGGGCAAGCACACCCTGCAGGGAGTCGCGGCCCTGCAGTTCGTCCGCACCCGGCACGGCTTCGGCGACGGCGGTGACCTGGGCCGCACCATCGGGCAGCGGCTCTACCTGTCCTCCTTGCAGCGCAAGCTGGAGAGCGCGGGCACCCTGCTGAACCCGCAGAAGGTCTACCGGCTGGCCGAGGCCGGCACCAAGGCCCTGACCGTGGACAAGGGGCTGGCCGACGTCTCCACCCTGGCCAAGGTTGCCACGACGGTGGGCAACATTCCCTCCAGCGCCACCACCTTCGTCACGATGCCCTCGGAGCAGAACCCGGAGAACGAGAACACGGTGCTGCCCACCCAGGCTTCCAAGGAGCTGTTCGCCAAGCTGGCCGCCGACCAGCCGCTGGTGACCCCCCGGCCCAAGACGTCCGCCCATCCGTCGAGCACCGCCTCCGCCAGCAGCTCTGCCGGCGGCGCTGCGACGTCGGCCAGCGCCGCCCCCGCGCCGGCCACCACCCCCGGTGATGCCACGGGCGATTCGGCCAGCCCGACGCCCGACCAGGCCGCGGGAGGCAGCGCCCAGGTCTCCTCGGAGACAACCGGCTGCGCCCAGGTGAGCACCTTCGAGACGGTCGAGATCAATGGCGAGCCGATGACCCCCACCGAGGCCTACGCCCGCTCCCCCCGGATTCCGAATTCGGCCCCCTGACGTCGGCCTCGTCCCAGGATCGAGCAGAGTCCCAGCACCGGCCAGAGGTCACGTGGATCGACCGGAGAGAGTGGGGCGGTACCCGGCTCAGGCAAGGTCCGCGGGCCCGAAGGCCTGCGGCAGCACCTCGGTCATCGGCAGGATCCCCCGCGGGGTCTCCACCAACAGGTCGTCGCCGCCGTGCTCGAAGAGCAGCTGGCGGCACCGGCCGCAGGGCATGATCACCTCACCCTTGGCATTGCAGCAGGTGAAGGCCCGCAGGCGTCCCCCGCCGCCGGCCACCAGCTCGCTGACCAGGCCGCATTCGGCACACAGGGTGACGCCGTAACTGGCATTCTCCACATTGCAGCCGGCCACCACCCGCCCGTCGTCGACCAGCGCCGCGGCGCCCACCCGGTAGTGCGAATACGGGGCGTAGGCCCGCCCACACAGCTCCCGGGCCCTGGCGCGCAGCGTCTCCCAGTCTGCTTCGACAAGCTCTTCCATGGTGCTCAGTGCCCTTCCTTGATGTACGGCTGACCATCGGCCGCCGGTGGCCGCACCCGGCCGACCAGGCCGGCGACGGCGATGATGGTGGCCAGGTAGGGAAGCATCAGCAGCCACTGGCTGGGCACCGCCACGCCGACGGCGGACAGCTGGGAGGCCATCTGCTTGACGAAGCCGAAGAAGAGCGCCATCAGCGCAGCCAGCACCGGGTGCCAGCGGCCCATGATCAGCGCGGCCAGGGCGATGAAGCCATTGCCCACCGTCATGTCCTTGCTGAACGAACCCGTCGAGCCGATGGTGAAGAAGGCGCCGCCCAGGCCGGCGAAGACACCACCCACCAGCACCGCGGCCCAGCGGGTGCGGGCCACGTTGATGCCCACCGTGTCGGCGGCCTTGGGGTGCTCACCGACAGCACGCACGTGCAGGCCCCACTTGGTGCGGTAGAGCAGGAACCAGACCAGCACCACCGACGCGAGGGCGATGTAGGCCAAAGCGGTCTGGTTGAACAGCACCGGCCCCAGGAAGGGAATCTTGGACAGGCCGGGCAGTGCGATCTTGTCCATCTGCGGCGCAGAGTTGAGTGCGCTGGACTTCGGCTGGATCAGCTGGTCGAACAGGAAGCCGGTGATGCCCGCGGCAAAGAGGTTGACCACCACGCCCATCACCACCTGGTCCACCAGGTAGGTGATGGTGAACAGCGCCAGCAGCGCCGCCATCAGCACACCGGCAATCACGGCGGCGATCAGGGCGGCGGGGATGGACTCGGTGACCGAACCCACCACGCCGGCGGTGAAGGCCGCCACCAGGAACTGACCCTCGATCGCGACGTTGACCACGCCGGCCCGTTCGCAGAGCACACCGGCCAGGGCCCCCAGCACCAGCGGGGTGGCGATGTCGATGGTGCCGTTGAGCTGGTTGGTCAGCGGGAAGGGCAGGTCTCGTCCCGCGACGGCCCAGGCCAGGAAGCCGATCATCACGGCCAGCCCGGCCACGGTCCCCGCGATCGCCGGCCAACGGCCGTGCATCCGGCCGGACAGGTAGCCCAGACCGGCCAGCAGGGTCAACAGCCCGCAGGTCAGCACCGTCGCCAGACCGGGCACGGCGATGGTGGGCAGCTTGACCGCGTCGAAGGCATCGGACAGGGCAAAACGCGCCGTGCCGTGGGTCTGCAGCGCCGCAACCAGCAGCAGCAGACCGAACAGGGTGACCAGGGCGCCGGTGGTGAGCCGGCTGCGCCGGGCCGCGGCGCTCTCCGTGGTGCGCAGCACGATCTCGTCGGTGCTGGCGGCAGCCGCGGCGTGGGGATCCACGACGGCCTCGGCGGCGTCGGGTGCCGCCTGGGCACCCTGGGGGAACTTGGTGTTCCTCATGCCTTGGCTCCGTTCTGCGCGGCGACGGGTCCGCTGGCCTCGCCCACCAGGGCGGCGGGCCGGGCCTTGTGCGCCTTGAGGAAGGGGATCAGCGTGCGCACCAGCATCGGGGCGGCGACGAACATCACGATCAGCGCCTGCAGCACGGTGGTCAGGGTCAGCGGGGTGCCCGCCTGCGACTGCATGGCCAGGCCGCCGGCGTGCATCGCACCGAAGAGCAGACCGGCCAGCACGACGCCGAGCGGCTTGGAGCGCCCCAGCAGGGCGACGGTGATGGCGTCGAAGCCGATCGAGCCGACCAGGCCGAGCGACAACGGGGTGGGCAGGCCGAAGTCGCTGGGGCCCAGGGCCGCCTGCACCCCGGCCAGACCGGCCAGGGCACCGGAGAGCGTCATCGCGACGACGGTGGTTCGGGCCACGCTCATGCCGGCCGTGGCGGCGGCGTCGGGGTTGGCGCCGACGGCCTTGATCCGAAAACCGATGGTGGAGCGTTCCATCAGCCACCACACCCCGACGGCAGCCAGCAGCGCCAGCAGGAAGCCCAGGTGCAACTGGCCACCCTCCAGCCGCGGGAAGGTGGCGGAGAACTGCACCTCGGGGGCGATCGGATCCTGCCGGCCGGGCCTCAGGAAGGCCTTGGTGGTCAGCAGCCACGCCAGGGTGAGGCTGGCGACGTAGTTCATCATGATGGTGACGATCACCTCATGCGCACCGGTGGCGGCCCGCAGCCAGCCAGCCAGCCCGCCCCACAGGGCACCGGCAAACACGCCCAGCACCAACGCCAGCGGCAGGTGGATGGCCAGCGGCAGGTTGGCGATGGAGAAGCCGGCATAGGCGGACAGGATCGCGCCCATGATCGCCTGGCCCTGGGCGCCGATGTTGAACAGGCCGGCGCGGAAGGCCAGTGCCATTCCCAGACCGGCGCTGATCAGCGGCGCGGCGGCCGCGGTGGTCTCGGTGACGGCCTGCCAGCTGCCCACCGATCCCATCAGCAGCGCACCGTAGGCGCCGGAGATCTTGCTCCAGGAGGCGCCCAGCGCGTCGCTGGGACGGCTGAAGAAGTAGCTCCACTTCTTGCTCACCTCGGGGTCGGCGACGATCATCAGGAGCGCGCCGATCAGGAAGGCCAGCACGAAGGCGGCCAGGGTGGTGGCCAGCTCGCTCCACGGCATCCGGAAGCCGCGCTGCCGGGCAGCGGGGGTGGTGACCGGTGTCATCCCGGCCTCGGGTGCGGCGGTGCTCATGCCCGCCCTCCTTCCTGGGCGGCGGCCAGGGCCTCGTCCTGCGGAACGCCGGCCATCATCAGGCCCAACGCATCGCGCGGGGTGTCGGCCGGCACGATGCCGACGATCCTTCCTCGGTACATCACGGCAATCCGGTCGGCCAGCGCCGCCACCTCATCCAGTTCGGTGGAGACGATCACCACGGCGGTGCCCTGGTCGCGCTCGGCCACGATCCGCTGGTGCAGGAATTCGATGGCGCCGACGTCGACACCGCGGGTGGGCTGGTTGGCCACCAGCAGGCTCAGCGGCCGGCTCAGCTCGCGCGCCAGCACCACCTTCTGCTGGTTGCCGCCGGACAGGCTGGCCACCGGCAGGTCGATGCCATTGGTGCGGATGTCGAATTCCTCGACGCGCTGCTCCGCATTGCTACGGATCTTCTTCATGTCCAGCGCCAGTCCGTGCGAGTAGTCCTCGATGTGGTTCAGCACCAGGTTCTCGGCGACGCTGAAGGAGCCGACGAAGCCGTCCTTCTGCCGGTCCTCCGGCACGAAGCCCAGACCATTGACCAGGCTCTGGTGCGGATTCATCCGGGCGACGTCCCTGCCGTCGATCAGCACCTGGCCGCTCTTCACCGGGGTGGTACCCAGCATGGCCTCGGCCAGCTCGGTCTGGCCATTGCCCTGCACCCCAGCCAGGCAGAGGATCTCTCCCCCGCGGACGCCGAAGTCCACGTGGTCCACCATCACCGCACCCGACGGGGCGGCCACCACCAGGTCCTTGACCTGCAGACGTTCCTCGCCCAGTGTCGGTTCGGCCTTGTCCACCGTCAGACTGACCGCGCGACCCACCATCAGCTCGGCCAGCTGGGCCTCGCTCATTCCCGGATCCGCGGTGCCGACCACCTTGCCGCGTCGGATCACCGTGATCTTGTCGGCGATGGCGCGCACCTCGCGCAGCTTGTGGGTGATGAAGACGATGGCCCGGCCCTCGTCGCGCAGGGCCTGCATGACGGCCATCAGCTCGTCGATCTCCTGCGGGGTGAGCACGGCGGTGGGCTCGTCGAAGATCAGGTACTTGGCGTCATTGGCCAGCGCCTTGAGGATCTCCACCCGCTGTTGGATGCCGACGGGCAGGTTCTCGATGATCGCGTCTGGGTCCACCTGCAGCTTGTAGCGGTCCGAGAGCTCGCGCACCCGCTGGCGGGCCGCGCGCATGTCGACGGTGCCGGCGGGGCCCTGTTCGCGGCCCAGCACCAGGTTCTCGGCAACGCTGAAGACCTCCACCAGCATGAAATGCTGGTGCACCATGCCGATGCCGGCGGCCATCGCCTGCTTCGGGTTGGTCAGGTGCAGCTCGGAGCCGTCGACGGTGATGCTGCCCTCGTCGGCCTGCAGCAGGCCGTAGAGCACATTCATCAACGTTGACTTGCCGGCGCCGTTCTCCCCCAGCAGGCAGTGGATCTCCCCCGGGCGGATGTCCAGGTCAATGTGGTCATTGGCAACCAGCGTTCCGAAGCGCTTCGTGATGCCACGAAGCTGCAGCCCGGAGCCATCCTCTCGGGCCTGGCCAGCGCTGGTGGTGGCGTGTTCAATCACAGGGGAATACTCCCACATCGGTAGCGGGTATCAAGGCCCCGTCAGCCGGGCACATGCCGACCAACGGGGCCTTGATCAAGGGTTGTTCAGCAGGTGATCACTTCGGCTGCGAAGCCGACTCGATCTTGATCTTGCCGGAGACGATGTCGGACTTGATGGTCTCCAGCTCGGTCTTCAGCTCGGCGGGAACCTTGGAGTCGAAGTCGTGGAACTCGGCCAGCTTCACGCCGTCGTTCTCCAGGGTGCCGACGTAGGGCTCGGCGCTGAAGGAGCCGTCCTTGGCGGCCTTGATGGCGTCGAAGACGGCCACGTCCATGGCCTTCTGCACCGACGTCATGATGGAGCTGCAGTAGTTGGCCGAGGAGACACAGCCGTCGGTGTCAACCCAGACGGCGTTGATCTTGCCGCCCGACTTCTTGGCCACCTGGAGCGCGCCCTCACCGGCGGGGCCAGCGACGGGGAAGATCACGTCGGCGCCCTGGCTGGTCAGGGTGGAGGCGATCCGGGAGCCGCCGGCCACGTCGGAGAAGTTGCCGACGAACTGGCCACCCTTGGCATTCTTCGGGTCCCAGCCGAGAACCTTGACGGTCTTCTGCTTCTGGGCGTTGTAGTAGGTGGCGCCCTGATGGAAGCCGTCCATGAAGATGGTCACGGTGGGGATGTTCATGCCGCCCAGGGTGCCGACGGAGCCGGTCTTGCTCATGGCCGCAGCGGCGTAGCCGGCCATGAAGGAGGGCTGGGCGGTGTTGAAGATCAGCGGCTTGAGGTTCTTCAGGCCCTTGGTCTTGGTCGGGTCATTCCAGTCGACAATGGCAAACTGCACCTTCGGGTTGGCCTTGGCCGCCGCGACCGTGGCGTCGCCCAGCATGAAGCCGACGGTGACGATGATGTTGCACTTGGCCTTGACCATCTCGTTGATGTTCTTGGTGAAGTCCTTGGCGGTGGCGGACTGCATCTCACCGGGTTTGAAACCGAGTTCCGAGGCGGCCTTGACCAGGCCGTCGTGGGAGGTCTGGTTGAACGACTTGTCGTCGAAGCCGCCCTCATCGGAGACCATGCAGGCCTTGAAGTCGCCGGTGGCGGGAGCGGCCGCGCCTCCGGTGGAGCTGGCACCGCCGGAGGCGGCGGGGGTGGCGTCGGGTGCCTTGGCGCAGCCGGCGATGGACAGAGCAAGGGCCGATGCGATGGCCGGGGCGACGAGGGACTTCTTCACTGAACTGCCTCCTGAGCAGATGACACTGGGGATGCTCCTGGGGTGGGTGCGTGAAGATCGTAACCTGCCGTTCACCTGCTGATGCTTCGCGGGCCAGCCGGATCAGCAAACCGTTACCCGATCGATGCCAAGAAGGCCAACAAAGGCCGATAGCGCTCAGATCGTGACCCTCCGCGTCCCAATCCGTGACACGTGAGCCTTGCCCGGCTGGGACGGTCAGCTGACCTGCCGGACCAAGGCCTCGGCGGAGTCAAGAATGGCCACGGTTTCGGCCTCCCAGTCGGGCTCCTGGCCGCGGTGCGGGCCGGTGGCCAGGGAGATGATCACGGCGGCGGCGCGCAGCCGCAGCTCCGCCGGATCGACGCGTTCGTCGAAGACCGGCACCCAGTCGCGGATCAGCCGGTGCAGGTTGCGGGTCTGGGTCTGGTTCATCCGCTGCACCGTTGAGAGGTGCGCCACCAGGCAGGCCAGGTCATCCGCGCGTCGGCCGGGCCCGACGGTGTCCACGTCCAACAGCCCGGTCACCACACCGCCGTCGACGTGCAACTGTCCCTCGTGCAGGTCGCCATGGGTGGGCTCATCGCCCAGCTCGATCCCGGCCAGACCACGGGTGACCACGTCCGCCAGCCAGATCACCCGGCGTTCCTCTTCGGGCAGGGCGTGCGCAACGATCTGGGCGTAGTGGTTCACCGCGTCACTCCACGGGGGGCGCCGTTCCAGCCGGGCAACCCCGGCGGGCAGCGCGTCCAGCAGCGCGACCACGGCTTCGGCCGAGCAGGGCGGCACGTCATCGAACATCGCCTGGGCCAGGGACCGACCGGGTACCTCACGCAGCACCAGCAAGCGGTCGTCGGTGGCCGCCACGATCTCCGGCGCCGGAATGTGCGCCTCCCGCAGCAGCTGGTGCCGGGAGCGCACCAGATCGAACTGGTCGGGGCGCGTCACCTTGACGTAGAAGGTCTGACCGGCGACCCCCAGACGGAGCACCGCCCGGCGGCGGGGCCGGTAGCCGATCATGCTCAGGTCCAGCTCATCCGGCGTCACCGGACGATCGACCAATTTTTCCTGGTTGACCAGCTCGGCCATCTGCTCCGCGAAGGCGGCTCGGGTCAGTCCCGGCAGGTCCGGGTCCTCGGGGTAGATCCAGACCGCCGCCTGGTGCTGTCCATCCCCGAAGATCTGGGCGGAATCATCGCTGGCCAGGGGGCCGTTGGCGCGCACGCTGCAGCCCAGCAGCTCGTCGCGCTCACCGAACTCCCAGCGCACCCGGGCAGCATAGGTGGCTGTGGTGGAACGCTGGGGATCATGGTCGACGTGGTCCAGCCGCCAGTCCAGCAACTCTCCCCCGGCATGCTCCACTGCGGCCTCCAGCAGCGGCGCGGCCTCCTGGGAGGTGAGCAACTCCTGACCGTCATCCCGCTTTGGGAACACCATCTCAGTTCCCGATCTCATCCGCGCCAACACCCTGACCCGCCCGGGACAGGTCGAGGACGGGGCGCTTGTCGTCCGCATCGTCCTCGCCCAGAGGCCCCACCCGGGGGTCGTGCTCCGGCTCGGAGGTCTTGCGCCGGGCGCTCAGCCATGCGGCTCGGCGGCCATCCAGCTCAGTGATGGTGAACGCCACGACGGACCTCTCCGGCAGGTTCTCGACCTGCTCCGCGTCCGGGTCACGTTCCAGATCGACGGTGATCTCGTCGCCCAGGGCGGGCAGTCGGCCGGCCTGGGCCATGAAATAGCCCGCCACGGTGTCATAGGGGCCCTCCGGCAAGAGGTAACCGAACTTCTCCGCGAACTCCTCCAGGGTCATCAACCCGTCGATGTCATTCAGCTGGGTGTGGATCCCGGCCGGGGGCAGGTCGTACTCGTCGGTGATGTCACCGATCAACTCCTCCACCAGGTCCTCCAGAGTGACGATGCCGGCGGTGCCGCCGTACTCGTCGCGGACGATGGCCAGGTGGGAGTGTGCCCGTCGCATGTCCGTCAACGCGCGCAGCACCCGCACGGTGTCCGGCAGGCTGAGCACGGGCCGCACGAGTTGCTTGATGGCGGTGGAGCGGGTGGAGGGATCCATGTCCATCAGGTCACGCACGTGCAGGAAGCCGACAATCCGGTCACGGGAGCCGTCGGTCACCGGGTAGCGGGAGTGCGGGGCGCCCTGCACCTCGCGAATCGCCTTGTAGGCGGGCATGTCGCCGGGCAGGAAATCCACCTCGGTGCGCGGCACCATCACTTCGCGCAGACTGCGCTCCCCGGCCTCGAAGACCTCGTCGACGATGTGTCGCTCCTCCGCGCCCAGGGTCTGGGAGCCGACCACCATCTGGCGGAGCTCTTCGTCGCTGACCTCTTCCTTGGCGGCATTCGGGTCGCCACCCAGCAGCCGCACCGCAACGTCGGTGGACTTGCCCAGGAACCAGATCATCGGCCGGGCAAAACGGGCAATCGAATCCACCAGGGGGGCGACGGACATGGCGAAACCCTCAGCTCGCTGCATGGCGATCCGCTTGGCGGTCAGCTCGCCCAGCACGATGGAGAAGTAGGAGATCACGACCGTGATCGCCACCAGCGCCAAGGTGTTGGCGACGCTGGACGGCACGCCCCAGCCGATGAGTGCAGGCGCCAGCGCCGGGGCCAGCGTCGCGCCACCAAAGGAGGCGGACAGGAAGCCAGAGACGGTCACACCGATCTGCACGGCGGACAGGAAATTGTTCGGGTTCGACGTGAGCCGGGCGATCGCCTCGCCGCGCTTTCCGCGGCTCGAGAGATTCTTGATCTGGCTCTCCCGCAGGCTGACCAGCGCCATCTCGGCCCCGGAGAAGATTCCGCCGATGATGATGAACAGGAAGATCAGCGCCACATTGGTCAGGATTTGGGTGGCTGTCACCATGTCAGGATAACTGCCGCCAGCCACAGCGCCGATTCCGCCGGTTTGCCCGGCGCCGGGTCAGTCGTCCAACAACAGACCGAAGGGGTCCTCGTCGAAGACCTCGTCGGGCTCCAACGCCACCATCGGAATGTGCACCATGGCCTTGCGCACTTCCTGCAGCCCCTCGATCGGCACCAGATCCTTGCCCATCAGGGATTCCACCACCTGCTGCAGGTCGCCCTCCAGGCCGGTGATCTGGTAGTCGCACCGCGCCACCAGGGTGACGAATCGCGCCTCGGGCTGGTCCTCGTCGTCGCCCAGGTCGAGGTCGTCGTAGTCGTCCTCGTCGTCCTCCTCGTCCAGATCGAGGTCGTCGTCATCGACGTCCCCTTCGTCCGGCAGGCAGACCGGGAACATCCCGGACAGGTCGAATCCCGCGTCGTCATAGGCCAGCAGCGCGGCCCGCAACTGCTGGGAGCGTTCCAGCGCCTCCTCGACGTCGAGGGCATCCTCATCCGGACAGGCGGCCAGGTAGTCGGTGAACTCCTGGATCGCGGTGATCGCCGCGGCGGCCTGCTGCTGCAGCGCCTGGCGAGCCTGGTCACTCCACTGGGTGTCCTGCAGGTCCTCGGGAAGGGTCTGGTCGGTCATGACACCAGCCTGCCATGCCGGACGCCCACCGGGACACCCCTCGCCGTCCCCTAGTCTTGACCGGTGACCACTGAGCAGAACATCTGGGTGCTGACCATCGCCTGCAATGACCGTCCCGGCATCGTGCACGCCGTTTCCGGCGCCTGTGTGGCGGCCAACGGCAACATCGTCGAGTGCCAGCAGTTCTCGTCCGAAGGCGGGCGCTTCTTCATCCGGCTCACGTTGGACACTGCGCTCGACCGGGCGGGGATCGAGGCTGCGCTCGCCCCGGTCGTCGAGGATCTGGATGCCGACTGGGTGCTTGACCTGATGGCCCGCCCCACCCGCACCCTGGTGCTGGCCTCCAAGGCCGGGCACTGCCTCAATGACCTGCTCTTTCGGCAGCGCAGCGGCTACTTGAACGTGGAGATTCCCAAGATCCTGTCCAATCACCCGACGCTGGGTGACCTGGCCGGTTTCTACGGCATCGACTTCGAGAGCCATCCGGTGACCCCCGAGACGAAGCCCGCCTTCGAGCAGCGGATCCTGGATCTGGTCGACGAGTTCGACATCGAGCTGGTGGTGCTGGCCCGCTACATGCAGATCCTCTCCCCCGAGCTCTGCGAGGCGCTGGAGGGGCGGGCCATCAACATCCACCACTCCTTCCTACCCGGCTTCAAGGGAGCCAATCCCTACCGTCAGGCGCACCAGCGTGGGGTGAAGCTGATCGGCGCCACCGCGCACTTCGTCACCAGTGACCTGGACGAGGGGCCGATCATCGAACAGAACGTGGTGCGGGTGGACCATTCCAAGACCCCCGCCGAGCTGGTGGCGATCGGGCAGGACGAGGAGAGCCGCACCCTGACCGAAGCGGTGAAGCTCTTTGCTGAGAAGCGGGTCTTTCTGGACGAGCGCCGTACCGTCATCTTCCGCTGATGTGAGCCACATTTTCCCAGCTGGCAAAGGTTTTCCTCCTTTTCCCGGAGTTGTCCGTACCAAAGAATTCATCACGCTGTGAAAAAATTGGGGTTCAAACTAGTGACATGGGTCACATTTGCAGTTAGCTTTGCTCCAGCTTGTGCCACCGGACGGCATACGCCAACAGCAACGACGCTAGGAGCCCGATGTCAACATCACACCAGGCCCATCCCGAGCCCCATGAGCCTCACGAGTTCCATGACGATCCCGAACGTCATCTTCCCCCCAGCCACAGCCCCCTGCCTGAACTGGATGGCCCGCACGCCTACGTCGTCGATGACGCCAAGCTGGCCGCGGTACAGGCGTCGGACGAGTTCCAGGAATTGAAGAAGCGCTTCCGCAACTTCGCCTTCCCGCTCAGCGCCGCCTTCCTGATCTGGTACTTCGCCTATGTGCTGCTCAGCACCTACGCGGTGAGCTTCATGGACAAGCCGCTCTTCGGTGAGGTCACCATTGGCCTCTTCCTCGGCCTGCTGCAGTTCCTCACCACCTTCGCGATCACGGCGCTGTACATCCGCCACGCGAACAAGAACCTTGACCCGATCGCTTCCAAGATTCGCGCCGAGCTGGAGGGCACCCGATGAACCACTTCCTGCCCCTGCTGCAGACCAAGCTCGGCAATCCAATTGCCAACATCATCATCTTCGCCGTCTTCGTGGTGGTCACCCTGACCATCGTCATCCGCGTTTCCCAGGGTGGCAAGAAGAAGGCCAGCGACTTCTACACCGGTGGCGCCTCCTTCGACGGCCGACAGAATGGTCTGGCCATCGCGGGCGACTACCTCTCCGCCGCCTCCTTCCTGGGCATCGTCGGAGCCATCGCGCTGAGCGGCTACGACGGCCTGCTCTACTCCATCGGCTTCCTGGTCGCCTGGCTCGTCGCACTCCTGTTGGTCGCCGAGCCCCTGCGCAACACCGGCAAGTACACGATGGCCGACGTGCTCAGCTTCCGCACCCAGGAGAAGCCGGTCCGGATGGCTGCGGCCATCTCCACCCTGGCCGTCTCCTTCTTCTACCTGCTGGCCCAGATGGCCGGCGCCGGTGGCCTGGTCTCGCTGTTGCTCGGCGTGACCGATGACATGATGCAGAACCTCGTGATCGTGCTGGTGGGCCTGCTGATGATCGTCTACGTGCTGATCGGTGGCATGAAGGGCACCACCTGGGTGCAGATGATCAAGGCGGTGCTGCTGATCGCCGGTGCCGGCATCATGACCTTCTGGGTGATGGCCCAGGCCGGTTTCAACCTGTCCACGCTGATCGGCAATGCCCAGCGCCACGCCGATGCGCTCAAGGCCGCCGATCCCGCGAATGCGGCTGGTTGGAAGGACCTGACCAAGCCGATGGGCAAGTACGGCACCAACAAGCTGGGCTTCATCTCCCTGTCGATCGCCCTGGTGCTGGGCACCGCTGGCCTGCCGCACGTGCTGATGCGCTTCTACACCGTCCCCACGGCCAAGGAGGCCCGTCGCTCAGTCACCTGGGCGATCGGTCTGATCGGCGCCTTCTACCTGTTCACCATGGTGCTGGGCTACGGCGTCGCCTGGCTGGTGGGCTACGACGTCGTCGACACGCTGCCCGGCAAGGCCAATGCGGCCGCCCCGGCGCTGGCCTTTTGGCTGCCCGGCAAGGGTCTGGGCGGAACGCTCTTCCTGGCCGTGATCGCCGGCATCGCCTTCGCGACGATCCTCGCTGTGGTGGCCGGTCTGGCGATCACCGCGTCGGCCTCCTTCGCGCACGACATCTACAACGCCATCATGAAGGACGGCAATGCCGACCCGGCTCGGGAGGTCAAGGTGGCCCGCAACACCGTGGTGGTGATCGGCCTGCTCGCCATCGTCGGTGGCATCGCGGCCAAGAGCCAGAACATCGCCTTCCTGGTGGCGCTGGCCTTCGCCATCGCGGCCTCGGCCAACCTGCCGTCGATCCTGTACTCGCTGTACTGGAAGCGCTTCAACACCCGCGGCGCCGTGATGTCCATCTACGGTGGCCTGATCTCCGCCCTGGTGCTGATCACCTTCTCCCCCGCCGTGTCCGGTGCCAAGACCTCGATGTTCCCCAATGCGGACTTCGCCTGGTTCCCGCTGGACAACCCGGCGCTGGTGAGCGTCCCGATCGGCTTCATCCTCGGCTGGATCGGCTCGATCACTTCGAAGGAATACAACCCGGAGAAGTACACCGAGATGGAGGTTCGCTCCATGACCGGCGCGGGCGCCGAGGGTGCCGTCGCCCACTGATCGCCTGTTGCACCGATCACCTGCTGCACCGGGTGCTGCCCAACCCGGCATCGCCTGACCGACGCGGCCGTCTCCCCTGGGAGGCGGCCGCGTCGCCCTTGCCCCTGCTTCATGCCCCACCTCCCCGCCGTGATCCGACGACGCCACTCAGGGCGACCCGGCGCAACCTACATGATCTGGCGCAATCCGAGAACTGCGCACCCAGGCGATCCATCAACCAAGGGTGCGCACAACCGTCCGACCACCAGAGGGCGCCGGTGGCGGATGTGCGTGAAGCAGGGGTGCCCTTCCCCCGTCGGGGCTTGCCTCCTAGACTGGCTGGGAACAGCCATCAGGTCACTGGGACCCCGGAAGGCCAGCGGACAAGGGCACACGGTAGTGTCCAAGACGTCCGCCGAGGCAGATTCCATCCGGAGCGAGACCAACACACAGTAAGGGAGAGACCGTGAAGCAGACCCCCATCAAGGTTGCAGTGACCGGCGCCGCCGGCCAGATCTGCTACAGCCTGTTGTTCCGCATCGCCAGCGGCGCGGTGCTGGGTGACACCCCGATCGAACTTCGGCTGCTGGAGATCCCGCACGCCATGAAGGCCCTTGAAGGCGTCGTGATGGAGCTGGACGACTGCGCCTTCCCGAACCTGAAGAATGTCGAGATCGGCGACGATCCCGAGAAGATCTTCGACGGGGCCAACATCGCCATGCTGGTCGGCGCCTTCCCGCGCAAGGCCGGCATGGAGCGCGGCGACCTGCTGAGCGCCAATGGCCGTATCTTCACCGCCCAGGGCAAGGCCCTCAACAAGGTGGCTGCCGACGACATCCGCGTGCTGGTGACCGGAAACCCGGCCAACACCAATGCGCTGATCGCCATGAACAATGCGCCCGACATCCCCAATGAGCGCTTCGGCGCCCTGACCCGCCTCGACCTCGACCGGTCGAAGGCCCAGGTTGCCAAGAAGCTGGGCGTCACCACCCGCCACATCGAGCACCTGACCATCTGGGGCAACCACTCCAGCACCATGTACCCGGATCTCTTCCACGCCACCGTCGACGGCAAGCCCGTCCTCGAGGCCATCAACGACAACGAGTGGGTCAAGAACACCTTCATCCCAAAGGTTGCCAAGCGCGGCGCCGAGATCATCGACGCGACCGGCCTGTCCAGCCGCGCGTCGGCCGCCAATGCCACCGCCTCCTGCATGCACGACTGGGAGCTGGGCACCGTCGGCAGCGACTGGACCAGCCTCGGCGTGTGCTCTGACGGTTCCTACGGCGTGCCCGAGGGCCTCATCTCGTCCTTCCCGGTCCGCCATAAGGACGGCAACTGGGAGATCGTCCAGGGCCTGGAGATCAACGAGTTCAGCCGCGCCAGGATCGACGCGTCGGTCAAGGAACTCCAGGAGGAGCGCGACGCCGTCAAGGAGCTCGGCCTGATCTGATCCACCACCGGATCTGCCAGCATACACAGCGTGGTCGCCACCCGATCGGGGTGGCGGCCACGTCGTCGTTCTGGATGGGCGCTGGGCAGGATCTGGGATGACTGCCCAGCGAGCGGGCTCAACCCAGGCCGGGCTTGGAGTGCGGCACCACCAGGGTCAGCCCCAGGATCGCGCCACCGACGATCAGCAGCAGCGCAACGTCGAACCAGCGTTGCCGCACCGCCAAGAGCCCGGCCACCCGGTTGGGCAGCACCATCCGCAGGATTCCGCCAAGCAGCACGCTGCAGCCGATCGCGAAGGCGCCCCGCCGCCAGTGCCCCGTCGCGGTGATGCCGAGCGAGACGGCCAGGCAAAGCAGCACCGCGGCCAGAGGCCACTGGTTCAGGGTGCGGCCGCTGGCCAGGGCACGCGCCTTGGCCAGCGCCGTGTCCCGTTCGTGCTGCTCGGTGCTTGAACCCATCCGTCTCAGGCCTTGATACCGGCCAGTTGTTCGCCCCGGTCCACCACATTGGACAGCAGCATCGCCCGGGTCATTGGGCCGACGCCGCCGGGGTTCGGGGTGACCATTCCGGCCACCTCCCAGACGTCGGCGGCCACGTCGCCGACCGGCTTTCCGTCCACTCGGCTGACGCCGACGTCGACCACGACGGCCCCCGGCTTGACCATGTCCGCGGTGAGGAAAGCGGCCCGGCCGACGGCCGCCACCACGATGTCCGCCTCACGGGTGTGCGCCGCCAGATCCTTGGTGCCGGTGTGGCACTGGATCACGGTGCAGTTCTCGCTCTTGCGGGTCAGCAGCAGCGACAGCGGGCGCCCGACGGTGGTTCCCCGGCCCACGATGCAGACCTCGGCGCCGGCCAGCGGCACGTCGTAGCGACGCAGCAGTTCCACGATGCCCCGCGGGGTGCAGGGCAGCGGGCCGGGCTCGGTCAACACCAGCTTGCCCAGGCTGGCCGGGGCCAGGCCGTCGGCATCCTTGTCCGGGTCGATCAGCGCCAGCGCGCGGTGCTCATCCAGGTGCTTGGGCAGCGGTAGCTGCACGATGTAGCCGGTGCAGGCCGGGTTCTCGTTGAGCGCCTGGATCGCCTCGTCGAGCTGCGCGGGGGTGGTGTCCTCCGGCAGGTCCACCCGGATGGACTCGATGCCCACCTGGGCGCAGTCCTTGTGTTTGCCGCCGACGTAGATCTGGCTGCCGGGGTCCGAACCGACCAGCACCGTGCCGAGCCCGGGCACCACGCCGCGGGCGCGCAGCGCGTCGACCCGCACCTTGAGCTCACTCTTGATCTGGGCGGCGACGGCCTTGCCGTCAATGCGTTCCGCAGTCACTCTCTCCTCCTTCGCCACGGTTAGCCTAGCGGTACAAAGCGCGCCGACCAGGCGGGAAACCCCGAGCATTAGACCGCAGTCAGTGAACCGGACGTCTTGGCTCAGTTAGCTCGACTGTGGGCACTGCTAGGTTGGGACCCATGCAGACGACCGCGTGGCACGTCAACTCACTCAACCTGACCAATTTTCGGGCTTATGAATCTCTGCGCATCGACTTTGAAACCGACCTGACGGTGCTGGTTGGATTGAACGCCGAGGGGAAGACTTCCGTCCTGGACGCACTGGCAATTTCTCTAGGATCTGTGATCGCAGGGTTTGGCCAGACCGCGCCCGGCTTCCAGACCCACGACGCCCATGCAAAGGCGCACAATTTGGATTCTTGGTCTAGCATAGCAACCTTGGAACAGGCATATCCCATCCGGGCAGAACTCGCAGCGACGATCGCCGGAGAGCATTACTCGTGGACAAGGGAACGCAGGAGCTCGAAGGGCCGTACAACCTGGGGGGACAACGGCGTTCGGGCGGCTGTTCAACGGCTTGCCGAAGAAGCGACGGCAGCCTCGCACTGGGGTGTCACGCTGCCAGTCATTGGCTACTATGGCGTCGAGCGTCTGGTTGGCGTGCGCCGAGACCAAGGGAGTATCCCTACTTCCAGACTGGGCGCTTACGCCGCTGCATTGGATCCAAAGTCGGACCTCACACGCTTGGGGAATTATCTCAAGTCCCTCATGCTGCGCGCAGCCGTCGACCTTACACGGGACAGGCCGGCGCCCGCCCCCGTGCGCGCCCAGCTGGATGCAATTGACGCAGCAACACATGCCGCCTTGGCGGATTTCGGATGGCACCGCCCCATCTGGGATCCCATGGTGGGTACGATAACCCTCACACCGACGACTGGCGGGGCCACCTTGCCCCTTGACTGGTTGTCCAGCGGTGTTCGGATCACGGCGGGTCTCGTCATCGACTTGGCAAGCCGAATGGCACGGGCCAACCCACATTTGGGTGGCGACGACCTTCTGAAGACAACTCCGGGAATTGTTCTCATCGACGAGGTCGACCTCCATCTTCACCCACAGTGGCAACAGCGGATAATCGGAATCCTGCGAGAGACGTTCCCCAAGGTGCAGTTCATCGTCACCACACACAGCCCGCAGGTGTTGTCGACGGTACCGGCACGCTGTATCAGGATCTTGTCGGACAAGCAGGCTCTGACCCCCCTTCACTCGGAGGGGTTGCGTAGCGACATCGTCCTCCAAGCGATTCAGGAAACTACCCCAGAACCACCCACACAGAACCGCAAGAAGCTCGACGACTACCTGTCACTCGTGCACAAGGATCAAGGCGAAACTCCCAAGGCACTTGGCTTGCGACGAGAGCTCGAAGAAGAGATGGGGGGAGTTTCTCTCGTTCCGGAGCTGGGCGAGGCGGACGCCTACATGGCGATCTTCGGAGACGAGTGACACGTGCTCACCATCACAAGCACGGGAATGCCCACCGCCGCAGTCACCGCCATGGCGGCCACCCGAGGAGGTGATTTCGACGTCCTGAAGAGCGCTCCCGGCGTCCGGGAACGCCTTCGTGATGAGCAGGCGAACCGTTGCGCCTACTGCGAACGCATCATGTCCCAAGAGCCTGGACGCACGAAGATCGAGCATTTCCATCCTCGGACCAAGGATTTTACGGACCCCCGGTGCGCAAGCGAGTCCGGTACGACTGACCGAGAGAAGTCAATAGTGGAATGGCGGAATCTGCTGCTCGTCTGTCCGGGTAATTCCGGACGTGAGAAGACCTGCGATACTCGCAAGGGCGCCACAGATATCTGCACCAAGATTCACAACCCGAAGCGGGATGGCTTGAACAGTCCCACCCAAGTCATGTGCAACTATGAAGGGCGTGTTACAAGCGTCGAGGGAACTGATGAAGCCAAAGACGCAATTGATAACGACCTCAACCTCAACGAGCGGACCTTGCTGCTGGCCCGCAAGGCCCTTTGGGCGAGCCTGATAGGAGAAGTGAGACGAGCAAGGTCGCCGAATCCCCGAGGTTTGAACAAGGCTGACCTGCGCCATCGTTTGGTGGCAGCCTCCCAAACCAAAGAGTTCGGATCCGTCTACCTGACCCTTGCTGCCCGCCTGCAATGAGCAATGGCACCAAATGAACCCGCCCTGCCCCCAGGACCTTTCCGAACTCTGCCCGCCCCTGAGCGACGAAGGAGCGAAGGGTTTGCGCGGGCAAAGCGCGGGGGTCCGAGGGGGTCGTACCCTTGCCTTGATGAACTAGTGCGCCGTGTTTGAAGTTGTTGGACGGTTGGCTTTGGTGAGGATCTCTTCGGCGGTTTTGGTCCAGACGAAGGGGTGGCAGCGGTCGTTCCAGCCGTTGACGAAGGCCCGGATCTTCGCGTTGAGGTCCTTCACGGAACCGAACGCGCCGCGCTTGATGGCCTGTTTGTCGATGATCCCGAACCAGACCTCGACCAGGTTCAGCCAGGAACCGCTGGTGGGGGTGAAGTGGACATGGATCCTCGGGTTGGCAGCGAGCCAGTCACGGACCTCGACGCGCTTGTGGGTGGCGTAGTTGTCCATCACCAGGTGCAGCTGTTGGTCGGGGTAGGCACGGGCGAGCTGCTTGAGGAAGGCCAAGAACTCCTGGTGCCGATGCCGGGGCTTGCAGGCCCCTGTCACGTGCCCGGTGGCGATGTCCAGTGCGGCGAACAAGGTCATCGTGCCGTGACGCACATAGTCATGGGTGCGGCGCTCAATCTGGGTGGGTTGCATCGGCAACGTCTTCTGGGTGCGGTCCAGAGCCTGGATCTGGGACTTCTCGTCCACACACAACACCACGGCATTGTCCGGCGGCGCCAGGTACAGGCCGACGACGTCGGTGACCTTGGCCACCAGCTCGGGGTCGGTGGAGAACTTGAACGTCCCGCTGCGCCAGGGCTGCACCCCGTACTCACGCCACGCGCGGGCGATCGTCGCGTTCCCCACGCCGAGGTGCGCGGCGAGCAACCGGCTCGACCAGTGCGTCACCCCGTACTTCTTCGGCGGGGGCTTCAACGTCGTGGCCACGATCGCGCGATGGTCCAGCCGGCGGGGCCTGCCCGAACGAGGCGCATCGACCAACCCGGCCATACCGCTGTCGGCGTACCGCCTGCGCCAGGTCAGCACCGTGTTCTTCGACACCTGCAGCTGCTCAGCGATCCGGTCATTCGCAACACCGTCCGCGGCCGCGAGCACGATCCTGGCCCGCAGCACCGCACCCGCCTGCGCCGTTCGCGACCGCGTCAACGACTCCAGACGCTCACGATCACCCTTACGAAGCCCGAGAGCTGGGGCAGGAGAATTGGCCATGACCAATTCTCCCAAACTCCAACCATTCACAAACTAACGACACGCCGCACTAGTGGAAGAAGTGGCGGGTTCCGGTGAAGTAGAGCGTGATGCCCTTCTCCTGGCACAGCGCGATGGTCTCGTCGTCGCGGATGGAGCCACCGGGCTGGACGATCGCCTTGACTCCCCCGTCGATGAGGATCTGCGGGCCATCGCTGAACGGGAAGAAGGCGTCCGAGGCGGCGACGGAGCCGGCAGCCCGCTCACCGGCGCGCTCGACGGCCAGCTTGCAGGAGTCGACGCGGTTCACCTGGCCCATGCCGACACCGACGGATGCGCCGTCGGAGGCCAGCAGGATGGCATTGGACTTGACCGAGCGGCAGGCCTTCCAGGCGAAGGCCAGGTCGGCCAGGGTCTGCTCGTCGGGGGCCTGACCGGCGGCCAGGGTCCAGTTCTCGGGCTTGTCGCCCTCGGCCTGCAACACGTCCATCTGTTGCATCAGCATGCCACCGTCGATCTCGCGGGTCTCGACGCCGCCGCGGGCGGGGGCGCCGCACTTGAGGATGCGCAGGTTCTTCTTGGTCTGCAGGATCTCCAGCGCCTCGGGCTCGTAGTCGGGGGCGACGATGACCTCGGTGAAGACGGGCTTGACCTGCTCGGCCATGGCCACCGTGACCGTCTGGTTGGCGGCGATCACGCCACCGAAGGCGCTCAGCGAGTCGCACTCGTGGGCCTTGCGGTGGGCCTCGGCGATGTCGGCGCCGGTGGCGATGCCGCACGGGTTGGCGTGCTTGATGATGGCGACGGCCGGCTGGTCGAAGTCGTAGGCGGCGCGATGTGCGGCAAAGGTGTCGACGTAGTTGTTGTAGCTCATCGCCTTGCCACCGAGCTGCTCGGCGGTGGCCAGCCCCTCGGGGCCGAAGTTCTTGCGGTACAGCGCGGCCTGCTGGTGGCTGTTCTCGCCATAGCGCAGCACGTCGAGGCGCTCGTAGCTGCCGGTGACCCACGCCGGGAAACCGGTGCCGTCGGTGTCGTCGCTGAGCACCTGCCCCATCCAGCCGGCGACTGCCATGTCATAGGCGGCGGTGTGCTTGAAGGCGGCGGCGGCCAGCGCCTTGCGCTGCTCCAGGGTGAAACCGCCCTCGGCCAGCGCAACCTTCAGCTCCTCGTACTGCCCGGGCGAGGTGATGATCGCGACGCTGGGGTGGTTCTTGGCGGCGGCGCGCACCATGGACGGCCCGCCGATGTCGATCTGCTCGACGCATTCGTCCTCGCTGGCCCCCGAGGCGACGGTCTGGGTGAAGGGGTAGAGGTTGCTGACCACCAGGTCGAAGGGGGCGACGCCCAGTTCGTCGAGCTGCGCGCGGTGCGAGTCCAGCCGGCGATCGGCCAGGATGCCGGCGTGCACCTTGGGGTGGAGGGTCTTCACCCGGCCGTCGAGGCATTCAGGAAAGCCGGTCAGCTCGCTGACCTCGGTGACCTGCAGGCCGGCGTCGACGAGCTTCTTGTAGGAGCCCCCGGTGCTCACCAGCTCCACGCCCGCCTCCGCCAGGGCCTTGCCGAGGTCCTCGAGGCCCGTCTTGTCGTAGACGCTCACCAGCGCGCGCTTGATGGGCATTCGGTTGTCACTCATTGGCTCTCCTGAATGTTTCGTGCCGTGGTTGGGTTTGGTTCGTGGGGCCGCTCAGCGGCCGTGGGCGGTGGCCAGGCCGTTGACGACGTCAACCAGCAGACGTCGTTCCACCATCTTGATCCGCTCGTGCAGCGTGGCCTCGTCGTCGCCGGGCAGGACGTCGACGGGCTCCTGAGTGATCAGTTCGCCGGTGTCGACGCCGTCGTTGACCCAGAAGATGGAAGCGCCGGTGATGGTTGCCCCGGCCGCCAGGGCGTCGCGGACGGCGTGCGCGCCGGGGAAGTGGGGAAGCAGGGCCGGGTGGGTGTTGATGATCCGGTCGCCGAAGCGCTCCATGCACGGCACGTCCAGCAGCTTCATGAAACCGGCGGAGACGATCAGGTCAGGGGTGAAGGCGGCGATCTGGTCGGCCAGCTCGGCATCCCAGGCCAGGCGTTCGACGGTGCCGCGACGCAGCAGCTTGGGCATCGGATGGACGAAGGTGGCGATCCCGGCGGCCTCGGCGCGCTCGATCCCGGCGCAGTCCACATCGGCCCCGACAGCCACCAGCTCAGCCTCCAGCCCGCCGTCATCCCGGGCGTCGATCAGCGACTGCAGCAGGGTGCCGCTGCCGGACACCAGGACGAGCACGCGATAGGTCACCCGCACACCCTATCCGCCCCGAGCCCCTCGCCGCCCCTCAGCGCCGGGCGCGCACCCGATGCCAGCCGACCCAGTTCTGCACTGCCTGCCAGAAGAACAGCAGCAGGACCGCGGCGCGCCAGGTACTCCCCCACAGCGACGAGGTCCAGTTCCAGTCCCAGACGACGAACACCCAGCAGAGCAACAGGAAGCTGTTCAGCATCGCCTTGCGGATGTGCCAAACTGCCTGGTCACCGGGCAGCTGGCGGGCGTATCCCACCGGGTTGCCGAACTCTTGTGCAAGCCGCGTCCCGCTCTGGGCGGCATGCGCCCGAGCCTCGGCCAGGGCGTCCTGCACCTGGGCCTCCGCCAGGTCCACACGTTCGCGTAGTTCCCCGGCCGCCGTCGCGAGCCACTCGTCGTCGGAGACGGCCGAAGGGCCCTGTGCCCGCACGAAGCGCGGCGGAGTCTCCGGGACGAGCTTCGACGCGGCCCACGCAAGGGTGAACAGCACCAGGGCTTCGGCCAGCCAGAGCACGGGGCTGCGGTGCGGGGCGCCCTGCCCGCGCACGAAGCAGAGGAAGGTCAGCCCCACTGACACGGCGAGGACCATCGCGGCACCCGCCCATGCGACCACCGCGGAATGGGCTCGTTGCAAGAATTCACTGACGGTGGCCACTCCGACGGACGCCAGCCCCAACAGCACCGGGGTGGCGGCCAGCCACCCATTGAAGGGCGCACCGTCGTCGTACTTGAACCACAGCATGACGGCGAAGAGCAGGGCAATGATGCCTGCCATACCGAGGGACACCACGGCGAAGGTGTTGGCATCGGTGGAGTCGTCCACGAAGGTCGCACCCTGTTCGCTCAGCTCGGTCACCTGATCCGTGGCCCAGCCGTCGGCGGAACCGAACAGATCCTCGGCGCTCTCCTGGCTCTCGCGCACCTGCTCGCAGGCACGGGCCAGTGCACGATCCACCTCACCCGCCTCCAGATTGGCGGTGGTCAGCTTCCACAATGCGCGGGCGGCCCAGGTGGCGTCGGCTTCCTGACCGCGGGCGGCCTTGAACTCCTCGATCGCGTCGAAGGTGCGATTCGTGCTCATTGTCATGCTCCTCGGGTTCGAATGCGGACGGCCTCGCGCTGACCCCAGATGCTCAGGGCGACGCAGGCAAGGCTGATGACAAGGAAGACCAGATGCAGGGCGGTGGGATGCCAGTGGTCGTGGACGCCGATCAGCACCGTCAGGAAGGTGCTCATTGCCAACCAGAACCAGACCTGGGCGCGGGCGTCTGCCACCTCGTCGACGGGCAGTTGCCGGGCGTAGCCCACGGGATTGCCGAACTCGGCAGCCAGACTGGTTCCGGCATCCCGGGCGTGCTCCTGTGCCTCCTCCAACAGCTGCAGCACCCCGCCGGGGGGCAGGTCCTCTCGCTTGCCCAACTCGGCGCGCGCCAGCTCCAGCCACTGCGCGTCGTCAATGGCCGACGGTCCACGAACCGTCACCACGCGGGCCCGGCGGGCCGCCCAGGGCTTCAGGCTCCACCAGATGCCGAAGAGCATCAGGGCCTCCCCGAGGAAGACAAGGACACCTCCGCGAGAAACCAGCCAGACGTCCTCCAGCGCCTTCATCACCAGTGCCGTCAGGACGATGACCAGGCTCGCGGCGGCCAGCGCCGCCACCCGGGCCAGCCAGATCGAGCGGCGCCTGGCCAGGGCGCCGTGCACCAAACTGGCCAGGCCCACGGCGATACCGAAACCCAGCGGGAACCATGGCGCGGAGGCGTACAGGCCGCGGCCCCAGCCCCCGACGCGCACGGTGATGAAGGCAAAGAAGACCGAAACCAGGGCCGCCACCCACATGGCCCTGACCACGGCGGCGGGAGCGGTGACCGTCGGATCGACGAAGTCCTCCCCATCCTGGCTGGCTTCGCCAGCGCACTGCTGCGCCCAGGCAGTGGCCGGGCCGAACAGTTCCTCAGGGCCTGCCTGACTCTCCCGCACGGCCACCAACACCTCGCCGAGCAGGTCGTCGATCCGCACGGCTGGGAGCCCGGCGCGCAGGAGTTCACCATGTGCGGCATCCGCCCACTGGGAATCGGCCATCACCCGGCGGGCGTCATAGAAGTCCTTGAGCAGGTCAATCATCGGGTCACCTCGCTGGGCTTCCCGAGTGCCATCAGGGCATTGGAGAGATCTCGCCAGCTGGCGATCAGTCGGGTGCGTTCCTCGCGGCCCGACGTGGTGAGGGTGTACGCCTTGCGGCCGGGGCCGGACTCCCCCGGCAGCCAGACTGCCTCCACGAAGCCAGCCTGCTCCAGCCGGGCCAGCGTCGGGTACAACGAGCCGCCCTTCAACCTGCCCAGCCCGGCCTCCTCCATCCGACTGGCGATGGCATAGCCGTGCAGTGCGTCGTCCTGCAGGGTGGACAGGATGGCGATCTCCAGGCAGGCCCGCACCCAGGCACTCGGCCAGTATTGGTCCTTGTCGCTCATGTAGCTAAGTATGAGATCTATCTAGCTACATTTCAAGCAAATCGAGAGTGTGGATGGTTACCACCATCGACGGTGTGTATCCATCCACACTTTCCGAGACTGGCTCAGTTCGGGCCTGGCCCCTCGGGATCCGCCTGCGGCTGGACGGCCCCGGCGTGTTCGGCCGCGGCCCGGCGCCCGGCAAGCTCCCGTTGCAGGCCCAGCGCCAGCCCCGTGACCAGGCCGGAAACCCCCATCAGCGTCGGCGCCATCACGGCCAACGGCACCAACCGGGCACCGATCTGCACCAGCCGGGTCTCGCCCAGGTTGCCATTGCTGAGTGCGGCCAGCAGCCAGAAGCTCAGCCCGGCAAGTACCCCGGACAGGCCACCCACTAGGGAGGTCTCGTCCAGCCGCGCGGCCGGCCGGGAGCGCACGATCACCGCGGCCGCGATCCCGCCGGCCACCACGCCGGAGAGCAGCCAGAGCAGCGCCAGCTTGGGGCCAGGCCCGTTGGCACCGATCGCCCCGAAGACCGGAATGGCGGGCAGCATGCCGGTGAGGTTGTGCGCCGGGGAGACCAGCGTTCCTGAGCCGATGGAGAAGCCGGCCCCCAGCGCCCAGGAACCGCACCACAGGACCAGATTGGGCAACCAGGACAATTGGAGGATCAGCAGGGCGATCCCGCCACCAGTACCGGGAATCAACAGATTGTGCAGATCGGCCACCCGCGCGCGGTGCTGGAGCAGTGCGATCATCCCGGCCACGGCGCCGGTGGCGATCATCACGGCCAGGGCGGCAAGGACAGCCCGGGGGATGGCCCTGGCCCAGGCCGGCCACCAGACGGTCGGATGCCAGTCGACAGCGCGACCGGCGCCGATCAGACCGCTCAGACCGCCCACCACGAGCCCGCCGAGCAGGGCCCGACCGGTCTGGTTTGCGGTATCGGTGAGCGCGGAGCCGAAGAGCACACACACCACGTAGGCGATGGTGAAGACGCCGGCGACACGCCCGGCCAGGGCGCGACGCTGCTTCTGGGAGAGCTCGATGTTGGCCTCCGCCCGGGCGGAGTCGGCCGCCATGCCCGCCAATCCGCTGCCCGCGGCCAGGATCAGGGCGGTGGCTCCCAGCGGAACCAGGCTGAGCGTGGCCCCACGCACCTCCATGCCTGCACCATGTGCAAGCAGCCAGCCGCGCACGCCGATCGCGATCATCGGCCACGCGCCGACGTCGGGGGCCTGGATCCAGCCGACGGCGGCCAGCGCGATCGGCGGGATCACCCCGACGACGACGGTGGCCAGGGCCGCCAGCGCCGCCAGGACGGGCCAGGGCAACGCCCCCGTCCGGGACGCGGACGGGCGATCATCCCCGGGGGACTTCACGGGTCGTCGCCCGGCGCCCTGGCGCGGTGACTCCTCGGCCCCGGTGCGCCTGCTGGGGAATGCCCTCATTGCTCCGCCTCTCGCCCCGCCTAACATGCGCCGGAATCGCCGTCAAGCGTCCCGGCAGGTAAACTCTGCCTGAGCTTTTCCATGATGTCTTCTTCATCCACGAGTTCCCGGAGGATCCGCGTGACCGACGACAATACCCAGCAGCCGCGACCCCACGGGGCCGAGGACGAGCAGTTCGTCGAACCCGAAACTCCGGCCGCCCGCCCGGAAGGCGGCTCCGACCCTATCCCAGCCGACGGCACCTTCCCCGGTGACGACGCCGCAACCACGGTGATGCCGCCAGTCCCGGCCGAGGACCACAGCGCGTGGATGCGCCCGAGCGTGGGCGAGCAGCGTCGTACCTCGGAGATCGTCGGTGCCCTGGCGCCCGAGGAACCCACCGTCGAGGCGAACGAGGAAACGATCGACATCTTCGACGAGGCGGCACCCGTCACGCCCGAGGAGGCCGACGAGGCCCGCGAGGCCGAGCCGACCGTTCTTGAGCCCAGGCAGCATGCCGCCATCGTGGGCGCCCGCGCCGCACTGGCCCGCGGTGACGTCCCCGGGGCGAGCCTTGCGCATGCGGCGGAACGCTATGCGGAGGACACCTTCAGCCCCGAGTCGGGCCGCCCGCTGGGGCTGCGACTGCTGCCATGGATTGCCGGCATCATCGCCCTGGCGATGCTGGCCTTCGGCCTGGGATATGCCTACACCCGCAAGCCGGTCGTCGTCGTGACCCCCACGCCGACGCCCACCGTAAGCAAGCCTCCGGTGGTCACCGAGGAGGAACTGCTGAACGTCAAGGATGTGGCTGCCCTGGCCCCCAAGGAGACCTGGTCGGCGCCGACGACCCTGGACAAGCTGACCCCCACGACGCTGCGACCGGCATGCATGAACTCCACCCAGGGTCAGCCCAACCCGACGCTGACCAAGCAGCGTACGCTCAGCACCCCGACCGCGTCGGCGCCCAGCGTGAAGCACCAGATCGACTCCTTCGCCACCACGGCGGACGCCCAGAATGCCTACACCGCCCGCGCCGCCCAGATGGCGGCCTGCGACGAGGTTCCGGCGTGGATCGTCGGTTCAGCCAAGGTGACGGGCATGGGCGACGAGGCCTCGGCCATCACCATTGCCTACCAGAACCAGACGGCGGAGTACCACACCCTGCTGCTGACCCGCACCGGCACGGTGGTGCACACCTTTGATGTCGCGCAGGCGGGGAAGGCCTTCTCCACTGCCACGCTCAGCCAGGCGGCGAAGCTGGCGGTGAATCGGCAGTGCGCCACCTCCGGCGGTGAGTGCGCCAAGAGCCCCGGCGTCGGAGCCATCCTGCCGCCGCCCAGCGGCACACCGGGTTGGCTGATCGCCTCCGACCTCCAGCGCGTCTCCCCCGGTGCCGGCCTGTGGACCGCCACCGACACCACCAACATCACTGCCAAGGGCACCACCTGCGAGAACATTGACCTGGCCTCGGTCCCTGGCCCGTCGAAGCGGGAGCAGCGCACCTTCCTGATGACCCAGGACAATGCTGCTCCGCGTACCTTTGGCATCGACGAGATCGCCTACACCTTCCGTGACCCCCGGGCGGCCCGGGCCTTCGCGGGCCGGTTGAACAACAACCTGAACAGTTGCGCCACCCGACAGAGCACCGCGAAGGTCGGCGAGAGCCTGACCAAGGGAGCCCCCGGTGACAAGGACATCGATGTCACCGCCCGCACCCTGTTGGTGCAGCAGAGCCTGGGCGGCAGCGAAACGGCACGCTTCCGGACCGCCGTCGTCCTGGCTGGCCATCGGGTGATCTACCTGGTGAACAACCCCAGCGCGTCCTACGACCTGGGCAAGGACAAGTTCACCCAGATTGCCGTGCGAGCGGGCCTGCGCTCCACCCAGCAGTGACACCGGACAGTCGGAGTGATCTATCTCACAGCGCTTGATTATGACCGTTTCCTGAGAAATGCTAAGGTTCATCTAGTCGTGAAATCGCGGGCCCCCCGTGAATCCCCGAAATCGTCCGCTGACGCAACTGTCGGTAACGACGTAGGATCTGAACTGTTGTCGTCCGCATAGGAGAACCGTGTCCCACACCCCGTTCCGCAAGGTTCGCGCCAAGCGCGTTCTGGAGGTGTCGGAGACCCCCGACGAACTCGACTTCGACAGTGTTCTGGACACGGCCGAGGAAGAGTCCGGCCCGAGCGTCCTCAAGCGCAGCCTGGCAGCCCTGGCGGTGAGCACCCTGAGCCTGCTGACCGTTGGCGGCGTCGTCGCGACGGCCTCGGCCAGCTCGCAGCGAGTCGACACCTCCTCGGTCTCGACCGACAAGAACAGCAAGGACGTCACCCGCGCCGTGGCCGCCCCCGACGCGCTCAGCATCGAGCAGCAGGTGCAGTCGCAGGTGGCGCAGGCCAACACAGTCCAGCGGCAGAACAATGGCACGCTGGCCGCCTTCGCCGGTCGCACCTCGATCAGCCGCACCGCCGCTCGCACCGAGCTGGGCAAGGCCGTTGCCAACGAGGACGCCACCGCTCGCCAGGGTTCGCTGAAGGACATCAACGAGACCGTCACCCAGACCGCCACGGACAGCGGCGCCGAGTACCGCGGCGACCAGATCGACGTCGACATCGCGAAGGTGAAGGCCGAGGCTGGCCGGATCGCCGAGGAGAAGCGCAAGGCCGAGGAGAAGCTGAAGGCCCAGGGCAAGTCCGAGGCCGAGGCCAAGAAGGCCGCCGAGGCCGAGGTCAAGAAGAAGCGGGCCGCTGGTCAGGCTGTGGCCCCGAAGCCCGCCGACACCGCCGCCGCAGGCGCGGTCACCGGCAGCGGCGGCTCCAAGCCGATGCGCCCCGGCACCTACAGCGTCGGCGCTTCCTGGGGTCAGTACGGCTCCTGGTCCCGCTGGCACACCGGTCAGGACCTGCCTGCCCCGGTTGGCACCCCGATCCTCGCCGTCGCCGACGGTGTTGCGGCCACCAACTGCGGTGGCTGTCAGGGTTGGGCCGGCGACAGCGCGCTGGTGCTGCACCACGCCAACGGCAATTCGACCCTGTACGCCCACATGAGCCAGTACACGGTCTCTCCCGGCCAGGTGGTCAAGGCCGGCACCGTGATCGGCTACGTCGGCATGAAGGGCCGCACCTTCGGCCCGCACCTGCACTTCGAGTACTACCCCAAGGGCACCACCCCGGGCGACGTCTACTCCAGCAAGAATCCTGTCAGCTACCTGTTGACCCTCGGCGTCCACATGTGACCGACGGATTCTCAGTCTTCTCAACAAGTCCCGCACACTCCCGGTGTGCGGGACTTGTTGTGTCCCGCCAAGTACTTCCTGTCATCCGAGGCCCGCACCCACCCCACGCCGGCACCAGTCGGAAACAGCCGCCTACAACTTCTCCATCGGCGCGTGCTTCAGACTCAACCGCTTCACCCCGGAGCTGCCGAAGTCCACGTCGGCCATCATCTTGTCCCCGATGCCGGTGACCCCGGTGACGGTGCCCATCCCGAAGCTGGAGTGCAGCACCCGCTCCCCCACGTCGACGGAGGTGAGTCGTTTGGCCTTGGGCTGGCCGGAGCCGAAACTGGGCTGACCGCTGAGTGTCTTGCCGGAGCCGAAGGAGCGTCCGGTGGACTGGCGGGCCTGGGCGGTGCGGGTGGCCGAGGTGGAGGCCCAGCCGCTGAGGGCGGCGCCGGTGCGTCGCCAGTCCATCAGGTGCGCGGGGATTTCGTCTAGGAAGCGGCTCGGCGGGTTGTAGGCGGGTGATCCCCAGGCGGTGCGGACCGCGGCCCGCGACAGGTAGAGGCGTTGGCGGGCGCGGGTGATGCCGACATAGGCCAGCCGGCGTTCCTCCTGTAGCTCGTCGCGGTCCATCAGGGCGCGCATGTGCGGGAAGACGCCGTCCTCGAAGCCGGTGAGGAAGACGGTGTCGAATTCCAGCCCCTTGGCGGTGTGCAGGGTCATCAGGGTGACCACTCCGGCGCCGTCGCCGTCGTCGGGGATCTGGTCGGAGTCGGCCACCAGCGCGATCCGTTCCAGGAAGGCGGGCAGGCTGTCGTCGGGTTCGGGCATGCCGGCGGCCAGTTCATCGCCCAGCTCGGTGGCCTCGTCGTCGCTCTCGCCGAGCCCGGGGACCCCTTCGCCGAGGTCGATCGCGTGGGCGGCGGCGACGAATTCCCCGGCGACGGCGACGAGTTCGACGAGGTTCTCCAGCCGGGTCTCGTCCTGCGGGTCGGTGGAGTTCTCCAGCTCGTGCAGGTAGCCGGATTCCTTGAGGATGGAGGTGAGGATCTCGTCGGCGGGTTTGCCTTCAACCACCATCCGTCGGTGGGCGGCCATCATCTCGGCGAAGCCCTTGATCTGGTTGAAGCTGCGGGTGGCGATCCCGGGGGCCTCGCTGGCCCGATCGAGGGCGTCGGAGAAGGGGATCCGTTCGCTGGTGGCCAGGGCTTCGATCGCGGCCTCGGCACGGTCGCCGATCCCCCGCTTGGGGACGTTGAGGATCCGTCGGACGCTGACGTCGTCGGCCGGGTTGGCGATGGCGCGAAGGTAGCTGATCGCGTCGCGGATCTCCTTGCGTTCGTAGAAGCGCACCCCGCCGACCACCTTGTAGGGCAGCCCGACGCGGATGAAGACCTCCTCGAAGGCCCGGGACTGGGCATTGGTGCGGTAGAAGACGGCCGTGTCTCCATAGCGGGACGTGCCGTCGTCGGCCAGCTTGTCGATCTCGGTGGCGATGAACTGGGCCTCGTCGTGTTCGGTGTCGGCGACGTAGCCGGTGATCAGCGCGCCCTCGCCCTGATCGCTCCACAGCCGCTTCTCCGGCCGGTTGGGGTTGTGGCCGATCACGGCATTGGCTGCGGTGAGGATGTTCTGGGTGGAGCGGTAGTTCTGTTCCAGCAGGATGGTGGCGGCACCGGGGAAGTCGGATTCGAAGTCCAGGATGTTGCGGATGGTGGCGCCGCGGAAGGCGTAGATCGACTGGTCGGAGTCGCCCACCACCATCAGTTCCGGCGGCTCCATGGTGGGCGTGCCGTCGGTGAGCACCACGTCGTCCAGCTGGCCGCAGAGCTGGCGGATCAGCTGGTACTGGGCGTGGTTGGTGTCCTGGTATTCGTCGACGAGCACCTGCCGGAAGCGACGCCGGTATCCCTCCCGCAGGTCAGGGAAGGACTGCAGCAGGTGCACGGTGGTCATGATCAGGTCGTCGAAGTCCAGGGCGTTGGCGGCCACCAGTCGTCGCTGGTATTCCGCGTAGGCCTCGGCATAGGCCTTCTCGTTGCCCTCCCCGGCTTGGTCCCGGGCACTTTCGTGGTCGATCAGCTCGTTCTTGCAGTTGCTAACCCAGTTCATCACCGCACGCACCGGGTAGCGCTTGGAATCCATCTCCAGCTCGCGGGTGACCAGCGTCATCAGCCGCTTGGCGTCGGTGTCGTCGTAGATGGAGAAGTTCTTGTTCATCCCGAAACGGTCGATGTCGCTGCGCAGGATCCGGACACAGGCCGAGTGGAAGGTGCTGACCCACATCAGCTTGGCCCGGTTGCCCACCAGGTCGATCACGCGGCTCTTCATCTCCGCCGCGGCCTTGTTGGTGAAGGTGATCGCCAGGATGGAGCCCGGGTGCACGTCGCGGGCCGCCACCAGGTGCGCGATCCGACGGGTCAGCACCCGCGTCTTGCCGGAGCCGGCCCCGGCCACCACCAGCACCGGCCCCCCGGCGTGCAGCACGGCCTGGCGCTGCGGCGGGTTGAGCCCGTCCAGCAGTTCGTCGACGGCGGGGCGGGCAGAAGCACGCGCCACCTCCTCCGGACGCGGCGCCGGGGGGCGTCGGCTCGGCTCGGGCTCGAAGGAGCTGAACAGGTCTGGCATCGGCAGGTCACTCATGGCAGGTACACCCTATTCGCTGGTACCGACAGTCCTGCGGCGCCGCGTCGGCCCCACCCCAATGGGTGGCTATCGTGGAGGGCATGCAGCGCCCCGATCTTCGACGCCTGGCAGCCCGCGCCATGGCCACCGTCTTCACCGCCCAGGTGGGCACGGCCGTCGGGTTGACCGCCATCGACGCGGTGCAGCGACGACACCGTCGGCCCTACCGCTTCCCCGTCGCCGATCCGACGCCGGTCACCGCGGGCCGCGACGAGGTGACTGTCTACACCTTCGGAGACGATCTCTACCGGGACATACTGGCCGACATCGAATCGGCCCGAGAGACGATCTACTTCGAGACCTACATCTGGAAGGGTGACACCATCGGGCAACGCTTCAAGGATGCCCTGATCGCGGCCGCGGATCGCGGGGTGAAGGTCTGTGTGGTCTTCGACGAGTTCGCCAACCTGGTGGTGCCCCGCAGCTTCTTCCGTTTCCCGCCGAATGTGCTGGTGCAGAGCCACCCGATCATCGCCAGCCCCCTGCCCACCCCGCGCAGCATCGGCCGCGACCACCGCAAGCTGCTGGTGATCGATTCCCGGGTGGCCTACATCGGCGGCTACAACATTGGTGACACCTACGCCAACCGCTGGCGCGACACCCACGCCCGGCTGGTGGGACCGGCCGTCGCGGAAGTGGAGAATGCCTTCGTCGACTACTGGAACCTGCGCCACGTCGGGGTGCTCAGTGCCCGCCGCGACGCCGGGCATGAACTGGTGCAGCACGGCGTGCGCTCCTGGGAGACATCGGTGCGGGTGCACCGCAACACCCCCAAGATCTCGGTCTACCCGATCCGCAACATGTACCTGGAGGCGATCGACCGCGCCACGGAGCGGATCTGGCTCACCCAGGCCTACCTGATCCCCGACGACGACCTGACCGCCGCACTCTTCGGCGCCGCCCGACGCGGGGTGGACGTGCGGATCATCGTCCCCGCCCAGTCCAACCACGTCGTCGCGGACTGGCTCAGCCGCGGCTTCTACGACGACCTGCTGAAATACGGGGTGCGGCTCTTCCTCTACCAGGGCGCGATGGTGCACGCCAAGACCGCCACCATCGACGGCTACTGGTCCACCATCGGCACCGCCAACCTGGACCGGCTCAGCCTGGCCGGCAACTACGAGGTGAATGCCGAGATCCTGGATGCGTCCGTGGCCCGACGGATGGAGGAGATCTGGGCGGTGGACGAGGCCAACTGCATCGAGCTGACCCACGACGAGTGGCAGCGCCGCTCAGTGGTGGCGAAGTTCACCGAGAGCCTGCTGGCCCCTTGGCGGCCGCTCTTCTAGGGCTGGGCGTCCGGATCCCACCACCCCGTGGGGTGAGCAATTTTCGCCCCGAGTGGAATGACGCGACTTTTCAAGTCCCCTGACCTATCGTCATTGTCATGGGAATCATTGCAACACTCATCCTCGGCCTGGTGGCCGGCGCCCTCGCCAAGCTCGTCATGCCCGGTAAGCAGGGCGGTGGCATCATCGTCACCATGCTGCTCGGCGTGATCGGTGCTTTCGTCGGCAGCTTCCTGGGCTCCACGCTCTTCAACAAGTCAGTCTCTGCGATCAATCTGTACGGCATCCTGATGGCGGTCGTCGGTTCGCTGATCGTGCTGGGTATCTGGGGCTTCATCCAGAGCAAGTCCAGCCGCGTCTGACCTCAGACCTTTCCTTCCCCAACCAAGACCCAGCAAGGGCCCCGGCTTCGGCCGGGGCCCTGGCTGCATGTTCGGGGCCCCTCCCGAGCACCCCGAATTGCGCACCGCGGGGGTCGTGGCTCCCCGTCGGCAGAGTTTTCCCCACGATCTCAGGGTGATTCCCTATGGTGTGGCGGGAGGTCACGCAGCACCATGGCAGTCATGGACTCCTTCCCCGCGCTGCGCCGCAGCCGAGACGACGCGATGCTGGCCGGCGTGTGCTTCGCCGTCGCCAAGCAGTTGCGCGTCGATCCCTTGCTGGTGCGGATCGCGACAGTGGTGCTGGCGCTCAGCTCGGGCTTCGGCGTGGCGCTCTACGCCTGGGCCTGGCTGGTGCTGCCGCAAGCCGGCCGCACCCGCAGCCTGGCGCAGGAGTGGTTCGGGCAGACCGACGACTGGAGCCCGCAGCGGCTGCTCACCGTGGGATTGGTGGGAAGCCTGGTCTGCAGCCTGCTGCTCGGGCCCGTGGCGGGCTGGGGTGTGGGGCCGGGCATCGTCCTGATCGCCATGGTGCTGCTGGCCCGACGGCAACGCCCCGACGACGTCCCGCTCCCTCCCCGGCCGGCCGAGGCGCCCGTCATCACCCCCAATTCAGGTTTCGACCTGGCCACCCAGGCCTGGGCCGACCGGCTGCAACAGGTGGGTCACCCGCTGCCTGACGAGCCCACGGTGGCGCTGCACAGGCCCGGTGTCTCCACGGACCATGCCACCGTCCGGCTGCCCACCGCCGTGCAGGATGAAGCCACCATCGCGCTAGACACCCCCACGGTTCCGCTGGACGAGCCCACCATCGCGCTGGAGGAGCCTACCGTCGCGTTGACGGAACCCACGATTAAACTCGATGAGCCAACGCTCGAGCTCACCGAGCCGACTCGGGTGCTGGACGTGGAGGCCACCCGCCAGCTGCCGCCTCCCAACAATCCCCCATCGCAGCTCGCAGCGCCACAGTTCCCACCGCCACAGTTTCCGCCTGCACAGTTCCCCCCGCCAGCTGTCCCCCACCCTGCAGCTGCCCGGCCCGCGGCATGGCCCGTCGGCCCCCCACCCACCACGGCCCACGCGACCCACAGTGCGGCTGTCCCCCCGGTCTGGACTCCGCCGGTGCCGGTGCGTCGCCGCGTGCGCAAGTCTTGGCTGTTGGGCCTGCTGGTGCTGGGCCTGAGCCTTGCCGCCGCCCTGACGGCCCCCCAGCTCTCCCCATCCTCTCCCTGGCCGATCACCGACGTCCGTCTGCTGCAGCATGGCGTCGGGCTGGGCGTTCTGGCCCTCGCCCTGCTGGGCTGCGCGTTACTACGCCTCCCCCGCCCCCGGATGGCGGTCCTGGCGGGTGTGCTCGTGGTGGCCTCCGCCCTGGCCCCGCCGATCGAGGGCAGTGCCGTGCAGCCGCGCGACGTGGTCTGGACCTCCACCGCCGAGCTGCCGCAGGAGCGGATCGAGCTCGCGGCCACCGAGGGGCGCTTCGACCTGTCCCGGCTTGACCTGAGCGGCGTGGGCAGCACACCGGCCCGGATCAGCATCCGGGCCACCGCCGCCGACGTCGAGCTGGTGCTCCCCGAGGACGCTGCCGTGCGGATCGACTATCGGCTCACCGCGGCTGACCTGGAGGTGGCCAAGGACGGTTCGGTCTTCACCGCCGACGGGCAGCGCATCGGCTCGTGGCCGGAACAAGCCACCGACCAGCCCCGTCTGGTGATCGATCTGCAGCTGCAGGCCGCCTCCGGGACGGTGCGCCATGCATAGCCGCTTCGACGCCGCTGGCCTGTGGTGGGGGTTGGTCTTCACGGCACTGGCTGCCCTGGGGCTGTGGCAGGCGACGGGTCATGTCATCGACCGTGACCAGCTGGCCCAGGCGGCACCCTTCGTGCTGATCGGGTTGGGGCTCCTGCGTCTGGTGCTCGGCGGTCTGGCCCGCCGTCGGGGCTGATCAGACCAGCTTGCGGTCGGTGGCCCACTTGGTCAGCTGATGCCGATTGGAGAGCTGCAGCTTGCGCAACACGCTGGAGACGTGCGTCTCGACGGTCTTGACACTGATGAACAGCTCACGGGCCACCTCCTTGTAGGCGTAGCCGCGGGCGATCAACTTCAGCACCTCGCGCTCGCGCGGGCTGAGCCGGTCCAGGTCCTCGTCGACGCTGGCCACGTCGATGCTGCCGCTGAAGGCGTCCAGCACGAAGCCCGCCAACCGGGGTGAGAAGACGGCGTCGCCGCCGGCCACTCGGTCAATGGCCTCCAGCAGGTCGTCGCTGGAGATGGACTTGGTGACATAGCCGCGGGCGCCGGCCCGGATCACGCCGATCACGTCCTCGGCGGCATCGGAGACGCTGAGCGCCAGGAACTTGATCTGCGGCATCGTCGCGTGCACCTGCTTGACCACCTCGGCGCCACCACCACCGGGCAGGTGCACGTCGAGCAACACGACGTCGGGCTGGTGCTGCAGCACGCTGCGCACGGCGGTGGGCACGTCCTCGCCCTCACCGACGATGGTGATCCGGGTGGAGGTGCCCAGCTCGTGCTTCACCCCCGCGCGGAACATGGCGTGGTCGTCGACGAGCACGACCCGCCACGGCCCGCTCGGCGCGGGCGGCTGCGGGCTGCCCTCCGGCTGGCCAAGCATGCTCTGCTCCTGTTGCTCCATGACTGTCCCTTCAGATCTCCATCACCAACCGCACCTCGGTGCCCTCACCTGGTGCGGAACGAATCCTGGCGGTGCCGCCGTGGCGTTCCATCCGTTCGATGATCGACCGCTTCACACCCATCCTGTCATTCCCGATGGTCTCGATGTCGAAGCCGGCCCCGCGGTCGCGGACGAAGACCTCCACCAGCCCGGGTTCCACCTCGCAGTAGACATCGATCCGGGGCGCGCCGGAGTGTTTGGCGGCGTTCATCATGGCCTCGCGGGCGGCACGCACCACGGCGTCGGTCTGGCTGTCGGTCTCCACGTCGCCGACGCAGACCAGCTCGATCTCCACCCCGCGTTCGTCCTCGATCTCCGTGCAGGCCCTGGTCAACGCCGCCTTCAGCGTGGTCTCTGCGGGCAGCTCGCCGTAGAGCCAAGTGCGCAGTTCACGTTCCTGTCGCCGGGCCAGCGACGCGACAGCCTTGGGATCCTCCGACTGGCGCTGGATCAGCGCCAGGGTCTGCAACACCGAGTCGTGCAGATGGGCTGCCATGTCCGCCCGGGCCTGCTCCAGCAGGGCACGTTCGTGGGCGGCCTGTGAGGCCCGACGCCACTTGGCGATCCACGGGGCCGCGGCAATCGTGACGCCCAGCAGCATCAGCGCGGCGAAGCCCAGCACGATCGGCAGCTGGGCGACGCCGATCTGGCTGGCGGCCACCATGGAGACCGAAACACCCACCAGGCCCAGCCCGACGGCCATCCGCACCACCTCGGCCCAGCCACGGCCCAGCAGCAGCCGATCAAGCCAGGTGCCGGTCTTCAATTCGTCGGCGGTGGGTCGCGGGGCGTCGGCCTGCCGCCAGACGATCGCCACACCGGCCGCGGCGAAGGCCAACGGCCAGAAGATCGCCGACGACGGCCCCACCCCGAAGCGCTGCGCCAGCAGCACCACACCGCCGCCCATCAAGGCCAGGGACCCGGCCGCGGCGCCGTCGCGCTTGGCTCGGGCGACGGCGCTGCCGGGGCGACGCATGTCCTTCCGCTTGGCGGCCTCCAAGCCTGGGGCCTCCGCGGCATCCTCCTCGCCCTGCGAGGGCATCAGCATCCACAGCAGGCCGTAGAGGAAGACGCCGAGCATCTGCATGGAGCCCAGCACCACGAAACCGCCGCGCACCACCAGAAGTGGCCAGCCCAGATGATCCGCGATGCCGGTGCAGACCCCGCCCAACCAGGCGCCCTCCGAAACCCGATGGGCCCGGGGCGGGGCGGGCAGCCGGTCGTCGTCGTTCTGAGCCTCGGGCAGCCGCGACGACGGGGAGCGCCGGAGGGCATCAACCGGCTCTGCCGTGGAGTTCTCGTCGGCCGTGTGCGCGTGATCGGCCGACCGCTGGTCGGCGCCGGGCTCCGACTGCCGGGGCAGTTGCCGCGTCGGCTCGGACCCCGGGCGCGACGCATCCGCGTCCGGCGCTGATGGCCGGTCCGCCAAGGGATGCTCGTCGCTCATGATGACTCCAAGACTCACACGCGCGGGCGTCCGCCGCCACCCCGCAAGGGCCCTGTGCGACAAGTGTCGGGTGCCGTTCAGGGTTGTGCCGGATGGTTTGTGCTCCCCCATCGGCGCAGGATGGGTACCAGAAGCCGAAAGCTTCCAGGCAAACCAGAAATCCCTGCTCAACCCCGGCCGGCGCCTCACCCGGCGCCGGCCACACCCAAGGAGAACACCATGGCCCTCATCCCGAACCTCGTCCGGCCCACCGACGACCGCGTGATCGCCGGCGTGTGCTCCGGTATTGCCCGTTACCTCAAGGTCGATGTCACCTTGGTCCGCGTCGTCGTCGCCGGCGCCATGCTGATCGGCGGCGTCAGCCTTTGGGTCTACCCGCTGCTGTGGCTGGTGATGCCCGAGGAGGGATCCGACCAGGCCGGCGTCGACACCCTGATCGGACAGGCCAAGGACTGGAAGGCCAGCAACGACGCCAAGCGCAACCAGACCCCGAGCGCCGAGCGCCCGCAGGAGGTCTTCAACCCCTACGAGGGCGACCCGCGCAACTGATCCCCAACCCTTTCCCCGCAGTGCCCGCCCCATCCGGGGGCGGGCACTGTTGCGTCCCCAGCCACGGGCGGGGCCTCGACAAGCTCGGCCACCGTGGTCACCCCACGCAACCACGATCCCCGAGCTCGCCGAGGGGTGCTGTACCGGCGAGCCGGTACAGCCCGTCCAGGCAGCGACAAGGGAGCGCACGCCTGGACGGAACAGAAGTAACGGAGCGAAGCGACTCCAGAAAAGGAAAGAACCCGGCCACCCACCGAAGTGGACAGCCAGGCACTCTCTCAACCCCTACCGGGGTCCACGGGGGCGGAGCCCCCGTGCGCTGCGAGCGCGAGGAACGAGCGTGAGCAGCCCGGGCAAGCAGGCGACGAAGGAGCCGGCGCGCTTGCCCGGAACAGGCAAGACGGAGCGAAGCGACTCCAGAAAAGGAAAGAACCCGGCCACCCACCGAAGTGGACAGCCAGGCACTCTCTCAACCCCTACCGGGGGTCCACGGGGGCGGAGCCCCCGTGCGCTGCGAGCGCGAGGAACGAGCGTGAGCAGCCCGGACAGGCAAGACGGAGCGAAGCGACTCCAGAAGGAAAGAACCCGGCCACCCACCGAAGTGGACAGCCAGGCACTCTCTCAACCCCTACCGGGGGTCCACGGGGGCGGAGCCCCCGTGTGTCACTCCCACTCGATGGTGCCCGGCGGCTTGCTGGTGACGTCGACGACGACGCGGTTCACCTCGCGCACCTCGTTGGTGATCCGGGTGCTCATCTTCTCGATCACCTCGTAGGGCAGGCGGCCCCAGTCGGCGGTCATGGCGTCCTCGCTGGTGACGGGGCGCAGCACGATCGGGTGGCCGTAGGTCCGGCCGTCGCCCTGGACGCCGACGGAGCGGACGTCGGCGAGCAGCACGACGGGGAACTGCCAGATGGAACGGTCCAGGCCGGCCTTGGTGAGCTCCTCGCGGGCGATGAAGTCGGCCTCGCGCAGGATGTCCAGGCGTTCCTTGGTGACCTCGCCGATGATCCGGATGCCCAGGCCGGGGCCGGGGAAGGGGTGCCGGTAGACCAGCTTCTCGGGCAGGCCGAGCTGCAGGCCGGCGGCGCGCACCTCGTCCTTGAACAGGGTGCGCAACGGCTCGATCAGCCGGAACTGCATGTCCTCGGGCAGGCCGCCGACATTGTGGTGGCTCTTGATATTGGCGGCGCCCTCGCCGCCGCCGGACTCGACGACGTCGGGGTACAGGGTGCCCTGCACCAGGAAGTCGATGCCGTCGGCGTCGGCGATCTCCCGGGCGGTGTCCTCGAAGACCCGGATGAACTCGTTGCCGATGGTCTTGCGCTTGGTCTCCGGATCGGTGACGCCGGCCAGCTTGGCCAGGAAGCGCTCGGAGACGTCCTTGACGACCAGCTTGGCGCCGGTGATCTCGACGAAGTCCTTCTCCACCTGGTCGGATTCACCCTTGCGCTGCAGGCCGTGGTCGACGTAGACGCAGGTCAGCTGGTCTCCGATCGCCTGCTGCACGATGGCCGCGGCCACCATCGAGTCGACGCCCCCGGACAGGGCGCACAGCACCTTCTTGTCGCCGACCTGCTGGCGGATCCGTTCCACCTGCTCGTCGACGATGTTGGCGCTGGTCCAGTCGGCCTTGAGCCCGGCGATCTGGAACAGGAAGCGTTCCAGCACGGCCTGGCCCTGCTCGGAATGCAGCACCTCGGGGTGCCACTGCACGCCGGCCAGCTTGGTGTCGGTGTTCTCGAAGGCAGCGACGGGGGCCCCGGCGGTGCGGGCGAGCTCGGTGAAGCCCGCGGGTGCCTTGGTGACCGAGTCGCCGTGACTCATCCAGATGTTCATGGTGCTGGGCAGCTGGTCCAGCAGGCAGCCCGGCTCGGTGACGGCCAGCTGGGTGCGGCCGAACTCGCTGAGGCCGGTCTTGGCCACCGTGCCGCCCAAGGCATTGGCCATGGCCTGGAAGCCGTAGCAGATGCCGAAGGCAGGCACACCGGCGGTGAACAGTGTGGGATCCACCTGCGGGGCGCCGTCGGCGTAGACCGACTGGGGACCACCGGACAGGATGATGGCCGAGGGCTCCTTGGCCATGATCTGTTCGACGGTGGCGGTGTGGGGCATGATTTCGGAGTACACATGGGCCTCACGCACGCGTCGTGCGATCAGTTGGGCGTACTGCGCGCCGAAGTCGATGACGACGACGAGATCGTGGGCTGCAGGCATGGGGCAAGTCTAGGGGAATCGGCAGACCAGCGGCGCCGCGTCGGTGGCCCGTCGGCGATGATGAACTCGCCCGGTATGACCACATCCTGAGATTCTTGCCGAGATCCGGAACAAACCGGTCAGTCGCTGAGTTGCAGGGAACATGAAGACCTACTCAGACGTGACCGCAGTCGTCGGCGGCACCCCCCTCGTCAAGCTCAACAAGCTGGTGGACGGCAACGCGACCGTGCTGGCCAAGCTGGAGTTCTACAACCCGGCCAATTCGGTCAAGGACCGGATCGGCGTCGCGATCATCGACGCCGCCGAGGCCTCGGGCGAGCTGAAGCCGGGCGGCACCATCGTGGAGGGCACGTCGGGCAATACCGGCATCGCCCTGGCCATGGTGGGCGCGGCCCGCGGCTACAAGGTGGTGCTGACCATGCCGGAGACCATGAGCATGGAGCGTCGCGCCCTGCTGCGCGCCTACGGTGCCGAGCTGGTGCTGACCCCCGGCGCCGACGGTATGAAGGGCGCCGTCGCCAAGGCCGACCAGATCGCGGCCGAGCGTGGCGGAATCCTGGCAAGCCAGTTCGCCAACCTGGCCAACCCGGCGATCCACTACAAGACCACCGGACGTGAGGTCTGGGAGGACACCGACGGCACCGTCGACGTCTTCATCGCCGGCATCGGCACCGGCGGCACCATCTCCGGCGCGGGCAAGTACCTGAAGGAGCAGAAGCCCGAGGTGCAGGTGATTGCGGTGGAGCCCGCCGAGAGCCCGCTGCTCACCGACGGCAAGGCCGGCCCGCACAAGATCCAGGGCCTGGGCGCCAACTTCGTCCCGGACACCCTCGACCGGGAGATCTACGACGAGGTGCTGGACATCTCCGGCGAAGAGGCGATCGAGATGGCCCGTCGCGCCGCCAAGGAGGAGGGTCTGCTGGTGGGCATCTCCGCCGGTGCCGCCCTGGTGGCTGCCAAGCAGGTGGCCGAGCGCCCCGAAATGGCCGGCAAGACGATCGTCGTGGTGCTGCCCGACTTCGGTGAGCGCTACCTCTCCACCGTGCTCTACGCCGACCTGATGAACTGAGCGCACCAGTCTCGAAGGTCACGAGGGGCCAGTCACCACCGGTGACTGGCCCCTCCCCTGTTCGTCGCGCCCTTTTGCCCACCCCGGAGCCGAACTAACCTTGTGGTAGGCAACGGCGCCGCCGGCGCCCCGAACGAGGAGCTGGACGTGAGCACAGAAACCTTCAGGAATCCGGAGCTGCCGATCGCCGAACGTGTCTCGGACCTGCTCGGGCGACTGACCGTCGAGCAGAAGGCCGGCCAGGTCAGCCAGTTCTTCTACTTCGCGACGCCGGAAGCCTCCCAGGCCAATGGCGACAATGACGTCAACGAGGTGGAGCAGGCCATCGTCGAGGGCCGCGCCGGATCGGTGCTGTTCGTGCGTGACGCCGCCACGGCCAACCGGCTGCAGCGGCTCGCCGTCGAGCAGTCCCCACTGGGCATCCCGCTGCTCTTCGGCTTCGACGTGATCCACGGCCTGCGCACCGTCCTGCCCGCCCCGCTCGGGGTGGCCGCCTCCTTCTGTCCCGAGACCGCACGCCGCGGGCAGGAGGTTGCCGCGCGCGAGGCACGCGCCGTCGGCATCCACTGGACCTTCGCGCCGATGGTGGACATCGCCCGGGACCCCCGCTGGGGCCGGATGTTCGAGGGCGCCGGCGAGGACCCCTACCTCGGCTCCGCCATGGCCGCCGCCCAGGTTCGTGGCTTCCAAGGCGAGCCGGACGAGCAGGGTCGGCTGGACAGCCAGCACATCCTGGCCGGCCCCAAGCACCTGGCCGGCTATGGGGCCGCGACCGGAGGCCGGGACTACGAGGACTCCGACATCAGCGACAACGAGCTGTGGAATGTCTACCTGCCGCCCTTCCACGCCGCGGTGAAGGCCGGGGCCGGCAACATCATGAGCGCCTACATGGACCTCAACGGCGTGCCCGCCTCGGGCAACCGTTGGCTGCTGACCGAGGTGCTGCGTGACCAGATGGGCTTCGAGGGCTTCGTCGTCTCCGACGCCAATGCCGTGCGCTCGCTGGCCACCCAGCACTACGCCCAGGACCTGACGGATGCCGCCGCGAAGGCCATGCACGCGGGTCTGGACATGGAGATGACCATGACCGACCCGGCCTACTCCCGCCTGCCTCGGGCGATCGCCGACGGCACCGTCACCGAGCAGGAGCTGGACCAGGCGGTGCGGCGGATCCTGACGGCCAAGTTCCGCCTCGGCCTGCTCGACCAGCCCTTCGCCGACGAGGCCACGGCGGCAGCGGTACTCACGGCCCCCGAGCACCGCGACGTGGCCCGCGAGGCCGCCGAGAAGTCCCTGGTGCTGCTCAAGAACGACGGCCTGCTGCCCCTGGAGGCCGGTGCCCTGAAGAAGGTCGCCGTGATCGGGCAACTGGCCGACAGCCGTCGCGACCTCCTGGGCCCGTGGATCTTCGACTTCGACCTGGACGAGACGGTCACCATCCTGGACGGGCTGCGGACGCGGCTGGGCGACGGCGTTGACGTTCGGCACGCGCCGGGCGCCTCCATCCCGGACCGGCTGTACCCGTCGATGTTCGACGACATGGAGGCCGAACCCGCCGTCACCGGCGAGGGCTACGACGACGATGCACAGATCGAGCGGGCCGTGGAGCTGGCCCGCGGAGCCGACGTCGCCATCGTCGTCGCCGGGCAGCGGCAGAACCAGACCGGCGAGCGGGCCTCGGTGAGCAGCCTGGACCTGCCGGGGCGCCAATTGGAGCAGTTGCAGCGACTGGCCGAGACGGGGACCACAGTGGTGCTGGTGCTGATGTCTGCCCGGCCATTGGACCTGCGCTGGCCCGACGAGCACCTGCCCGCCATCCTGCAAGCCTGGTACCCGGGCAGCCGCGGTGGTGAGGCGGTGGCCGCCGTGCTGCTGGGTGACCGCTCCCCCGCCGGGCGGCTGCCCTTCACCTGGGTGCGCAGCGTCGGTCAGGTGCCGATGACGCTGTCGCACTACACCACCTTCCAGCCGGAATACGCCCACGAGCGGTACTGGGATGAGCCGTCGACGCCGCTCTACCCCTTCGGCCACGGCCTGTCGTACGCCAGCTTCGAGTACTCCGACCTTCGGGTGGAGCCAGCGCAGCTTGCCGTCGGGGAGACGGCGACGGTGCGGGTGACGCTGACCAACACCTCGGACCGGGAGGCCGACGAGGTGGCGCAGCTCTACCTGCACCAGTGCTACGGGTCCGCGTCCCGGCCCGTGCGCGAGCTCAAGGGCTTCCAGCGGGTCACCCTGGCGGCCGGTGAGAGCCGGGAACTGACCTTCGATCTGGGCCCCGACGAGCTGCGCTACTGGAATGCCGCCGTGCATGAGTGGGTACAGGAGGCCACCGACTTCGACCTCTGGGTGGGTGGTTCGTCGACGGCCGAACTGGCAACCAGCGTCACGGTGCGCTAGTTCCTGAAGACCACCCGGTTTGCGTTGCAAACTGGTTTGTCCACGCATATGGTTTGCATTACAAACCAGTTTGCAACCAAGGAGGTTGTGATGAGCACGGCACCGGACGCCACCGACGACCTGCAGCGGCGAATCGCCGTCAGCAAGGACTACGACATGCTCCAAGGCCTGATCAGCGTCGGCACCGGGCTCTCGGTGCTGCTGGCGGCGGCCACCCGGAACTATCTCTGGATGGCGATCGGCGGTGGCCTGAGCGCAGCGATCGGCGTGACCTGGTATGAGAAGCGCTATGGCAAGGCGCGTGCCACCCGCAATCGGAACGCTTGGACCCTGCTGTTCACCGTGCTCGCGATTGTGCTGATCGTGCTGGCCAACGGCTTGGACCACTTCCACCCCGGCCCGCTGCTGTGGACCCCGCTGGTGGCCGGGCCGCTGATGCTGGCCGGCGAGTGGGCCGGGCTGCGCCACACCGGCCTGACCGTCTGGCACTGGATCAGCTGCATCGCGCTGACCGCGTGTGCCTTCATCCCGCTGCTCGGGTACCAGCCGTCGCACTGGTTCGCGATGGGCACGCTAGCACCGGCACTTGTCGTGATCGGCCTGGTGGACCACCAGCGGCTGGTCAAGGTACTCGGCAGGGGTGTCCAGTCGTGACGGCGGAACCGTTGACTCCCGACGAACAACCCGTCGCGCAGCCCACTCCCCCGGATCTGGCCGTCGACCGGCTGGTGCACGAACCCGCCCGGCTCGGCATCCTCAGCGTGCTCGACGGCCAGAAGGAGGCCGACTTCCAGTTCTTGCAGACCGTGCTGGGGTTGAGCAAGGGCAATCTGTCCAGCCATCTGGCCAAGCTGGAGGCGGCGGAACTGATCCGGGTGACCAAGACCTTCCAAGGCAAGATCCCCCGCACCATGCAGGCGATCACGCCGGACGGGCGCGCCGCCCTGAAGCGTCATTGGGAACAGATGGAGGCCATCCGTCGACTGGGGCAGGGCTGATCAGGCGTGCTCCTTGGCGATCTGCTCGTGGTGGCGGACCACCTCGGTGACGATGAAGGTGAGAAACTTCTCCGCGAATTCCGGATCGAGCTGGGCGTCGGTGGCCAAGGCGCGCAAGCGTTCGATCTGGCGCTTCTCCCGCGCCGGGTCGGCGGGCGGCAGGCCCTTGGTGGCCTTCAGCACCCCAACCCGCTGGGTCACCTTGAAGCGTTCGGCCAGCAGGTGCACCAAGGCGGCGTCGAGGTTGTCGATGCTGGAGCGCAGCTGGAGCAGTTCGGGATCGGTCGCCTCGGTCATACCACCAGCCTAGGGGCGCCCGCCGAACCCGCGCACCCTGCCCACAACGTGAGGCGAGGCTGCCTCGACAGGACCCGTCACCGTGGTGGGCGACGGGCGACGGGCGACGGGCGACGGGCTCGCGGAGCGGCCCCCGAGGCCGTCGAGGGGCCTCGACAGGCTCGGCCGCCGGTGTCACCAAGGGTGCCAAACAAGCCGTCAGACGGTGGCGACGAACAGCGGTGCCGGCCCCGGGGACGCCGCGACGGGCTGTCGACCCGGAGCCACCGCACCCGAACCGACTAGCGGATCACCAACTCAATCCTCTGGAACTCCTTCACATCGGTGTACCCGCACGAAGCCATCGCCCGGCGCAGGGCCCCGACGAGGTTCATCGTGCCGTCCGGGATGTGCGAGGGGCCGACGACGACCTCCTCGAAGGAGCCGACGGTGTCGAAGTGCACCCGCTCACCGCGCGGCAGGCTCTCGTGCCAGGCCTCGGCACCCCAGTGCCAGCCCTTGCCGGGGGCCTCCGCGGCGCGGGCCAGCGGGGCGCCGACCATCACCGCGTCGGCACCACAGGCGATCGCTTTGGCGATGTCACCGGAGCGACCGACCGAGCCGTCGGCGATCAGGTTGACGTAGCGGCCGCCGGATTCGTCCAGGTAGTCGCGGCGGGCCTCGGCGACGTCGGCGATGGCGGAGGCCATCGGCACCTCGATGCCCAGCACGTCGCGGGTGGTGTGCGCAGCGCCGCCACCGAAGCCGACCAGCACACCGGCCGCACCGGCGCGCATCAGGTGCAGGGCGCTCTGGTAGGTGGCGCAGCCGCCGACGATCACCGGCACCTCCAGCTTGCGGATGAACTCCTTCAGGTTGAGGGGCTCCTCCACCTCGCTGACGTGCTCGGCGGAGACGGTGGTGCCACGGATCACGAAGAAGTCCACCCCGGCCTGCTCCACCACGGAGGCAAACTCGCGGGTGTTCTGCGGGCTGAGGGAGCCGGCCACCGGCACCCCGGCGTCACGGATCTGCTTCATCCGTTCGGTGATCAGCTCGGCCTTGATCGGCTCGGCGTAGACCTGCTGCATGAAGCGGGTGGCCTGGTAGCGGTCCTCGATCCCGGCCAGTTCCTCGAACAGCGGCGCAGGATCGTCGTAGCGGGTCCACAGGCCTTCCAGGTTGAGCACCCCCAGCCCACCGAGCTTGCCCATCTGGATCACGGTCTCGGGGCTCATCACGGAGTCCATCGGGGCGCCGATGATCGGGAAGTCGAAGGTGACGGCGTCAATCTTCCAGCTCAGGTTGACCATGTCGATGCCGCGGGTGCGCCGGGTGGGCACCATGGAGATGTCGTCGAGGGCGAAGGCCTTGGTGGCGCGCTTGCTGCGTCCAATGTCGTACATGTGCTTCTTTCTGGCTTCTCGACGCGGGTCAGCGCGAGTAGTTGGGGGCGTCGGCGATGTTCGCGACGTCGTGCGGGTGGGATTCCTTCAGCCCGGCCGTGGTGATCCGGACGAAGCGGCCGCGGTCGTGCAGTTCGTCAAGGTTGCGCGCCCCGACGTAGAACATGGACTGGTGCAGGCCACCCACCAGCTGGTGGACCACCTGACCGACCGGGCCACGGTAGAGCACATTGCCCTCGATGCCCTCGGGAATCAGCTGGTCGTCGCTGGTGACGTCGGCCTGGAAGTAGCGGTCCTTGGAGTAGGACTTCTTGCCGCGGCTGCTCATGGCACCCAGCGAGCCCATCCCGCGGTACTGCTTGTACTGCTTGCCGGCGATGAAGACGGTCTCGCCGGGGCTCTCCTCGCAGCCGGCCAGCAGCGAGCCGACCATCACGGTCGAGGCACCGGCCACCAGGGCCTTGGCGATGTCGCCGGAGTACTGCAGACCGCCGTCGGCGATCACCGGGACGCCGAGTGGGCGGCAGGCCTGCGCGGCCTCGTAGACGGCGGTCACCTGGGGCACGCCGACGCCGGCCACGACGCGGGTGGTGCAGATGGAGCCGGGCCCCACGCCCACCTTGACGGCGTCGACGCCCGCCTCACAGAGCGCCGCGGCGCCGGCGCGGGTGGCGACATTGCCGCCGATGATCTGGACGTGCTGGGTGGCCGGGTCCGCCTTCAGGCGTCGGATCATGTCCAGCAGCAGCTTGGCATGGCCGTGGGCGGTGTCCACCACGAGCACGTCGACGCCGGCCTCGATCAGTCGAGTGGCGCGATCCCACGAGTCGCCGAAGTAGCCGACGGCCGCCCCCACCATCAACCGGCCTTGGGAATCCTTGCTGGCATTGGGGAACTGCTCGGACTTCACGAAGTCCTTGACGGTGATCAGGCCGGTCAGCCGGTTCTCGGCATCCACCAGCGGCAGCCGCTCACGCTTGTTCTGCCGCAGCAGCGCGGTGGCCTCCTCATTGGTGATGTCGTCGCGGCCGGTGAACAGCGGGGACTTGGTCATCACGTCGCTCACCCTGGTCTGTGCCCACTCGTCGACGGGGGTGAAGCGCAGGTCACGATTGGTGCAGATGCCCAGCAGGTGGTTCTCGGCGTCGACGACGGGCAGGCCGGAGATCCGGTACTGGCCGCAGAGATGGTCCAGGTCTTCCAGGGTGGCCTCGGGGCCGATGGTGACCGGGTTGGTGATCCGGCCGGTCTGGGTGCGCTTGACCAGGTCAACCTGGTAGGCCTGGTCCTCGATCGACAGGTTGCGGTGCAGGATGCCCAGACCACCCTGACGGGCCATCGCGATGGCCATTCGCGACTCGGTGACCGTGTCCATCGCGGCGCTGATCAGCGGGATCCGGATCTGCAGGCCGCGGGTCAGCTGGGCGGTGGTGTCCACCTCGGACGGGATGACATCGGTCTCACCGGGCAGCAGCAGCACGTCGTCGTAGGTCAACCCCAGCGGGAGGAATTTGTCTGGCACGCCGGAGCCAGTCAGCTCGCTGGTCGGAATGTTGGACGCCTCGTTCTGGGACACCGGTACCACCTTCGCGTTTGGGGAACGGGGTCATCCTATCCGGGCCCACCGACAGTTTTCCGGGCCGCCGCAGCCGGGAACATGATTGATCCGTGTTTCCCTAGGAGGGGTTGCCTAGACTCCCCTCCATGCTCTCGACCACCTACCGCCAGGCCAGCGCCCGCACCATCGCCGAGCAGGTCCGCGACGGACACTGGACCGCCGCCGATGTCACCGAGGCTGCCCTGGCCGCGATCGAACGGCTCAACCCGCGACTCAATGCCTTCACGACCGTGCTGGCTGGGCAGGCCCGCGAGCAGGCCCGACTGGTCGACACGGACCCCGCCCTGCGCGGCGGTCCACTGGCCGGCGTACCCGTCGGCGTGAAGGCCGAACTGGACGTGGCAGGGGTGGTGACCACCTTCGGTGGCCGCGGCAATTCCACCCCGGCGCAGGCCGACTGCCGACTGGTCCGACGGCTGCGCGAGGCGGGTGCCGTGATCATCGGGATCACGGCCATGCCCGAATTCGGGCAGTTCCCGTTCACCGAGTCCGATCGTTTCGGGATGACCCTCAACCCGTGGGATCCGACGCGAAGCACCGGCGGGTCCAGCGGCGGCTCCGCATCGGCCGTTGCCTCCGGGATGGTGCCGGTGGCGATCGGCGGCGACGGCGGCGGCTCGATCCGAATCCCGGCGGCCTGCTGCGGACTCTTCGGTCACAAGGGGACGCGCGGCCTGGTCTCCCCCAGCCCGGCAGTTGACTTCTGGGGAATGCTGGCGCTCTCCGGCCCGCTGACCCGTGAGGTGGCCGACTCCGCTCTGGTGCACCAGGTGATCGACGGCAACGAGCCGGCCGACGTCCACCAGTTGCCCGAGCGCCCCACCGGCCTGGTCACGGCCGCGAGCACCCCGCCCGGCTCCCTACGCATCCGGTGGACCAGCCAGTCGCCCGGCCCCGTACTGGTGGACGCCCGGGTGGCACGCGCCGTCGAGGGCTTCGTTGAACGGCTGCCGCAGTGGGGCCACCACGTCGCGCCGCTGGCTGGGCGGCTGCCCAATCACACCACTGCCTTCCTGCCGATGATGCTCGCGGGTATCGCCGAGGAGGCCGAGGCCGTTGAGCACCCCGAACGGCTGGAGCGGTTGACCAGGGTGGCGGCCGCCCGGGGACGGTTGCCGGGGCACTCCGGCCGCCTGCGACGCGCAGAGCAGGCTGCCCCGCGCCTGGCCGAGCGGGTGGATGAGTTGTTCGGCGATGCCGACCTGCTGGTGATGCCCACCATGGCCTGCCCCACGCCCGAGCTCGGTCAACTGAACGGCGTCGGCTGGGCGCGGGCGATCTGGCGCTCGGTGCCGTTGAGCGCCTGCACCTCGCTGTTCAATGTGACTGGCCATCCGGCGGCGTCGCTGCCCGTCGCCTCCGCACCCGATGGGCTGCCGATCGGGGTGCAGGTGGTCGCTCGTCGCGGCCGCGACGAGCTCATCTTCGCGCTGGCCGGGCAGGCCGAACGAGAGCTGGGCTGGCGGCAGGCTGATGCCCAGCCCTGACCGCCCGGCCCCGGGCGGCCGGAACACGACGACGGCCGCCCCTCGGTGAGGGACGGCCGTCGTGGCTTCGACAAGCTCAGCCACTGTTGGTGATGTGCTCAGTCGGCGTTGCGCTGGGCCCGGGCCGCGGTGACGACCTCCACCAGCTGCGCGAACAGCGGGTGCGAGGCGTCCAGCTCGGTGAAGGCGGTCACGGCAGCCTCGGGGGCGTTGTCCGCCAGGATCTGGCCGACCTGCACCGCCTCCGGATCCTCCTTGACGTCGAAGAGCATGGCGCCGAGCATGGCGGCCTGCAGGGCCTTCGACTCCATCCCGCGCTCGGCGAGCTCGGCGGCGGGGCCGACGAAACGCTCGTGGCGCGACAGCTTGCGCAGCGGGGAACGGCCGACGCGGGTCACCGTGTCGGGCAGCTCCGGGTTGGCGAAGCGCTTGAGGATCTTCTGCACGTAGGCTTCCTGCACCTCGGGCTCGAAGCCGTACTTGGCCACCAGCAGGCTCTTGGTCTCCTGCAGCACCGCGTAGATCTTGTCCTTCAGCTCCGGCTGGGCCAGCACGTCGGAGATCTTCTCGATGCCCGCGCCGTAGCCGAAGTAGGCGGTGGCGGCGTGGCCGGTGTTGACCGTGAACAGCTTGCGCTCGATGTAGGGCGCCAGGCTCTCCACCCAGGTGGCGCCGGGGATCTCGGGCTTGTTGCCCTCGAAGGCCGGCTCCTCGATCGCCCACTCGTAGTAGGGCTCGACGTTGACGTCCAGGCCCATCCCCTCGGGCTGGTTGGGGACGATCCGGTCGACGGCGGTGTTGGCGAAGATCGCCTTGGTCTCCACGTCGGCCGGGTTGTCGCCCAGGATGAAGCCCTTGAGCCCGTCGGTGGCGTTGATGGCATTCTCACAGGCCATCACCGCCACCATCGGGGCGTCGGCCGGACGGGCGTCGATGCCGGCGCGGATGGCGGGGGCGATGAACTTGAGGATGTTCGGGCCCACCGCGCAGGTCACCACGTCGGCCTCGGCGATCGCCGCGGTCAGCGCCTCGGCCTCGGTCTTGGAATTGATCGCCTTGAAGCCGCTGATCACGTGCTCCTGGCCGCCCTCGCCCACCTCGTGCACGGTGTAGCTCTCGGCCGCCTTGAGCTGGTCGATCAACGCGTCGGCGACGTCGGCGAAGGTCAATTCATAGCCGCCCTCGTTCAGCAGCAGGCCGACGAAGCCGCGGCCGATGTTGCCGGCACCGAAGTGCACTGCCTTCTTCATCAGGAATTGACCTTTCCGAGGATCGCGGCCACTTCGTCAGCGGAGCTGGCGTTCTCCAGGGCCTGCACGGACTCGTTGTTGGAGAAGATCTTGGCGAGCTTGCCCAGGATCTGCAGGTGCTCCTTGTTCTTGCCGGCGATGCCGACGACGAACTTGACCTGGTTGCCATTCCAGTCCAGCGGCTGGTCCAGACGGATGAAGCTCATCGCGGAGCTCTTGATGTGCTCCTTGGCGTCATTGGTGCCGTGCGGGATGGCCAGGAAGTTGCCCATGTAGGTGCTGACCGACTCCTCACGCTTGTGCATCGCGTCGACGTAGGCGCCGTCCACGGCACCGCGGGCCACCAGCAGCTGACCGGCCTGGGTGATGGCATCGCCCTTGTCCACGGCGTGCGCGCCGAGCTGGATGCTCTCGGTGCTCAGGATGTCGGCCGCGGGGGCCTCGTCCTGGGCAGCGGCGGCACCGGTCACGGCGGCGGCAGCCACCGGGGCGGCCGGGGCGGCGGAGCCGGAACGCTGGGTGCGGATCATCTCCACGACCTCCTCGTAGCGAGGCGAGTTCATGAAGTTGTCGACGGTCAGCACGGTGGCGCTGGGAACCTTCGGGATGGCGCGCGGGGCCAGGGTCTCCTGGGTCACGACGATGTCATAGACGTCCTTGAGGTTCGCGATGGCCTCATTGGTGACCTTCACGTCGCCGTAGCCGGCGTCCTTGATCTTGTTGCGGAGCACCGAGGCGCCCATTGCGGAGGAACCCATGCCGGCGTCGCAGGCGAAGACGATGTTCTTGATTTCGCCCGTGGGGGCGACGAGGTTGCCGGCCACCGAGGACTTCTTGCCCTTCATGGCCTCCATCTCGGCGGTGGCCTTGGCCAGGTCGCCGTCGCTGGACTTGTCCATCTTGAGGATCACGGCAGCCACCAGGAAGGAGACCACGGTGGCCAGCAGGATGGCGATCCAGACCTTGGCAATGTCACCGCCGGCCATGGCGGAGATGGCGATCACCGAACCGGGAGCGGCGGGGCCCTTCAGGCCTGCACCGAGCAGCATGTTGGTGGCAACGCCGGTGGCGCCGCCCAGGATGGTGGCCAGCAGCAGGGCGGGCTTCATCAGGATGTAGGGGAAGTAGATCTCGTGGATACCACCGAGGAAGTGGATCAGCGCGGCACCGGGGGCCGAGGCCTTGGCGGCACCCTTGCCGAAGAGCATGTAGGCCAGCAGCACACCGAAGCCGGGGCCGGGGTTCGCCTCGAGCAGGAAGAGGATCGACTTGCCGGTCTGGCTGACCATGTCGAGGCCCAGCGGGGTGAGCACACCGTGGTTGATCGCATTGTTCAGGAAGAGCACCTTCGCGGGCTCGATCAGCACCGAGGCGACAGGCAGCAGGTTGTTGCGCACCAGCACGCCGACGACCGAACCGAGGGCGGACATCACCGCATGCACCACGGGGCTGAGCAGGTACAGACCGCCGATCGCGAGGATCATGCCCCAGATGCCGGCGGAGAAGTTGTTGACCAGCATCTCGAAGCCGGCCTTGATCTTGCCCTCCCACAACTGGTCGAGCTTCTTCATGGTCCAGCCGCCGAGCGGACCCATCACCATGGCGCCCAGGAACATCGGGCTGCCGGGCACACCAGCGATGACGCCCATGGTGGCGATGGCGCCGATCACGCCGCCGCGGGTCTTGTTGTCGTAGGCCATCTTGCCGCCCTGGAAGGCGATCAGCAGGGGCAGCAGGTAGGTGATGGAGGGGCCGACGATGCCGGGATTGGCCACCGCGACGCCGTTGATCAGGGTTTCACCGAAACCGCCGATCCGGCCGATCGGGAAGGGGCCTTTCTCAATGAACAGGGCGGTGATCAGGCCCCACGCGATGAGGGCGCCGATATTGGGCATGATCATGCCCGAGAGGAAGGTGCCGAAGCGCTGTACGTGCGCCTGGGCCTGCTTGGCCGCCGAGGGGGCCGCGGGAGTGGACATAGGGTCTCTTTCGTCGGGCGCCGGAACGCCGCTGTTACCGAGGCTTGAACGTTCCACTCGCCCGGGGAGCCGACGGCGGCTTCTCCGGATGGGTTGGGCACCTGTCGTCGATGCGCCAACGCACGGACCACTCAGGCAGGGTAAAAACAGTTCTCGCCGCTGCTCATGGTAAGCCATCACTTCCCCAGGGCCGCTGCGGAACCCACACAACGGCTCCGGCGGCGTGTCGGCCCGGCAGTGCCCAGGAACTCCTGGCCGGAGAGCCCCGGAAATGCACTGCGCCCGCCCGGAAGACCGGGCGGGCGCAGTGGTCAAGCAGCAGTACTCACACGGGTGCTCAGTGCTGGTGGGCGTCCTCGTCGGACTCCTCCGGCTTGTCCACCACCAGGGTCTCGGTGGTGAGCAGCAGCGCCGCGATGGACGCCGCATTGGCCAGGGCGGAGCGGGTGACCTTGACCGGGTCGATCACGCCGGCCTCGACCAGATTGACATACTCGCCGGTGCGGCCGTTGTAGCCATTGCCGGGCTCCAGCTCGGCGACCTTGCTGACGATCACGTAACCGGGCTCGCCACCATTCTCGGCGATCCAGCGCAGCGGCTCGACGACGGCCTTCTTGACGATCTGGACGCCGGCCCTCTCGTCGCCCTCCAGGCCGAGACCGTCCTCCAGCACGCGGGCGGCGTGCACCAGGGCGGAGCCGCCACCGGCGACGATGCCCTCCTCGATGGCCGCGCGAGTAGCGGAAACGGCGTCCTCGATGCGGTGCTTGGTCTCCTTCAGCTCCACCTCGGTGGCGGCGCCGACGCGGATCACGCAGACACCACCGGCCAGCTTGGCAACCCGCTCCTGCAGCTTCTCGCGGTCCCAGTCGGAGTCGGAACGCTCGATCTCGGCGTGCAGCTGCGCGACGCGCGCCTGCACCTCGTCGGACTCACCGGCACCGTCGACGATGGTGGTGTTGTCCTTGCTGACCACGACACGGCGGGCGCGGCCCAGCACCTCCAGGCCAACCTGGTCCAGCTTGAGGCCGACCTCGGGGGCAACCACCTGGCCGCCGGTGAGGATCGCGATGTCCTCCAGCATGGCCTTGCGACGGTCACCGAAGGCCGGGGCCTTGACGGCGACGCTGGTGAAGGTGCCGCGGATCTTGTTGACCACCAGGGTGGACAGAGCCTCGCCGTCGACGTCCTCGGCCACGATGAACAGGGTGCCCTTGGCGCCGATGACCTTCTCCAGTAGGGGAAGCAGGTCATTCATCGAGCTGATCTTGCCCGAGTGGATCAGGATGTAGGGGTCGTCCAGGACGGCCTCCATCCGATCGGCGTCGGTGACCATGTACGGGGACAGGTAGCCCTTGTCGAACTGCATGCCCTCGGTGAACTCCAGCTCGGTGCCGAAGGTCTGGGACTCGTCGACGGTGATCACGCCGTCCTTGCCTACCTTGTCGAAGGCGTCGGCGATCAGCTTGCCGATCACCTCGTCGCGGGAGCTGATGGTGGCCACGGCGGCCATGTCCTCGGTGGTCTCGATCGGCTTGGCGACCTTCTTCAGCTCGGCCTCGACGGCGGCGACGGCCTGCTCGATGCCGCGCTTCAGACCGACGGGGTTGGAACCGGAGGCGACGGCCTTGAGGCCCTCGTGCACCAGCGCCTGGGCCAGCACGGTGGCGGTGGTGGTGCCATCACCGGCGACGTCATTGGTCTTGGTGGCGACTTCCTTGGCGAGCTGCGCGCCGAGGTTCTCGTAGGGGTCGTCCAGCTCCACCTCACGGGCGACGGTCACGCCGTCGTTGGTGATGGTGGGGGCGCCCCACTTCTTGTCGAGCACGACGTAGCGGCCCTTCGGGCCGAGGGTCACCTTGACGGTGTTGGCGAGGGTGTCGACGCCACGCTCGAGCGAGCGGCGGGCCTCCTCGTCGAACTGCAAAATCTTGGGCATTCAATACTCCTGGGGAGTTGAAGAGATGTGGTTCGCGCGCGGCCGGCACGGTCGCCGGCCGCGCGCGAAGAGATTTCCTTACTCGGATCGCAGCGAGCTTGCGAGCGAGGCGCGATCCGAGCGCGGGGGATCGAGGGGGTCGCCCCCCTCGCGGTCACTTGGTGACAATCGCGAGGATGTCGCGAGCGTTCAGGAGCAGGTACTCCTGGCCGTCGTACTTGACCTCGGTGCCGCCGTACTTGCTGAAGACGACGACGTCACCCTCGGCGACGTCCATCGGGACACGAACGCCCTTGTCGTCGAAGCGGCCGGGACCGGTCGCAACGACCTTGCCCTCCTGCGGCTTCTCCTTGGCGGTGTCGGGGATCACCAGGCCCGAGGCGGTGGTCTGCTCTGCTTCCAGCGGCTGGACGAGGACGCGGTCCTCGAGCGGCTTGATCGTGGTTGCCACGTCAAACCCCTTTCTGACTAGTAGCGCCGATGATTCGGCGTCGATCTTCAAGGTCATGTGGAGCAGCCGGGGCGTCGTCGCGGGTGCCGCCGACGGCTGTTGGCACTCACACATGGCGAGTGCCAAGAACCAAGTTATACCGACGCTGGCACTCCTTCAAGCCGAGTGCTAGCGAACCCGCTCATGATGCCAGCCCTCGCGATGTTTGGTAGGGAATCCCAGAAATTCGCTGAATCCCTGTACGGAAAGGGATTGGTGGCCCTAGCGTGACCGCCACCCGCCCCACTCGGGGCCGTCGGAAAGGACCCACTCCCATGGCTTCTGCTCGAACTGCCCGCGCCTTGCTGCCTCTCGCCTCGCTTGGCCTGGTGACCTTCGGCGCGTCGCCCGTCGCCTCCGCTCCGGCCGCGGCACCCGTCGCCAGCCCAGCCAGCACCTGCTACCAGCCCGCCAGTGCGGCTCGCGGCGCCAAGGATCCGCACGACTTCACCGCGGAGCAAACCCGCGGCCGCGAGACCAAGTTCAAGACCGACATGAAGAACAAGCTGGGCACCACCGATGTTGGCACCGCCGCCGATCTGGTGAGCGGCACCGCCTCGGCCGTCATCCCGGTGTACGTGCACGTGATCAACGACGGAACCGCCGCCACCAATGTCAGCGATGCGGTGATCGCACGCCAGCTCCAGGTGCTGAATGCGGCCTATGCCGGCAGCAACAGCGGCGCCCTGGCCGGCTCCGGCTTCTCCTTCAGCCTGGTGAAGACCAATCGGATCACCAAGTCCACCTGGGCCAACAAGGTCTCCCCCGGCTCCCGGGTGGAGAAACAGATCAAGGCCAGCCGGGTGGGTGACGCCAAGACACTCAACATCTGGATCACCGGGTTGGGCAGCTCGGGCGGTCAGCTCTTTGGCTGGGCCACCTTCCCGTCGGACTACGCCAGGAACCCGGGGATGGACGGGCTGATGATCGACCGTCGCACCCTGGAGGGCCAGCCCGGAGCCTTCCCCGGCTACAGCGAGGGTGACACCGCCACCCACGAGATTGGCCACTGGATGGGCCTGTACCACACCTTCCAGGGCGGTTGTGCGGGTGGCGACGAGGTGGCCGACACCGCCGCGGAGGCCAGCCCGGCGTCGGGCTGCCCGACCGGTCGCGACACCTGCACTGCGTCGGGGACGGACCCGATCCACAACTACATGGACTATTCCAATGATCCGTGCCTGACGCAGTTCACCCAGGGCCAGGTGGACCGGATGGCAGCCATGTGGGGCACCTACCGCGCCTGAGGACGCAACCCGGTCAGGCAGCCGACGGGGTCCGACGCACCATGAGTGCCCGGGCCCCGTCTGGCGTTCGGGCCAGCACGATCGTGGCGCTGTTGGGGCCCTTGGGTTGCAGCTTCTTGCGCAGTTCAGCCGGGTCCACGTCGAGGGCGCGCTTCTTGATCTCCAGCGTCCCGACGCGGTGCTCCCGCACCCAGGCCTTCAACGTCTTGGGGTTGTTGTCCAGCACCTCCAGGATCTCGAAGCAGGTGGCAAAGGGGCTGGTCACCGGCGCATTGCCACTGAGATACGCCACGTGTGGGTCCAGCAGCCACAGGCCGTCGGCAATCCGATCCAGGGCGCCGGCCCGGATCACGGCGCCGTGCGGTTCCACCAGGTACCGGCCCGGAACGGCGACGGGCAGCGGATCGCGGGGTTCGTGGTCCAGTCGGAGGGCTTGCGGACCACCGAGCAGTATCGCACCGTGCACCGGCCGGGCTGCCGGGGTGTGCCACAGGGAACACTCGACGACGTCGTGACCGTCGGCCACCCAGAGCGCCTCGACGTCGTCGGGAATCAACTGCTTGGGTACACCGGGCCCGAGCTTGACCACCGTCGAGTGTGACCCACCCAGCAGGGAGAGCACGAAATCCCAGGGTGGGGTGAAGGCCTCCACCCGCCAGGTGCGGCCAAACTCGGTGCGGCGGGCCGGATCGATGAAGACGCAGGTTTCCGGGCCCGCTCCTGCCAGCAGTTCCGGGGCCAGAGCGACGGCGTCGCCGTGGATCACGGTGGCGGTAGGGGCCGCCGGGGTTGGGTCCCCGAGCCCGTCGAGGGGCCGCCCAGCCGCCAGCTCAAGGTTCGCGCGGGCATGCTCGGCGGTGGTCTGGTCCAGTTCCACCGCGATCACGTCGATCCCGGCGCGCAGGCAGGCCAGCGAGTCGGCGCCGATCCCACAACCCAGGTCAATCACCCGGGTGATCCCCTCGTCGCGTAGCCGGTGGGCGCGCCAGTCGGCCACCACCGGGCGGGTGGCCTGCTCCAGGGCGTCGTGGGTGAAGAGCATCCGCTCGGCATCGGCCCCGAACTTGGTGCGAGCCCGACGTCGCAACTGCGCCTGACCCAGCGCCTGTGCGGCCAGCTCCGGCGGCGCCTGCTTGCGCAGCCGGCTGGCGGCGGCCAACGAGCCCGGGTCCTGCTCCGCCATTGCCAACGCCAGTGCGGAGGCGCCCTCTGGGGTGTGCAGCAGGCTCACAGCGTGCTCACGCTCCAGCCGACCGGCCGGCCATTCTCGTACGGCAGCACGCCATGGAACTGGGTGACCGTGTCGTCGAAGACCAGCGGCAGGAAGTGCCGGTCCCCCTCCCACATCGGCAGCTCGTCGAGCGCGTCGATCCGCTCCCAGCTCAGTTCGCCCTCCTCGTTGCGCACCGGCACCTCGCCGGTGAAGGCATCGACGACGAAGATGAAGCCAAAGTGATCCTCCCCATTGCGGCCAAAGCCCGGCCAGCTGACAGTTCCCCGTAGTCGCAGCGCGGTTGCCTCAATCTGGGCCTCCTCCCGCAGTTCGCGTCGCAGGCACTCGACGATGTCCTCGTCGCGCTCCAGCTTGCCGCCCAGCCCGTTGTACTTGCCCAACTGCTCGTCGCCCGGACGCGCGGTGCGGTGCACCATCAGGACCCGCTCCCCGTCAGGGTGCAGCACAAAGCCGAGCGTGGTCATGATCGGGGTGAGGGCCATACCCCGCAGCCTAGTTGTTGGGGGCAGGGACGTTCATGACAGTGCGCGGTTTGACGTAAAGGGAGGACCCCCGCTGGGCTGTGGCTTGTCGAAGGTCACATCTCAACAACGGAGGTCCTCATGCCCCACTCTAAGGCCCGGCTCAATGT
>NZ_JBCDMV010000017.1:0-29396 GCF_038433135.1 Luteococcus sp. H91 | reverse complement strand
CAACCAAGCCCGCCGCGACGCCCTTGCCGACTGGCTCACCTTCTACAACACTGAACGAGGCCACAGCGCCCTCAACGGGAAGGCTCCCATCACCCGAGTGTCATGAACGTCCCTGCCACCAACACCTAGTACCGCCCAAGTTGGCAGCCAGGCTGACACAGAAATCGTTTCTACTCGTTCAAATCCCCAAAAGGTTGCCAACTTGAGCAACACGTCTTGAGCGCTGTGGTCTTTCCCGCCCACAACGGGCCAGCTCAGTGGTCTCCGGCGTCGGAGGAGATGGCGAAGGTGGCCTGGGCGCGGCGAACACCCTGCACCGGGCAGTTGGGGATGATGTCGCCCAAGAAGCGGTACTGGTCGCGGACATAGGCCGAGCGCAAGTCCCCCTCATCAGCGCGACTGGTCACGTTGTGCCACCAGTCCGCCAGGTCACCCCAGCCGGGAGCCGCGAGGGAGCCGCCGAACTGCTGCACCGCCAATGCGGAGCACAGCGACGCGAAGCGCAGCCGGTGTTCCAGCGGCCAGCCGGCCAGCACGCCGAGGACAGAGGCGGCGGCGAAGACGTCACCGGCACCGGTGGGGTCGGTGGCCGTGACCGGCACGGCCGGGCAGTAGGCCTCCTCGCCCGTGGACTGGTCGATGGCGTAGCTGCCGCTGACCCCGTCGGTGACGATCGCCAGCGGCACCAGCCCGGCCAGGGCGCGCACGGCCCGATCCGGGGAGTCGGTGCGGGTGTAGTGCATCGCCTCGACGGCATTCGGGGTGAAGGCGTGGCAGCTGGTCAGCGGCGCCAGATCCGCCGGATCCCATGTGCCCGTCTCGTCGAAACCGATGTCGGCAAAGATCTTGGTGCCGCGGGCGGCCAGCGTCGCGCACCAGGCGGCGTCGCCGGCCAGATCCAGCACCGCGGCGCGGGCGGCCGGGGCGGCCAGGATGGGTTGCACCAGACCACTGGGCAGGTCGTGTCCGTGGGTGATCATGGCGCGGTCGCCCTCGACCGAGACCGAGACCGTGATCGCGGTGTGGAAATTGCTGAACCGGGTGGAGGCGGACAGGTCGATGTGTTCCTGGTCGGCCAGGGTGTGCCACAACCAGGCAGCATAGGCGTCGTCACCGAAACCGGCCACCAGACCGGTACGCATTCCCAGCCGTGCCGATGCGACGGCCAGGTTGGCGATCCCGCCCGGGCAGGACCCCATCCCCTGCGTCCAGATCTCCTCGCCCGGCCGCGGCATTCGCTCCAGCCCGGTGAAGATCAAGTCGTAGAAGACCGTGCCGGAGAGAATCACGTCCAACGGCGGGTCGTCGGGGGTGCGCTGGCTCGCCAACGGATCCCAGTGCCGCGCGGCCCCTGGCGCGGTTTCTGCAGCATGGATGGCGGCCGTGCTGTTCAGGCCGTGGCTGTTCATTGCCTCACCGTTCCCGGGTTGACCCTGCGTGTTTGAGTGCCAATCTAGACCCAGTGGCTGGTCAGCGGCCGTGGGTTGGCGACGGAGGTAGAGATGAGGCTCAGCATTCTGGGCGGCGGCGGGTTCCGCACTCCCCTGGTCTACGAGGCGGTGGCCAGACGGGCCACCGGCCTGACGGTCGACGAGGTGGTGCTCCACGACGTCGACCCGCAGCGGCTACGGGTGATGACCGACGTGATCACCGGGCTGGCCCGGACCATCCCCGACAATCGCACCGCGGTGCGCGGCACCGATTCACTGGAGGACGCCGTCACCGGCGCCGACTTCATCTTCTGTGCCATCCGGGTGGGCGGCACCCACGCCCGCACCGTGGACGAGCGGGTGGCGCTCAACCTGGGGTTGATCGGGCAGGAGACCGTCGGGCCCGGCGGACTGGCCTATGCCCTGCGCACCATCCCGGAGATGGACCGGATCGCCCGGATCATCGCCCAGCAGGCGCCGAATTCTTGGGTGATCAACTTCACCAACCCGGCCGGGATCGTCACCGAGTCGATGCGCCGGGTGCTGGGTAACCGGGTGATCGGCATCTGTGACACCCCGATCGGCCTGGTCAAGCGGGTGGCGCGCACCCTGGACCTGCCGCAGGACCAGATCTCCTACGACTACCTGGGCCTCAACCATCTGGGCTGGTTGCGCGGCCTGGCCGTCGACGGGGTGGACCGGCTCGGTGACCTGCTGGCCGACGACGCCCTGTTGGAACAGATCGAGGAGGCCCGGCTGTTGGGGCTCGACTGGGTGCGTCAGGACGGCACCCTGCCCAATGAGTATCTCTACTACTACCTGCACACCGATGAGGCGATCCGCCGGATCACCGCCGCGGCCCAGACCCGCGGCGAATTCCTGGTGGCCCAACAGGGCGACTTCTACCGCGAGGCGTCCTGCTGCTCGTCGCCGCTGAAGACCTGGCGCGACGCCCTGCAAGAGCGCGAGGCCACCTACATGGCCGAATCCCGCGACGAGGAACGCCGAGAGGATGACATTGCCGGCGGCGGTTACCAGGAGGTGGCGCTGCGGCTGATGACGGCCATCGCCACGGGTCGGCCGGAGCGAATGATCCTCAATGTGGCCAATGACTGCGCGGATCAGGGGCTGGTGGCCGAGGGGCTACCGGCCGACGTGGTGCTGGAAGTGCCCTGCGTCGCTGATGCGACCGGCGCTCATCCCCTGCCGGTCTCCGCCCCGAGCTTGGGGCAGCTGGGCCTGATGGCCCGGGTGCGCTCGGCGGAACGCTGCATCGCCACCGCCGCCCTGACCGGGGATCGGGGTGCCGCCTGGGAGGGCTTCAGCACCCATCCCCTGGTGGATTCGCCTCGGCTGGGGGCGCAACTGCTGGACGGTTACCAGGCCGGGCACCCGGAGCTCGCGTCGCTCTTCGGAGAGGGGCCTGGCGTGGCGATGTGAAGTCAGGAGTCCCAGAACAGGACCTCGATGAAGCCGGGCAGGAAGAAGTAGCCGAGGAAGAGGATCAGGGGCGTGAACATGACCAACCCGATCACGGTCAGCTCCACCAGCTCCGGGTACTCCTTGCGGAAGCTGGGGCTGAAGACCACCATGATGACCACCCAGATCATGGCCAGGTTGCCCAACCGATTGAGGTCCATCGTCTCCCCTAAGAATGTATGAACCGCAGCATAGTCGGGCGCACTGACACCGGTGGCGATGTTCCCTCGCCTGTGGCAAGCGCCCGCGAGCATCGTCGCGGCGATGCCTCATCCCCCGAAGCCGTGCCGATAGGCCCAGACCACCAACTGCACCCGATCGCGCAGCCCCAGCCGGGTGCAGATCCGGCCCAGATGGGTCTTCACGGTGCTCACCTCGATGCAGCAGCGCTCGGCCAGCTCGGCATTGCTCAAGCCGTCGCACAGCGCCTGGACGATCTCGGTCTCCCGTGCACTCAGCAGGTTCGGCTCGACGCTGGGGCCGGGGCGACGACGGGCGAACTCGTCCAGCACCCGTCGAGTCATCCGCGGTGAGACCATCGCCTCTCCCCCGGCCGCCGCCCGCACCACCGCCACCAGCTCGTCGGGATCACAGTCCTTGAGGATGAACCCGCTGGCTCCGGCCTCGACGGCACCGAACAGGTACTCGTCCAGGTCGAAGGTGGTGACCACGACGACGGCCGGCGAATCGGCTCGCGCCGTCAGCTCCCGGGTGGCGGTGATCCCGTCGCCGCCGGGCATCCGGACATCCATCAGCACCACATCGACGTCCCGCTCGATGGCCAGCCGCACCGCCTCCGGCCCGCTGGCGGCCTGCCCCACCACCTCCAGGTCCGGCTCGTCGGTCAGGAAGAGCGCCAGCCCACGGCGCACCACCGGCTGGTCGTCGGCCACCAGCACCCGGATCATTCGTCCACCTCTGGAGCCCCCGGGACGTCGGGCTGCAGGGGCAGCTCCGCCAGTACCCGCCAGCCACGGCCGTGCGGACCGGCCTCCAGAAAGCCGCCCAGCAGATCGGCGCGCTGCCGCATGCCGGCGATTCCCTGCCCCATGCCAAGACCCGCGTCGTCCACCAACCGGGAGCTGCGACCGTTGACCACCTCGGTCACCAGCAGGTCGTCGTCCACCTCGACCCGGACGGTGACCGGGGCGCCCGGGGCGTAGCGGTGGGCATTGGTCAGCGATTCCTGCACGATCCGCCAGACCGCCAGCGCGGTGGACTCGCTGACCCTGCTCTGGCTGGGCACGTCCATCTCCAGGACGACGTCGGGATTCAGGCGTCGGGCATGCTCCACCGCGGCGGGAATCTCGGCCAGAGTGGGCTGGGGCTGGAAGGGCACGGCATCGTCGGGGTCGTGCAACACCCGCACCATCTGGCGCAGGCTCTCCTGCGCGGCCTGGGTCTCGGTGACCACCTCGTCGATCAGTTGCGGCAGCTGTGCCGGGTCGCTGGCACCGAGCTTGCGCGCCGCCTTGGCGTTGATCACCGCGGCGGTGGAATGGTGCGCGGCCAGGTCATGCAGTTCCCGGGCCATGCGCTCCCGGTCCGCCCGCAGGGCGGCGACGGTGGCCGCGGCGGCTGCGGTGCGCTCGTCGGCCGCCTGCCGCTCGATCCGCTCCGCCTGCGCCACCTGCTTGCGCACGATCAGACCGCCCAGCACGGGCAGCAGCAGTTGGTTCACGGTGTTGGTGAGGAAGCCCAGCAGCATCGCCGCGGTGTAGCGCATCTCGGCGGGCATGGGGGCACCCTCGACGTAGCCGTCCAGAGTCGTCAGCTGGTGCCGGTACTGGATGGCACTCGACCCCACACCGAGCAACGTCGCACCGATGGCGAGCAGCACCGCGGTTCGCGTCGATGCCCGTCGCCCCAGGTGGTAGCCGGCCGGGATCAGGATCAGCTCGGCGCCATAGCCCCAGTAGTCGGGCAGCAGCCGCAGCTGGTAGAGGGCCACCGTCATGACGATGAAGGCCACCACCGGCCAGCGCACCAACGCCAGGAAGGCGACCAGCAGCACCAGGGCGACGGCGCAGTGCTGCAGCACCCAGCCAAGGGAGCGCCCCTCGGGATAGCCCGCGCTCCACATGCTCGCGGCCAGGGTGAGCAGGCTGTAGAGGGTCGCGACGATCGCGGCCCAGCCCACGCCGGGGAGCTTGCCGGCGATCCGCGCCAGGGGTGCTGATGTCATGTGTTCATCCTTGTCCCTGCGGGGTCGGCGGCGCGTCGGGCGCGCGCGGGAAATCCGGTTACGACTTTCGTCGGACCGGCTGCACCCGCCCCATCAGGCGCAGCCCCTCACCGATTCACCGACCCGCCCGGGACCCCACTGTCAGGTCGTGGGTCACTGCGCACGTCACACTCCTCCGTGCACGTGTTGCAGCGCGCGCCCCGGGCAGCCCGACGTGCACCGTCGCGAACTTTAGGTAGCGCGCCTGACTAGATCGGCGTACCATCTAGAGCATGGACGAGGGATGGCCCACCGAATGGCTCCGCGGGGTGCTGGAGCTCAGTGTGCTGCGCATCCTCGACGAGGGCCCCACCTATGGCTACGCGATCGCCACCCGGCTGGAGGAGATCGGGCTGGGCACCGTCAAGGGCGGCACCCTCTACCCGCTGCTCGCCCGGCTGGAGGAGGCGGGCCGCGTCGAGACCAAGTGGCAGATCGGCTCCCGCGGCCCCGGCCGCAAGTACTTCCGGCTCACCCCCGACGGCCAGACCTACCTGGCGCAGGAGTCGGCCCGCTGGAGCCGATTCAGCCGCCTCACCCACGACTTCATCTGCCCGACCCCATCCGACGAGGAGAAGAGATGACCACAAACGCCTGGCACACTGACTTCGAGACCCTGGACTGGACCAAGCACCTGGCCACCGAGATGCGCTTTCGCGGCGCCGACGAACGACAGGTACACGACGCCATCGCCACCGCCAGGGCACACTGTCAGGACAGCGGCGAGCGCCCCGAAGTTGCGATAGGCGACCCGGTCCAGACGGCCACTGATCTGGTCGGACGCCGCACCGCACCCCTCAGCTATGCCTGCGGGACAGCCTTCCGGCAGCACTGGGGGTATCCGCCGCGCTGGTCGTCCTCCACCTGGCTGGCCGTCCCCTCGACGCCCTGGTCCACCCACCGTGGATCCTGCCAATCGGCCTGATCGTCTTCTGGCTGCTGAGCCCGGTGGTGGAAGCGCTGCTGATGCGGTTGTTCCCGCGAACCAGCGCCGGCCGGCTGGGCTTCATCAGCGCGCTGGCTCTACTGGCGACCGTGTTCCCGCTGGCGCTCTGGTCCGACCAGATGGACACACCTCGGATGAGCCTGCCCGTCTGGCTGGCCTGGGTCTTCGGCACCGCCTTTCTGGTGGGGTGGGTGATCGGCCGGATCCGGCAGATCCGCTTGGCCCAGAGTCTGCCCTTCGCCTCCGATGACGACGACGTCGATGCCCGCTCCCGCTACTTCGGCGTGGTCACCCTGCCCGTCATCTTCGTCATCGCACTACTGGTCAGCATCTTCTGAGAGAGGTACGCATCATGACCATGAGAAAGGGCATCGAATCCAGTTCGGGTGAACCGATGGACATCGAGCACTGGAAGAACATCTTCGTCGACGAGATGCGCTACCGGGGAGCCTCGGGGCGCACCATCGGCGAGGCCTGGGCGACGGTGGAGTCGCACTGCGTCGAATCCCGGACCAATCCCGCGCTCGCCTTCGGGGACCCCCTGGAGTACGCACGATCCCTGACCGACTCTCCCCGCCGTTGGGGCTCGGTCTTCGCCATCCTCGGGGCGGTCTGGCTGGGCGGTATTGGCCTGAACATGGTGGTGGGGATCCCGTGGGTTCCTCTGGCGCGATCAGTGGACGTGCACTGGGGAAGCCTGCTGACGGTGCCCATCTCCCTGATCCTGCTCGGGGCGATGGTCATCATGCAGCGCAGCATCCAGCGTGAACGCTGGCAGGGTGTCGTCGGCTGGTTCGTGACCTTCATGGCATGGAGCACCATCAACACCTGGCTGCGCGGCTGGACGGCTCGCGCAGGATCGGTTCCGGCCTGGAGCCTGTGGCTGGTCTGCCTCTTGCTCCTGCTGGCCTGCACCGCGGGTGTGATCGGGCAGGTCCGCGACCGGATGATCGACCCGCGCACCGGCCAGACCCCGAGCATGCTGCCCGCCTTCTGGTGGTGGGTGCTGGCCTTCAGCCCCTTGTGGGGGCCGGGTGCCCTGCTCTTCTTCCGCTGGTTGGCCCACCGCTGAGAGGACTGTCAACCCCTGGCAGGCTCACGCAACCACGGCGGCCGAGCCTGTCCAGACCCCTCGACAAGCTCGTGGACCGTGGCTGGGTGGAGCTCGCGGAACGGGGCAGACTCACGCAACCACGATGGCCGAGCCTGTCGAGGCCCCTCAGACCAGGATCGTGGAGATCGGGAGGCCGGAGTTGGCGCCGATGTCCATGCTCGATGGCTTGCCGCCGGCCTTGACCACCTCGGAGCCGAGCACCGCGATCATCGCGCCGTTGTCGGTGCACAGGCCCGGACGGGGGCGGCGGAGCTCCACCCCGGCGGCGGTCATACGCTCCTCCAGCAGGCCACGCAGCCGGGAGTTCGCGGCCACGCCGCCACCGATCAGGAAGTGCTTCAACCCGTACGCACCGCACAGGTCGACGGCCTTCGCGGTGAGCACGTCGCACACCGCCTCCTGGAAACTGGCCGCGACGTCGTTCAGCGGCACCTCCAGCTCGTCGCGCTCGCGGGTCTCCACCCAGCGCGACACGGCGGTCTTCAGGCCGGAGAAGGAGTAGTCGAAGCGGTGCTTCTCCAGGTCCTTGCGGGTGGTCAGGCCGCGCGGGAAGCGGATCGCCGTCGGGTCACCCTGCTGGGCGGCCTTGTCGATCACCGGGCCGCCCGGGTAGGGCAGCCCCAGCACGCGCGCCACCTTGTCATAGGCCTCGCCGGCGGCGTCGTCGATGGTGCCGCCCACCTGCACGATGTCGGTGGCGATGTCGTTGACCACCAGCAGTTCGGTGTGCCCGCCGGAGACCAGCAGCGCACCGGCCGGAGTCGGCAAGGATCCGTGGTCCAGCAGGTCGACGGCGACATGCCCGGCCAGGTGGTTCAGCCCGTAGAGCGGCTTGTTGGTCCAGGCGGCCAGCGCCTTCGCGGAGGAAAGGCCGACCACCAGCGCGCCCATCAGGCCCGGACCGGCGGTGACGGCGATGCCGTCCAGCTCGGAGAGGTCGACGTTGGCGGCAGCCAGGGCACGTTCCAGCGCGGGCACCATCGCCTCCAGGTGCGCGCGGGAGGCCACCTCCGGCACCACGCCGCCGAAGCGGACGTGCTGCTCCACCGAGCTCGCCACCTCGTTGGCCAGCAGCTCGTTGCCACGCACGATTCCGACGCCGGTCTCGTCGCAGGAGCTCTCGATTCCCAGGATCAGCGGTTCAGTCATCAGTCCAACCCATCGTCGCTCGGGCTCCACTCACTGCGGAATGGGTGCCGTTCGGGTGCCAGCGGTGCTTCCATCACGATGGCGTGCACCCCCTGGCCGTAGTAGTTCTCGCGTCGGGCCACCGGCGCGAAGCCGAAGCCGTCGTAGAGGCTGATCGCAGCCTCATTGTCCTCGCGCACCTCCAGCAGCATCCGACGGGCGCCGATGGACTGCGCCCAGTCCATGCCGGCGCGCATCATCTGCTTGGCGGTGCCCTCACCGCGACGTTCCCGCGCGACCATGATCCGGTGCAGGTCGGCGCTGTCGGCGACGCACTGGAAGGTGGCGGCGCCCATCACTCGGTCATCGACGTCTCGTGCCGTGATCACGAAGCGGTCGTCGGCGGCCATCTCGTCCAGCCACGACTGCCGCCCCCAGCGTTCCCAGGTGTGGAAGGCGCCGTGCTCCAGCTCCATGATCGCCTCGACGTCGGCCTCCCGGGCCGCACCGAAGATCATGACCGCCCCAGCGGCTTGAGCGACAACCGCTGACCGCTACTGCTCAGCAGGGTGGACTTGCGGGTGGTCGGGGCGACGGCGTCGGGCTTGCGCAGGTACATCGCGTCGCTGCCGGCATCGGGCAACTCACGCCAGTGCCCGGCCAGCAGGCCGGCGTCCAGCTTCTGGGGGCCACCGGCAGCAAACAGCTCCGGGAAGGCGGTGCAGCCGGGACCGCCGACGGGCAGGCCGTCGGGCAACTCGGCGGGGGCGCTGACCTGCGGCTCGCCGATCCGTCGGCCGATGGCGTCGTATCGGGCCCAGTAGAGCTCCTTGCGACGGGCGTCGGAGGCGATCACGAATTCCCCGTCAGGGGCATCATCGCTGGTCAGCCACTGCTTGGCGACCACATCCAGGCTGCAGACGCCGTGCATCGGCACCCCGGAGAGCGAGGCGATGGTGTGCCCGGTGACAATCCCCACCCGCAGGCCGGTGAACGGCCCGGGGCCCAACCCGACGGCCACCTCGGTGATGTCGCTGACGGCAGTCCCCATCCGGGCGCACATCGACTGGATCAGGGGCATCAGCTTCTCGGCGTGGCCGCGGCGGTCATCGATCCGATCGCTGGCGACGATCGTGCCGTCCTGCGCCAGGCCGATGCAGATGTCGGTGGAGGTGTCGATTCCAAGTGTCCAGGTCATCAGTCTTCCTTCTCCAACTGGTGCAGGTCGACGCCCTGCCAGCGTTCCCCGGTGCCGAAGAGGTACACCACCCGGGTCTCGTCGTCGGGATCAAGGCTGCGACGGATGTCGATCTGCAGCACGGAATCGCTCAGCCCTTCGGCCAGCCCGGCACCCCACTCCACCAGCGTCACCGCGTCGGGCAGGGTCAGATCCAGGTCAAGGTCGAACAGCTCGGCCTCACTGCCCAGCCGGTAGGCGTCGACGTGCACCAGGCTCGGCCCGTCTCCGCGCGACGGATGCACCCGGCTGAGCACGAAGGTGGGCGAGATCACCGGCCCGTCGACGTCCAGCCCGGCGCCGATCCCCTGGGTGAGGGTGGTCTTGCCGGCGCCCAGGTCTCCGGAGGCGACGACCACGTCACCGGCCCGCAGCAGACCGGCCAGCCGCCGGCCCAGCGCCTGCATGGCCTCGCCGGTGGCGGCCTCGATCCGGGCGGGCAGCTCGATCCCCAGGATCTCACCCAGCGGGGCGGGGCGCAGCACCCGGAATCCGTGGCTCTGCCACCACTGGCGGGTCTCCGGGAATTCCTTGCGGCACAGCAGTTCCACCCGTCGGGCCCCCAGCTCGGTGAGCACCTCACCGGCGCCGCGGACCATCTGGGCGGCAACCCCATGGGTGCGCTCGCCGGGCAGCACGCTGACCCGGTGCAGGCCCCCCACCTCACCGTCCAGTGAGGTCAGCAGGCAACCCACCACCCGGCCGTCCAGCTCGGCGATCACGCCGGGCGCCTTCGCCAGACTGGCCTGGATGTCGGCGACGGTGTCGGACAGTGCCGCGGCCGGCGGGTCCACCGCGGGACGGGCGCCGAAGGCCCCGTGGATGACGTGCAGCATCGCCGAGGCATCAGCGGCCTCGGCAAGGCGCAGGTCAACTTCTTGTTCAGTCACGTCATCCCACTCTAGTTCTTCGATGTGCGGCGGTTCACCGCACGGATCACACCGCGGATGCCCGGCCCGGCCCCGGGAAGGGGCCGGACCGGGCACAGGTCACGGATTGTGACGGGCTGGCTCAGCGCTCGCGGCGCCAACCGTCGTTGCCGCCGCGGCCGCCGCGGTCACGGTCGCCGCCGCCGAAGCGACGTCCGCCGCCACCCTGGCCGCGGTACCCACCGCCCTGGCCACGGCCGCCGAAGCCGCCCCGGCCACCCTGACGCGGGCCACGGTTGCCGCCGCCACGCTTGGGGGCGATGATCCGTTCGTACTCGGCGTCCTCGATCGGGGCCGCGTCCACCGGACGGGCGCCGGTCAGGGTGCCCAGCTCGTCGTCTCCGGGGCGAACGGCGATCGGCTGCACCTTGACGCCGGCCTGACCGGTCAGGCGAGCCATGGACTTGCGCTGGTGCGGCAGCACGATGGAGGCCACGACGCCCTTCTGGCCGGCGCGGGCGGTACGCCCGGCGCGGTGCAGGTAGTCCTTGTGGCTCATCGGCGGGTCGATCTCCAGCACCAGGCTGACGTCGTCGACGTGGATGCCGCGGGCGGCGACGTCGGTGGCCACCAGCACCGGAACCGTGCCCTCCTTGAAGGCGGCCAGGATCCGGGTGCGGGCACCCTGGGTCAGGCCACCGTGCAGCGCACCGGCCATCACGCCGGCGGCGCGCAGCTGCTCGGCGACGCGGTTGGTGCCCATCTGGGTGCGGCAGAACAGCACCGAGCGGCCCTCACGGTTGGCGATCTCCGCGGTGATCTTGTTCTTGTCGTGCGGCAGCACCTGCAGCAGCACGTGTTCCATGGTGGTGACCGACGCGCGGTCGGTGTCCACCTCGTGGGTGATCGGGTCGTGCAGGTACTTCTTCACGATCCGGTCGACGGCGTGGTCCAGCGTCGCGCTGAACAGCAGTCGCTGACCATCGGCGGGCACGGTGTCCATCAGGGTGGTGACGGCGGGCATGAAGCCCAGGTCGGCCATGTGGTCGGCCTCGTCCAGGACGGTGACCAGGACCTGGGAGAGGTCCACGGCACCCTGCTCGAGCAGGTCGATCAGTCGTCCGGGGGTGGCGACGACAATGTCGACGCCACGCTCGAAGGCGCGCAGCTGCGGGCCGTAGCCCATGCCGCCGGCGATCAGCGTCAGGTCCAGCTTCAGGGTCTTGGCCAGCGGGGCGAGCACGTCGGCGCACTGCAGCGCCAGTTCCCGGGTGGGCACCAGAACCAGACCGCGCGGGGCGCCGCCGGTGGAATCGGCGCTGGCGATCCGGGTCAGCATCGGCAGGCCGAAACCCAACGTCTTGCCCGATCCGGTCTGGCCACGGCCCAGCACGTCGCGCCCGGCGATCGCGTCGGGAATGGTGGCGGCCTGGATCGGGAAGGGGCTGGTGATGCCCTGTTTGTCCAGCGCGGCGACGATGATCTTCGGCACGCCGAGCGCGGCGAAGCCCTCGCCCTCGTGCACCACGGTCTCGTCGATCTCGCCCAGGTCGGTGGCCTCCCAGCTCATCTGGTCGAGGTTCTCGTTGGCCGGGCGGTCCTCGCGGTTGTAGGACGGACGCTCGTCGCGGTTGAAGCTGCGGGCCGGGCGGTCGTCCCGGTTGAAGTTGCGGCGCTCGCCGCGATCCTCACGGTTGAACGTGGGGCGCTCGTCCCGGTCGAACTTGCGGGCGGGGCGCTCGTCCCGGTTGAAGGACGGACGGTCCTCCCGGGCCGGGCGCTCGTCGCGCCAGCTGCGCTCGTCGGCCGGCACCCGGTCGCCACCCTGGTAGCTGCGACGGGGACGATCCTCGCGGTGGGGGCGCTCGGGGCGGTCCCACGGCTTGCGCTCGGCGCGCGGCTCCCACTTGGGACGGGGCGCGGCGTCGTAGGTACGGGCGGGGCGGTATTCCTTGCGGGGGCCGCGATCGCCGAAGCCGCGATCGTCGCGGTCGAAGCTGCGGCGCTCCCCCCGGTCGTCGCGACGGTCGTCACGGTTGTAGCGGTCGTCGCGCTTGAAGCCACCGCGGTCATCGCGGTTGCGGTCATCGCGGTTGAAGGGACGACGCTCGCGGTCACCGTAGCTGCGCTCACGGTTGCCGTAGCCACGCTTCTCGTCGCGGTTGTCAACGGTGCGGGGCGCACGGCCACCGAAGCCACCCTCGCGGGGCTCGACGGCGGCAAAATTGCGGCCCTTGGAGTCGGAGCGGCGCGGGGCGTCGCTGCGGTAGTCGTCGCGACGCTCGTAGCCGCCCTCGCGGGGGCCACGGTCAGTGCGGTCGGCGGAACGGTAGCCGCGATCGTCGCGATCGCTGCGGCTGCTGGAGCGGTCGTCGCGGTGCTCCCAGGGCTTGCGGGGGCCCTTGCCGTAGGCCTCGCGCTTGTCGGCGCTCCAGCGGTTCTTGGGCGTGCCGTCGGCCTTGAAGCTCTTGGGGCCCTTCTTGGCGGGCTTGAATCCGGGGGTCTTGGCGGCCTTGCGGCCATGCGGAGTGGGACGGGGCATGGTGGTACTCACTTCTCTGGACGCACTGCATCCGATGGTTCAGCCGTCGCGGCTGGCAACGTCCCCCGGGCTCACAAACCGGGGGCATTCAACAGAACCGCGGCACACCACAATGCACTTGCTCTCACGCACGATGGTTGGCGGCGGTACATGGCACTCGAAGCCATGGATTGGCATCAGGCGCTTGCGGGCGAATTGGTCGCCTCATCCAAGCTGCAACTGATTCGCATCGTGGGCCAACTACCGCCGACGTCCGTCGACGAATTGCCCAACGCGTCGTTCACTCTACCAGTCGCCTTCGGCCACGACGAATCAAAGCTGTGGCCCCGCTGTGCTGACAGGGCTTGTGGCGGGCTGGTTGCCGGGACGTCAGGGATGGCGCGACCCCAGCACTGTTGCGGCATGTACGCCTGCCGTTCAGATTCGTCGCGCGCCGTTCAGCTATGTCGTGAAGTGTTCAGCCGCGCGTTCCCGCCAGTGGCGCAGTGGGCCGTCCGGCGGGGTCTACCATCGAAATCGTGAGAGTTGCTTTTGCGGCAGAATCCTTCCTTCCCCAGGTCAACGGCGTCACCAATTCGGTGCTCCGGATGCTCGAGCACCTGCAGGCCAATGGTCACGAGGCACTCGTACTGGCCCCCGCGGACGCCGGCAAGGTGCCCAAGCAGTACGCCGGCTTCCCGGTGGTGACGTTGGCCAGTGTCGGGCTGCCCGGTTACTCCGACGTGCGCGTGAACACCGCCCCCCGCTTCATGATCGAGCGCACCCTGGCCGACTTCCGGCCCGACGTCGTGCACCTGGCCGCCCCCTTCGCGATCGGCTACAAGGCCGCGCTGAGTGCCGCCAAGTTGAACATCCCCAGCGTCGCGATCTACCAGACGGAGATTGCCACCTACGCCGCCCAGTACGGCTTCCCCGCGCTGGAGCCGGTCTTCTGGTACCGACTGAAGCAGGCGCACTCCCTTGCCACGTTGAACTTTGCCCCCTCCACCTATGCGCGGGACCAGCTGATGAGCCAAGGCATCCCGCGGGTGGGCATCTGGGCGCGCGGCGTTGACTCCGTCCGCTTCCACCCGTCCAAGCGCGACGAGGACTTGCGCCGCGAATGGGCACCCAATGGCGAGAAGATTGTCGGCTACATGGGTCGACTGGCGGCCGAGAAGCGGGTGCAGGACCTGTCCGCCATCGCGGACATCCCCGGCATCAAGCTGGTGATCATCGGTGACGGCCCGAGCCGCGCCGAGCTGGAGCAGCAGCTGCCCAATGCGGTCTTCCTGGGCATGAAGCAGGGCGAGGAACTCCCCCGCTGCCTGGCCAGCTTCGACCTGTTCGTGCACACCGGTGAACTGGAGACCTTCTGCCAGTCCATCCAGGAGGCCGAGGCCAGCGGGCTGCCGGTGATCGCGCCGCGCCGCGGTGGCCCGATCGACCTGGTCAACCCCTCGCACACCGGCTGGCTGTACGAGCCCGGACGGCTGGACCAGCTTCGTGGCTACGTGCTGGACCTGATCGGCGACGACTTCAAGCGCCAGGCCTTCGGCCGCACCGCCCGGGCCGCCGTCGAGTACCGCACCTGGCCCTACATCTGCGGCGAGCTGGTGGAGCACTACCAGGAGGCCATCAAGATGGGCGTCCGGATCCCCCGCCTCACCAACTCACTGCGCTGACCCAGCCCGAGCCCCAGGGCACAGACCCAACCACGGCTCCCGAGCCAGCCGAGGGGCCTGACCAGCGGAATCACCAGAAGGGGTCGAAGTCTGCCACCACGGCGGCCACCTCGCGCCCGACCACGTCCGGGGGCCAGGGGCCGCGCTTGCGTCGGGCGGCCATCGCCTGCACCGAGGCACCCAGCAGCGCCGCATCCGACGCGCTCAGCCCACCGGCCAACAGCGCCGCGCAGATCCCGGCGAGCACGTCACCAGAGCCGGCCTGGGCGCTCCAGTGCGGCCCCGGGACCGCCAGCCGCACCTTCCCGTCAGGTTCGACCACGTACTGGGTGGCGCCCTTGAGCAGCACCACGGCATTCCAGCGGTCGGCGGCTTCCCGGGCGTACCAGAGCGGATCGGTCTCCACCTGCTCCCGCTTGACCCCCAGCATCCGGCTCATCTCCCCCGCGTGTGGGGTGAGCAGGCTGTTTGCTGGCACCGTGTCCGGCAGGGTGAGCAGGGCGTCGGCATCGATCACCGACGGCAGCCCCGCGGCCAGTCGTGAAGCCAGCCGATCCTTGTTGGCCTCGGTCTGACCCCAACCAGAGCCCAGCAACCAGGCCTGCACCCCGCCCTCACCCTGGGTCACACTCGGCAGCTGTGTGCGGATCAGCGCGGCGGCGGCCTCGGGGCCGACGAAGCGGATCATCCCCGTTCCGGCATGCAGCGCGCCGATGGTGCCGAGGACGGCGGCGCCCGGGTAGCGCGAGGATCCGGTGTCGATCCCCACGACACCCCGGGAGTACTTGTGGCTGCTGGGGCCGGGCACGGGCCACAGCCGGGCGATGTCGGCCACCTCCGCCTGCACGGCGACGGGCTCCTCGGTGATGCTCAGCCCGATGTCGTACACCTCCACCGTCCCGCAACACCGGGCGGCGGGCTGCAGCACATGGCAGGGCTTGAGCACGCTGAAGGTGATGGTGCGGGTGGCCTGGAAGCACTCGGCCGTCACGGTTCCCAGGTCCGCCGCCAGCCCCGACGGCTGGTCGACGCAGAGCACCTGCACGCCAAGGGCCTGGGCCTCCGCGGCCAGGGTGGCGACGACGCGATCCAGCCCGGGACGGCCCCCGATCCCCAGCACCGCGTCCACCAGCAGGTAGGTCTCGGCCAGGGCCTCGGTGGCGGCCGTGGCGTTCACCTCTTGGCAACCTGCCGCCCGAGCGGCGGCCAGCCCGGCCTCGTGCGCCCGGCCGGAGGTCAACCAGAAGGCCACCCGGCACCCCGCGGCGGCCAGCCGGGCGGCGGCGTACAGCCCGTCGCCGCCATTGTTGCCGGGGCCTGCGGCCACCAGGACGGGCGCGTCGGTGACGTGATCGCCGATCATCCTCAGGGCGGCCTGGGCCACCCCGTCGGCGGCACGCTGCATCAGGTCGACGTCGGGGTGTGCCTCGAAGAATGCCTCCTCGGCCTCGCGAACCTTCTGGGTGCTGTGGATCTCGATCATCGTGCCTCGCAAATGACGAAGGCGGTGGCCAGGCCACCGTCGTGGGAGATGGACAGGTGGACGTCGGTGATGCCGAGTTCGGTGGCGCGGGCCTGCACGGTGCCGCTCAGCCGGAAGCTGGGGGCGCCGTCGTCGCCGCGGACCACCTCGCAGTCCAGCCAGGACATGCCGACCGGGGCGCCCAACGCCTTGGCCAGGGCCTCCTTGGCGGCCCACCGGGCGGCCTGGGAGGTGACCGAGACGGCCGCCTCGGCCGGGTTCAGGATGCGCGCCACCACGCCGGGGCGACGCTCGCACATCTGCCGCCAGCGCTCGACGCTGCACAGGTCAACCCCGATTCCGATCACGGTCACGCCCCGACCCTAGCCCGACCGGACCCCGCCAGCCGAGTCCAGGGTGCCGTTGCGCCGGGCGCTCCCCTGTTTGCGCCACAAACCGCATCCTCAGTGGCAGGTAGCGCATCTATTGCACTACCCCTCAATCAGGATGCAGTTTGTGGCGCAAACCACGCGGTCTGACCATTCGCGTCGTCACCCGAGGCTGGCCCAATACCGACACAACCACGGTGGCCGAGCCCGTCGAGCCTGTCGGGCACAAGCCCCCGCCACACGCAACGGGCGCTCCCCCGGAAATCCGGAGGAGCGCCCGTGAGAGTTTGAGGGGGTCGTCCCCCTCAACTCATTCGACCGTGACCGACTTGGCCAAGTTGCGCGGCTGGTCGACGTCGTTGCCCAGCAGCGTGGCCACCTCGCAGGCGAACAGCTGCAGCGGGACGATCGACAGCAGCGGCTGCAGCAGCGTCGAGGCCTTCGGGTGACGAATGATCACGTCGGCGTAGGGAACCACGGAATCGTCGCCCTCCTCCACCAGCACGATGGTCTTGGCGCCGCGGGCGCGCACCTCCTGGATGTTGGAGATGACCTTGTCGTGCAGCTGGTCCCGGCCCTGCGGCGGGACGGCCACGAAGATCGGCAGGCCCTTCTCCACCAGCGCGATGGAGCCGTGCTTCAACTCACCGGCCGGGAAGCCCTCGGCGTGCTTGTAGGCGATCTCCTTGAGTTTCAGCGCGCCCTCCAAAGCCGACGGGTAGCCGACGTGGCGGCCCAGGAAGATGAAGGAACGCTCGTCCATCAGCTCCTTGGCCAAGTCCAGCACCTGCTGGTCGTTGTCCAGCATCGACTGGATGGCGGCGGGCATCTTGGCCAGCTCGTCGGTGATGGCCTTGATCTCGTCGCCGTACTTCATGCCGCGCACCTGGGCCAGGTAGAGGCCCAGCAGGTAGCAGGCAACCACCTGGGTGAGGTAGCCCTTGGTGGAGGCGACGCCGCGCTCGGGGCCGGCGTGGGTGTAGATCACGGCATCCGACTCACGCGGGATGGTGGCGCCGTTCACATTGCAGATGGCGATCACCTTGGCGTGCTGCTCACGGGCGTGCCGGATGGCCATCAGGGTGTCGGCGGTCTCGCCGGACTGGCTGATGGTGACCACCAGGGTGTTGGGGTCGATGATCGGATCGCGGTACCGGAACTCCGACGCGATGTCCACCTCGCAGGGGATGCGGGTCCAGTGCTCGATGGCGTACTTGGCCACCAGGCCGGCGTGGTAGGCGGTGCCACAGGCGACGATCACGACCTTGTTGATCCGACGCAGCTCCTCGGGGGAGATGCGAACCTCGTCCAGGGTCAGCTGGCCGTCGGCGTCGTAGCGGCCCAGCAGGGTGTCCGCGACGGCCTGCGGCTGCTCGTAGATCTCCTTGCGCATGAACCAGTCGAAGCCATTCTTCTCGGCCGCGGTGATGTCCCAGTCGACGTGGTAGGGCTTCAGGTCGGTGGCGGGGCTGCCGTCGAAGTTGGTGACCTTGACCTCGTCGCGGGTGATCTCCACCACCTGGTCGTGGCCCAGCTCGATGGCGTCGCGGGTGAACTCCAGGAAGGCGGCGACGTCGGAGCCGAGGAAGTTCTCGCCCTCGCCGACGCCGACGACCAGCGGGCTGGAGCGACGGGCGGCGACCACCCGGTCGGGATCCTGGGCGTCGATGGCGACCAGGGTGAAGGCGCCCTGCAGGCGCTTGGCGACCTCGTGCATGGCGGGCACCAGCGGGGTGCCACCGTCGACGACCTTGCCGAGCAGCTGGGCAGCGGCCTCGGTGTCGGTCTCGGACTTGAAGACGACGCCGTCGGCCTCGAGCTCGGCGCGCAGCTCGGCGAAGTTCTCGATGATGCCGTTGTGCACCAGGGCGATCCGGCCGGACTGGCTGATGTGCGGGTGGGCGTTCTGGTCGGTCGGGCCGCCGTGGGTGGCCCACCGGGTGTGACCGATGCCGTGATTGCTCTCCGGCAGCGGATTGCCGGCGATTTCGGCATCCAGGTTGGTGATCTTGCCGGACTTCTTGCGAGCCGAGATCACCCCATTGGACTCGACGGCGATGCCGGCCGAGTCATAGCCGCGGTACTCGAGACGGCGGAGTCCTTCAACGACGACGGTCTGGGCGCTGCGCGGCCCGATATATCCCACAATTCCACACATGGCAAGAAGTGTACAAAACGATTGAGCGTTTTGCGAATGCGGCCCCGACGCATCGTGGACGCACGGCCTGTGCGGTGGACAGGAACATACCGACATTGAGAATCTAGCCGGTGAGGAGGCGCCGCACACCGATTGGCGCAATACGATGAGCGAAAAATTGGCGGCCGCCCCCGGTTCAGAGGAGAACCCAGCCGGCCCCTACGTCGAACTCGACCGCGCCAGCTGGTCCGATCTGGCCGATCACACCGACATCGACCTGGACGAGGCCACCCTGGCGCGGCTGCGCGGCCTGGGGGATCCGACCAGCCGGGAGGAGGTGGAGGCGATCTACCTGCCGCTGACCCAGCTGATCCACCTTCACATGCGCCACACCGGGCACCTCTACCGGGCCAGCAATGCCTTCCTCGGGCTCGACGTGCGCCGCACCCCCTTCGTGATCGGCGTGGCCGGCTCGGTGGCCGTCGGCAAGTCCACCACCGCTCGCCTGCTGAAGGAGTTGCTCTCCCGCTCCCCCGGCCGGCCGAAGGTGGAGCTGATCACCACCGACGGCTTCCTCTACCCCAATGCCGAGCTGGAGCGTCGCGGCATCCTGGATCGCAAGGGCTTCCCCGAAAGCTATGACCGGCGGGCGCTGCAGCGTTTCGTTGTCGACGTGAAGTCCGGTGCACCCGAGGTGCACGCCCCGGTTTATTCGCACATGGTCTACGACGTCACCGACGAGGTGGAGGTGGTGCACCGGCCCGACATCCTGATCGTCGAGGGGCTGAATGTACTGCAGCCCGCCCGGGTACGCAGCAATGGCACCACCGGCCTGGCGCTGAGCGACTTCTTTGACTTCAGCGTCTACGTCGACGCCGCGGAACACGACATCCGCGCCTGGTACCTGGAGCGCTTCCAGGCGCTGCGCAAGACCGCCTTCAGCGACCCGCGCAGCTTCTTCAAGCGTTACGCGACGATGTCCGACGAGGAGGCCACCGCCTTTGCGCACAAGGTCTGGGACGAGATCAACGGGCCCAACCTGCGGCTGAACGTCGCCCCCACCCGTCCCCGGGCGACGGTGATCCTGCGCAAGGGCGCCGATCACGACGTGGAGTGCGTCCGGATTCGCAAGCTCTGAACACACGGGTTCGCTTCGGCTCCGCCTTCGCTCACCACCCGTGCATCGAGTCGCTTCGCTCCCCTCTGCCTGTTCCGGGCAGGTGCACCGGGCGACCCGCACACCCGTCGCACGGTGTATCAACCTGCGCGAGGTGCCGACCACAGGAGACCCGGCCGCCCACCGAAGTGGACAGCCGGGCACAGTCCCAACCATGGCCGGGGGCTCAGGGGGGCGAGCCCCCGTGTCTACAGGCTGACGCGCTCCTTGACGATCGCGGCCAGCTCCTCGCAGACCTCCTGCGCCTTCTGCGTCGTGGCGGCCTCCACCATCACGCGGACGACCGGCTCGGTGCCCGAGGGGCGGAGCACGACGCGACCGGTGTCGCCGAGTTCCTTGTTGGCCTTGCTGACGGCGGCCTGGATGGTGGGGTCGATGCCGGCGCGCAGCTTGTCGACGCCCTTGACATTGATCATCACCTGCGGCAGGCGGGTCATCACCTGGCCCAGTTCCTTCAAGGTCTTGCCGGTACGGGCCATCCGGGCGGCCAGGTGGAGGCCGGTGAGCACGCCGTCGCCGGTGGTGGCGAATTCGCTCATGATCACATGACCGGACTGCTCGCCGCCCAGGGTGAAGCCATTGGCATTCATGCTCTCCAGCACGTAGCGGTCGCCCACCTTGGTGGAGTCCACCCGGATGCCATTGGCCTTCATGGCGTTGACGAAGCCGAGGTTGCTCATGATGGTGGCCACCACGGTGTCCGTGTGGAGCTTCTGCTCCTCCTTGAGGGCCAGCGCCAGGATCGCCAGGATCTGGTCGCCGTCGATCAGGGTGCCCTCGGCGTCGCAGGCCAGGCAGCGGTCGGCGTCGCCGTCGAAGGCCAGGCCCAGGTCGGCACCCACCTCGACCACCTTGGCCTGCAGGTCACCCATGTGGGTGGAGCCGCAGGCCTCGTTGATGTTCTCGCCATCGGGGGTGTTGTGGATGGCGATCACCTCGGCACCCTGGGTCTCGAAGGCGGCGATGGCGGTCATGGAGGAGGCTCCGTTGGCGCAGTCCAGCACCACCTTGATCCCCTCCAGGCTGGCATCGGTGCCCAAGCTCGAGACCAGGTGGGCGACGTAGGCCTCGATCGCGCCCTCGTCATCAGTCACTCGACCAACCGCGGCACCGGTGGGGCGATCCCAGTCCTCGCCCATCCGCTCCTCGATGGCGTCCTCCAGCAGGTCGTCGAGCTTGACGCCGCCGCGGGAGAAGAACTTGATGCCATTGTCGGGCATGGGGTTGTGCGAGGCGGAGAGCATGACGCCCAGGTCCGCGTTGCGGTCGTTCACCAGGAAGGCGACGCCGGGGGTCGGCACCACGCCGACCCGCACCACGTCGACGCCGGCGCTGGCCAGACCGGCCACCACCGCGGCCTCCAGGAATTCGCCCGAGGCGCGGGTGTCGCGCCCCACCAGGGCCAGCGGCCGCTTGCCGTCGAAGACCCCAGCCTCACCCAGCACGTGGGCGGCGCCCACGGAGAGTTCCAGGGCCAGTTCGGCCGTGAGGTCCTTGTTTGCCAGTCCGCGCACACCGTCGGTGCCAAAAAGTCGTGCCATGAAAAATCACCCTATCGTCTGGTTCCAGCGCACTTCGCGCGGAACACCCTGTGTGATGAACACAAAAGCCGCCACCCCGACGGGATGACGGCTTCTGTGGAATCCGGGACGGCCAGGGGCCGCCGGGCGGAATCAGCGCTTGCTGTACTGCGGAGCCTTGCGGGCCTTCTTGAGACCGGCCTTCTTGCGCTCCTTGATCCGGGCGTCGCGGGTCAGCAGACCGGCCTTCTTCAGGGCGGGGCGGCTGGCCTCTTCGTCGATGGCGTTCAGCGCACGGGCGATGCCCAGGCGCAGGGCGCCGGCCTGGCCGGTGATGCCACCGCCGTTGATCCGGGCGATCACGTCGTAGGACTCGGTCACTCCGGCGGTCACGAAGGGCTCGTTGACCAGCTGCTGGTGCACCTTGTTCGGGAAGTAGTCCTCAATGCTGCGACCGCCATTGATGGAGAACTTGCCGGTTCCGGGAACCAGGCGAACGCGGGCAACGGCCTCCTTGCGACGGCCGGTCGCACCACCAGCGGCGATGACCGCAGCGCGGCCCGACGGGTTGGTCGCGGGAGTCGGGTTCGAATCCGAGCGGTAGGCGATCTCGCGATCGTTCTCGTCGGTGAACGGGGTGACCTCGGTCTCGAGGTTCTCGTCAAGCTCTACGGTCTCAGACACATTGATTCCTTGATTCGCGTGGTCGATCGTCACTGGGCGATCTGGGTGATCTCGTACACCTGCGGCTTCTGCGCGGCGTGGGGGTGCTCGGGGCCCGAGTAGACCTTGAGCTTGCTCATCAGCTGACGGCTCAGCTTGTTCTTGGGCAGCATGCCCCACACGGCCAGCTCGACGGCCTTGCGCGGATCCTTGGCCAGCAGCTCACCAATCGGGGTCTTGGTCAGACCGCCGGGACGGCCCGAGTGGCGGTAGCGCATCGAGTCGGTGCGCTTGTTGCCGGTCAGGGCGATCTTGGAGGCGTTGATGATGACGACGAAGTCGCCACCGTCGACGTGGGGAGCAAACGTGGCCTTGTGCTTGCCGCGCAGCAGGGTGGCGGCAGTCACCGCGAGGCGTCCGAGGACGACGTTCTCGGCATCAATCACATGCCAATTCCTGGTGATGTCCCCAGGCTTCGGGCTGTACGTAGACACGGGTCGCAGACCATCTTCCGTTAGATTCGTGAACAGGTTCGGCAGCGCGAGGGGTCGGGGAGAACTCCACCAAGACATTCCAATGCGCAACAGCGATTTAGGCTACCCCGCCGATGCCGGTCGGGTCAAAACGACCTCAGGAGCGCGTCGGCATTGAGGTGCACGACGGCGGCCGCCTGCGGCCCCAGCTGCAACTTTCCGTCGACGATCTGCACGTCGCCCACCCGCAGCAGCACCTCGGAATCGCCGTCCAGTTCGATCTCGGCCGGATCCAGGTCGAAGTTGACCGCGATCGTCATCGTCTCCCCGCGGTCCAGCGCAAACCAGTGCCCGTCGGGGTCGAAGCGGGCACTGACCCATTCGAAGCGCGGATCGGTCAGGTCCGGGTAGGTGCGGCGCAGCGCGATCGCGTCGCGGTAGGTGGCCAGGATCTCGGCGTGCACATCCCCGCCGAGTTCGCTCCAGTCCAGCTTGGACTTCTGGAAGGCCTCCGGGCTCTGCGGATCGACGATCGTGGAGACGTCCCAGTCCATCTTGCTGAATTCCTCCAGCCGGCCCTTGCTGACCGCCTCGGCCAGCTCGGGTTCCGGGTGGGAGCTGAAGAACATGAAGGGGGTGCTTGCCGCCCACTCCTCCCCCATGAAGATCATCGGGGTGTAGGCGCTCAGCAGGGTGATCAGCGCGGCGATCTGCAGCTGGCGCGGGGTTTCACGGGTGGCCAGCCGTCCGCCGTCGGCGCGGTTGCCGATCTGGTCGTGGTTGTCGCTGCACACCACCAGCCGCCAGGTGGGGATGGTCGGGGTGTCCAGGCGTCGGCCGTGGCGGCGTCCGCGGAAGCTTGACTTGGTGCCGTCGTGGAAGAAGCCGGTCTCCATCACCTTCGCGAGGGCCTCCAGCTCGGCGAAGTCGGCATAGTAGCCGGAGTCGTCACCGGTCAGGTTCGCCAGCAGGGCGTGGTGGAAGTCGTCGCTCCATTGGGCGTCCAGCCCGTAGCCGCCGGCCTCGCGCGGGGTGATCAGCCGCGGGTCGTTCAGGTCCGATTCGGCGATCAGGCACAGCGGCCGGTTGAGGAAGGTGCTCAGGGCATTCACCTCAACGGCCATCTCCTCCAGGATGTGGATGGCGCGGGTGTCGATCAGCGCGTGCACCGCATCCAGCCGCAGACCGTCGACGTGGTAGTCCTGCAGCCACATCAGCGCATTTTCGATGATGAAGCGGCGCACCTCGTCGGAGTCCTCGCCGGCCAGGTTGATGGCACTGCCCCACGGGGACTGGACGGAGTCGTCGAGGAAGGGGCCGAACAGCGGCAGGTAGTTGCCGCTGGGGCCCAGGTGGTTGTAGACGACGTCCTGGATCACGCCCAGGCCGCGGGCGTGGCAGGCATCGACGAATTCCTGGTAGGCGCGCGGGCCGCCGTAGGCGTGGTGCACGGCGTACCAGCCGACACCGTCATAGCCCCACCCGTGCTCGCCGTTGAAGGCATTGACCGGCATCAGTTCCACCAGGTCGATACCCAGCTCGACGAGGTGGTCGAGCTTGTCGATGGCGGCAGTCAACGTTCCCTCGGGGGTGAAGGTGCCGATGTGGAGTTCGTAGATGATGCCGCCGGCCAGCTGGCGTCCGGTCCAGTCCGTGTCCTGCCACTGGTAGGAGGCGGGGTCGTAGAGCCGGGACAGCCCGTGCACCCCGTCGGGCTGCCAGCGGGAACGGGGAGCCGGGATGAGCGCCTGCGCTCCGTCCAGCCGGTAGCCGTAGTCGGCGCCCTCACGCAGCAGGTCCTGACGGTCGGCTGGCAGCCGCCACCATCCCTCCTCGCCACGCTCCAGCGGCACCTCGACACCGTCGACGACGACATCGACGGATTGCGGGATCGGGGCCCAGACATCGAGCGACAGCGGCATTGGTCAACAACTCCCTGTGGGTGATGAGCGGCTTGCGGTTGAGGGCCGGTTGGCGCACGCCACGCTACCCGCTCGGCGGGGGTCGTTCGTGGGGATGGACGCCCGCTACGCGCAGAATGAACAAGCCTTCCGGGTTGGCACGTTCAATGCGCGGCGAGGACCCTACTGTTGTGCCATGCAGCGGATCGTCACCCTCTGGCCACGGGCCCTTCGCTCCCCCGGCGCCCCTCGGGAGTGCCCGGTTCCGGACGAGGTCCGCGCTGCCGTCGAGGAAGTCGGTTCACTGATCGGCCAGCGCACCGGGCGGCCAGAGTGGGGCCGGATGTACGTCCACCTGATGCTGGACACCTGGCGCCGCACACTGCAGCCCGGCCCCGACGGGGTCTTCGTCGTCACCGGCGACATTCCCGCCATGTGGTTGCGGGACTCAGCCGCCCAGATGCGCCCGTGGCTGGCGTTGGCGCCAGAGTGCGAAGTGGTGGCCGAGATGCTGCGGGGCGTGGTGCGGATGCAGTGGCGCCTGGTCCGCCATGATCCCTACGCCAACGCCTTCAACCACGGGCCGGTGGGTGGCACACCGCACCTGTTGGACAACCACCTGCTCACCCGCCGCGCCGATCCGTGGATCTGGGAGCGCAAGTACGAGTTGGACTCGCTGGGGCTGCCCCTGTTGTTGGCGCACCAGCTGCAGCAGGCAACGGGCGATTCGGCCCACCTGGACTGGGGTGTGCACAGCGGATTCGCCGACGTGGTGGCCCTGTGGCGTCGGGAGCAGGACCACGACCACAGCCGCTACCGCTTCGTCCGGCTCGATGCCGTCGTGCGGGGCCGAACCCACGACAGCCTGCCGCGCCTTGGGCACGGGGCTCCGGTGGCGCGCACTGGCATGACCTGGCAGGGTTTTCGCCCCAGCGATGATGCCTGCCGCTTCGGCTACAACATTCCCGCGCAGTTGTTGGCGGTGCATGTGCTGCGGTTGGGTGCGCGGTGGTGCGACGAGCTGTGGCACGACGCTGACCTGGCCACGGAGGCCCACGGTCTTGCCGACGAGATCGAGGCGGGCGTGGCGGCCCATGGGATGTTGCCGGACGGTTCCTTCGCCTACGAGGTGGACGGGCTGGGTGCCGTGCTGGCGGCCGACGACGCGAACCTGCCGAGCCTGTTGGGCCTGCCGCTGACGAGCGCCGTGACGATGGATGATCCGCGTTACCTGGTCACCCGGGTGCGCATCCTGTCGTCGGCCAACCCCTGGTGGCACACCGGCAGCGCGGCCAGCGGCATCGGCAGCCCGCACACGCCGGGCAACCGGGTCTGGCCGATCGCCCTGGCCGTGGAGGGCCTGACCAGCCCGGACCGCGACGAGAGGATGCGCCTGGCGCACCTGCTGGCCGATACGACGGCGGGCACGGGCCGGATGCACGAGAGCTTCGACGCCGACGACCCGTCGGACTTCACCCGAGCCTGGTTCAGCTGGGCGGACATGATGTTCTGCGAGCTGCTCGCGAGCCTGATCTGAGGAGATGCGTCAGCCGAGCACGCGCATCAGGGGCATGACCTCGACCCAAGGCTCCGCTGTCGCCTGCCAAGCATCCCACTCGGGCGCCGCCAGTGTGACGGAGATCCTGATCTTGCGAGTCCAGCCGTTGGGGTGGAAGTGCTCAACGGCGTTGATGGTCTCCTCAAGCTCTACAGGGGTGCTGTTGACCAGGTCCGAGCCCTCTTTGGGCGTGAGTCCTCCGGGGACGTCTCGGTAGCGCTCGGACCAGTCCTGGACAACCGGGTCAAACCCAGTGACCCGCATGAGGTGCCCGTCCCATCGCCCCGTGGCAGCCACGAGCCCTGCAGCCGCCAACCGGCGAGCAAGTTCGGGGTCTGCGATGGAGGTCAGGACAGCGCCGTAGGAGCGTCCCACCTCGCCGCTCGGGTCCGCTGGGTAGGACAACCAGCATCCCTCTTCATCCTCCTCCAGGCAGCCGAGCACGATGACGTCGCTGCCGGTGGGGACCGACGAGTATGGGCCGTTCATGTCAGTGCACTATGCCGCGATGGTGTGCTGGGGGCAATGGTCCTGCTCCGGGCTACGTCCAGCAGGATGGGTCCATGCACACGTCGTCACGCATCACCGCCCTGGGCTGGACTCCGGTCAAGGGCTGCACCTGGCTGGCCGCCAGCTCCCTCAACATCACGGGACATGGGATCGAGCAGGACCGACGCTGGACCCCGATCACCCACCAACTGCGCGCCGTCAAGGCCACCGACGTGCCCGAACTGGCAGGAGTCCGGGTACTCCCCGAGGACCTGCCTGCCGCCAGTGCAGGCCTGGTGATGCCCGACGAGCAGACGGTCATGTACTACGACCGGCCCTTCACCGCCACCATTCACGACAGTCCCATGGCACGACGGCTGTCAGACGCGGCGGGCGAGCCGCTCTGGCTGGCCCACACCACGGGTCCGACGGGTTTCATCTGGAGTTCGCCACTCAGCGTGCTGCTGCTCAGCGAGCTGGATGAGGCTGGCCTGCCCATCGACGTCGCCCGCTACCGGGCCAACATCGTGCTGGATGACCTGGCCGCCCCGCTGCAGCTGGAACCGGGGGCACACGTGGCCCTTCCCGGCGGCGTCGAACTGGAGGTGGAGCGTCCCCTGGACCGCTGCCGGGTGATCGACCACAACCCCGCCGACGGGCAGCGGGACCAACAGCTGCTCCCCCGGCTCCGTGACGGACTCCTGCTCGGCTGGGGCTGCCGAGTGCCCTGCCCCGGAACCCTCTCCGTGACATAAACCACACCCAAACCCCTTGTCAGCTGGGATGGTGCGGAGCAATGTGGGGCCATGAGTTCAAAGGTGAGCGCTTCCAACAAGGTCTCCAGCCCCGTCGACCTACGCAATGTGGTCCTGGTCGGATCCGCGGGCTCTGGCAAGACCACACTGTTCGACACGATGCTGGCCGCCCGGATTCCCGGCCACAGGCCCGCGAAGGACGACACCGACCGTGCCGCCGCCCTCACCCTCGCCTCCGTCTCCAGCGGCGATGTGGTGATCAACCTGCTCGATGCCCCCGGTCACCCGGACTACGTCGGTGAATTGCGCGCCGGGTTGCGCGCCGCCGATGCCGCGGTGTTCGTGGTCTCCGCCAGCGACGGCATCGACAACACCACCGCCGCGCTGTGGGCCGAGTGCAAGGCCGTGAACATGCCCCGGGCGATCGTGGTCACCAAGCTCGACGCGGAGCGCGGGGACTACGAGACCACCGTCGAGCTGTGTCGCGAGACCTTCGGCGAGGGCGTCACCCCCGCCTACCTGCCCCTGATGAACGACGCCGGGGAGGTGATCGGCTCCATGTCGCTGATCACCGAGCGGATCCACGACTACTCCTCGGGCAGCTCCGAGGTCCGCGAGGCCAGCGACGAACAGTCCGAGCAGATCGAGACCTACCGCGCCCCCTTCCTGGAGACGGTGGTCACCGAGGCCGAGGACGACGACCTGATGGAGCGCTATCTGGAGGGCGAGCAGCTCGCCGTCGAGCAGGTGCGCGGCGACGTGCTGAAGGCCACCGCCAATGCCGCCTTCTTCCCGGTGATCCCCGTGCAGGCCGGAAATGGCGTTGGCGTCGAGGAGCTCTACAGCCTGATCGAGCACGGCCTGCCGCACCCGGCGCTGCACCCCCTGCCCACCATCACCACCGCCGACGGCTCCGACATCCTGGAGCTGACCTGTGATCCCGAGGGCCCGTTGGTGGCCGAGGTGGTCCGCACCACCTCCGACCCCTATGCCGGCCGCCAGTCGATGGTGCGGATCTTCTCCGGCACCCTGCGCACCGACGAGACGGTGCACGTCGCCGGGCATCGCGAGCTGTTCACCGGCGTCGCGGATGCCCATCACCCGGATCATGAGGAGGACGAGAAGATCGGCCCGCTGGCCTTCCCCGTCGGCGTGGAGCTGACCACCAAGAAGGAGGCCATCGCCGGCGACATCGTGCTGGTCGGCAAGCTGGCCCGGGCAGAGACCACCGACACCCTGTCCAGCCCGGACTCCCCCGCCCTGGTCGAGCCGTGGAACCAGCCCGAGCCGCTGCTGCCCACCGCTCTGCGGGCCGCCACCCGAAATGACGAGGACAAGCTGGCCGGCGCGCTGGCCCGACTGGTCGTCGAGGACACCACGGTGCGGCTGGAACGCACCACCGAGACCGACCAGGAGATCCTGTGGACGATGGGCCAGGCCCACACCGATCTGCTGCTCAACCGGCTGAACGACCGCTACGGCGTCAAGGTCACCCAGGAACCGATCAAGGTGCCGATGCGGGAGACCTTCATCGCCCCCGCCAAGGCGCACGGCCGACACATCAAGCAGTCCGGCGGCCACGGCCAGTACGCGGTCTGCGACATCGAGATCGCGCCCGGTGAGCGCGGTTCCGGCTTCGTCTTCGTCGACAAGGTGGTGGGCGGCGCCGTCCCGCGCCAGTTCATCCCCAGCGTGGAGAAGGGGATCAAGGCGCAGCTGGAGCGCGGCACCATCTACGGCTACCCGATGGTGGACGTCCAGGTGACGCTCTACGACGGCAAGGCGCACTCCGTCGACTCCTCCGACATGGCCTTCCAGTCCGCGGGTGCCCTGGCGCTGAAGGAGGCGGCCAATCCCAAGACCGTCGGCCTGTTGGAGCCGATCGACGAGATCACCGTCACCGTAGGCGAGGAGTACATGGGCGCCGTGATGACCGATCTTGGCAACCGACGCGGGCAGGTGCTGGGCACCGACGCGGACACCGAGCACCACGCCATCCTGAAGGCGCTGGTTCCGGTGGCCGAGCTGGAGCGCTACGCGGTGGACCTGCGCGGTCTGGCGCACGGCAGCGGCAGTTTCACCCGCAGCTTCCACGGCTACGAGCTGGTGCCCGCCAACATCGCCGAGAAGTTCGAGCAGAAGGGCTGACTGTTCAAGGCTCCTGGGCCTGTCGAGCGACGCATGACGAGGGCCGGCGGTTCCTAACCCGGGACAAAGGTCCTCCTCATTTCTTGGTTGT
>NZ_JBCDMV010000016.1:0-7220 GCF_038433135.1 Luteococcus sp. H91 | reverse complement strand
ATGACGAGGGCCGCCGTTCCCGAATCGGGAACGGCGGCCCTCGTCGCTTCTGGGTCGTGGGGTGAGGTCGACACCCCAGGACGCTTTCTGTGCCGGCGCGGCGGCTACTTCTCGCTGACCCGCGAAGCGAGCTGTGCCAGCGTGTCCTCCAGCACCTGCGCCGGCAGGATCGGGAAGCGGGACTTGAACTTGCTGCTGCGGACCTCACTCCAGTCATAGGTGAGCGAGACCTTGGTGGCCTGAGCCCCCTCGGGCTCCAGCTCGTAGACCCATTCCCAGCCGCCGATCTCCTCACCCTCGCGGGCCGGCTTCCACGCCAGCAGCTTGTTCTCGATCAGCCCGGTGACGTGGTTCTCCATCCGGTAGTCGCCGCCCATCTTCTCGTGAAACATGTCCATGCTGAAGACGTCGCCGACGGCCTGGAGCCGCTGGTCCCCCTGATCGGCACCGCGCACCATCTCCGACGCGTCGATCGCGACGTGGTTGCGCGGCAGTGTGAGCACCTCGAAGATGTCCTTGGCGGGGGCGTCGATCACGCGGGACACGGTGAGACTTTCGGTGGTCGTCATGCTTCCAGCCTTGTGGATGCCGAGCGCGGCTGCCAGCGATTCCGCTGGACGCTGACATCGCCCGTAGGATTGTCCGGTGCCAATGCCCCCTGACGTGAGCCCGTCGACGCCGGACCAACTGCCCCGCAAGCGTCGCGTCCACCGCGAGGTGGTCAGCTTCGTGCGGCGCAGCGCCCGGATGAACGACTCGCAGGCCAAGGCGTGGGAGGCGCACCACGAGCGCTGGGTGATCGAGGTGGCGCAGGGCGAGACCGAGACCTCCATCGTCGCCGCCGCCACGGTGGACTGGGACGAGGCTTTCGGCCGGCGCGCACCGCTGATCGTGGAGATCGGCTCCGGCACCGGCGAATCGCTGGTGGCGATGGCCAAGGCGCATCCCGAGGCGAATGTGGTGGCCTTCGAGGTCTTCCAGCCCGCGGTCGCCTCGACGCTGAGCCGGATGGCGCGCGAGGGCGTGGACAACATCCGGATCGTGATGGGCAATGGCCAGCAGGGCCTGGAGCACCTCTTCGAGCCGGGCTCGATCAGCGAGCTGTGGCTCTTCTTCGCCGACCCGTGGCACAAGGTCCGCCACCACAAGCGACGTCTGGTCAGCGCCGACTTCGCGCAGCTGGTGCGTTCCCGACTGGTCGACGGCGGACGGTGGCGGCTGGCCACCGACTGGGATGACTACGCCGAATGGATGCGGGAGGTGCTGGACGTCGCGCCCGGGCTGGTCAACGAACACCTGGACCCGGCCGATCCCGAGAACACCGGCTGGGCACCGCGACTGGAGCTCCGCCCGGTCACCAAGTACGAGCGCAAGGGCCTGGCCGCGGGCCGCACCATCCACGACCTGACCTATCGGAAGACCTCGTGACCGGCCATCCAGACCCGACGGCCGAGCAGACCCCAATCCCGACGGCCGAGCAGAACCCAACCCCGACGGCCGAGCCTGTCGAGGCCCCGACGACTCCCCTCACCCGCTGGCGACTCGACATCGCGTATGACGGCGCCCACTTCTCCGGCTGGGCCACCCAGCCCGAGCTGCGCACCGTGCAGGGCGAACTGGAGCACTGGATCGGCCAGGTGCTGCGGTTGGGCGGTCCCGTGCAGCTGACCGTCGCCGGCCGCACCGACGCCGGGGTGCACGCCCGCGGCCAGGTGGCCCACGTCGACCTGCCGTCCGATGTCGACACCTCCCGGCTGCAACGGCGTCTGGATCGTGTCCTCGACGAGGACCTGCAGGTCCGTCGGGTCTCCCGGGCGCCCGAGGGTTTCGACGCCCGCTTCTCCGCCATCTGGCGTCGCTATGTCTACCGGGTCTGGGACGAGGTCTCCCGGCCCGATCCGCTGCTGCGCGGGCACGTCGCGCAGATCCGCGGCGTCGTCGACGTGGAGGCCACCAATGATGCCGCCCGGATGCTGCTGGGCCTGCACGACTTTGCACCCTTCTGCAAGCCGCGCGACGGTGCCACCACCATCCGCACCCTGACCGGGCTGCGGGTGGAGCGCAGCGCCGACGGGGCGCTGAAGTACACCGTCGTGGCCGACGCCTTCTGCCACTCGATGGTGCGTTCCTTGATGGGCGCCATGACCACCGTCGGCACCGGCCGCAAGGACCAGGCCTGGCTGGCCCAGGTGATGGCCTCGCCCAAACGCCACAACGGCGTACTGGTGATGCCCGCCAAGGGATTGTGTCTGGAAGAGGTCGGCTACCCGGACGACGACCAGCTGGCCGCCCGCGCCGAGCTCTCCCGCGCCGTGCGCACCCTGCCCGAGACCACCCAGGAGGCCCCGTGAGCCACTACTTCAGCACCCCGGACGGCCCGGAGAAGCGACGCGAGATCACGGCCACCATCTGGGGCCACGACGTCACCCTGACCACGGCCAATGGGGTCTTCTCCGGCAGCCGGTTGGATCCGGCCACCAAGATCATGTTGGACGAGGTGGCGCCGCCGCACGACGGCGGCCGGCTTCTTGATCTTGGATGTGGCTATGGCCCGATCGCCGTCGCCCTGGCCGCCGCCTGCCCGGGCAGTGTGGTGGACGCCGTCGACGTGAACGAGCGTGCCCTGGCGCTGACCCGGCTGAATGCCGAGGCGATCGGCGCCGGGGACCGGGTCAACGCCCTCCTGCCGGAGCAGGCCGACCCGGCCACCCGCTATGACGAGATCTGGAGCAATCCGCCGATCCGGATCGGCAAGCCGGCGCTGCACGAACTGCTGTTGACCTGGCTCCCCCGGCTGGCGCCCAACGGGCGCGCGGTGATGGTGGTGGGCAAGAACCTGGGCGCGGACTCACTGGCCCGCTGGTTGACCGAGCAGGGTTATGCCTGTGAGCGTCTGGCCTCCCACAAGGGTTTCCGGGTGCTGGAGGTGCGCCCGGGCGGCTGACCCAAAGGCACCGCGGCGACGCCGCAGTGCCGCGTGCAGTAGTCTTCGGCGCATTGCCGCCGCTGGGGGAATCCGGTGCAAGCCCGGAACTGACCCGCAACCGTACAGTCGGAGCACCCGGCGTCGGCAGACTCATCACCACCCGTCGTGGTCTGCGGGCGAGTCGCGGGTGTGGCCATCCGCGGCCGTCTTCTGGCCGCCGAAAGGATCCACCGTGCTCACCTCCACCGCTCGCCAGCTCGTCGCCACCGGCGCCGCCGCGGCCACCCTGTCCCTGACACCGCTGGCCGCTGTCGGCGCTCCCCTGCCGTCGGACGTCGCCCACGCCCCGGCCCGCATCCTGCCCGCCAACGAGACCAGCGACTGCCTGGACCAGGGCAAGATCTGGCTGGTGGTGCAGAGCTCCAAGGGCGACCTCATGATCAACAAGTGCGTCGACGTGGCCCCCACCGGCACCGAACTGCTGACCAAAGCCGGGGTCAAGATCACCAAGGATGCCAAGGGCCAGATGATCTGCGCCATGGAAGGCGAACCGGCCAAGTGCCCGGCGAAGTTCGACGGCAACTTCTGGCAGTACTACACGGCAACCAAGGGCGGGAAGTGGACCTTCAGCCAGCTGGGTTCGGACCAGTCCAAGCCCAAGGCCGGCACCTTGGAGGGCTGGTGCTATGGCGCCAAGTGCACCCCGACGATGCCCGCGCTGGATGCCGCGGCCGGGACGGCCAGCACGAGCGCTGCACCGTCGGCCCCCGCCAGCGCCGCCCCCGCGCAGAAGGCCGACAAGAAGGGCACCCCGTGGGCCACCATCGGCGTGGTGGCACTGCTGCTCTGCGCCGGGGTCGCCGCCTTCCTGGCCAGCCGTCGCAAGAAGGCCTGAGCCTCCCGCAGGCCCATCCACCCGTCGCGGCGTCGCCCTGCCGATCGTGCCAGCACGGCCGGGCGACGCTGGGCAGGCCTGGCATCCGGGGTGATCATTCCTTGCTGTAGGTGACCTGCTTGAGCACCTCGGGCCAGCTGCGCTCCAGCACCCGGCCACCCCAGACCACCGATCCGGCCAGCAGGGCCGCTCCGTAGACCGGTGCTGCCATCAGCAGCAGCCAGCCCAGCCCGGGACGCGACCCCGCCAGGATGAGCGGGATGATCACCGGCAGGGCCAGCAGGCCGGTGGCGAACATGCTGACGAAGCTGAGCAGGATGCCCGCCGCACCACCGCCCTCCCCGCGGGAGAAGGCATTCTGCCCGGGCGGCGGCTGGGGCACCTGCCAATAGGCTCCGGTGACGGTTCCGACGGCCGCCCCCACCAGCAGACAGCCGACAGATCCGCCCACCAGTTCCGGCGCCAGTGCCCATCCGTCGGAGACCGCCATCAGCACGACGTCGATCAGCAGGGCGATGGGCAGCAGGATCCATCCGGCGGCCAGCAGCCGGCCCAGTCGGTCGGCCCGGCCACTGACCCCGGCGGAGATGTGCATCCACAGCGCGCTCCCGTCGTAACTGATCTCCTGCGCCACGGCCAGGGATCCCAACAGCAGCACGGAGAAGATGGCCGGGAACAGGATGCCGCGCCCGCTGATCATCGAATCCTCCCCGGAGCCCCCGAGCAGGCTGGGCGCCAGCATCAGCAGCGGCATCAGCAGCACCGAGACGGCCAGCACCAGGTGGCGCGGGTCGCGCCGCCAGTAGCGCAGCGAGCGGGCCGCGATCGCTCCGGCTGGCCCCGCCGGCACCAGCCGGTCCACGACGGAGTGGGCCTTGGCTCGCCCGCCCGCACCACCGGCCTCCAGCGGCGACGTCAGCGCCCGGGACAGGGAACGTTCCCAGAGCTTCCACAGTGCCGCGACCAGCGCGATGGCCAACGCGGTGTGTACCGCGAGCAGGCCCCATCGGCCGGTGGCCGCATCCCAGGGCAGCGCCCAGGCCCAGCCGAAGGGCGTCCAGGAGGCCACCGAGGCCAGGCGTGCCGCCCGCTGTTCGAGCTGCTCCACATTGCCCAGCCAGCGCATCACCAACTGGACGCCGATTCCGCTGCCCATCGCCAGCAGGCCCAGCAGCAGCGCGGCGCCGTCCCGGTAGCGGCGGGTGCTGAGCGCCGACGAGAAGCTGGCGGCGGCGGTGCGGGCCAGCAGGATGCAGGTGGTGCATCCCAGGACCGCCGCGAGCAGCCCGAAGAGCAGCGGCGCGACACCGGTGCTCCAACTGGCCACGTGGACCAGGGCCAGCAGCATCGTGAAGAGGCCCCCGATCCCCACCAGACCAGAGACCAGCAGCCCGGGCATCAGCTGCCGGGCGCGCACCGGGAAGAGCGCGAAGCGGCCCGGGTCCAGGGTCTGGTCGCTGCCGGAGACCAGCAACGTGCCCAGCGGCCACCCCAGCGTCAGCGCTGCGAAGCCGACGGTGGTGGCGCCGCCGTGCAACTGGTCGGAGGCGCCGCGCAGCCCCATCAGGGCCACCGACAGCCAACCGAGGGCGCCCAGCGCGTAGAGACCGATCACCACCAGGCCAATGATCTTGGCCGTCTGTCCCTGCAGCGAGCGCCGCAGCAGAGTCAGTTTGAGTCGGACGAGTGTCCCAACCATGCCAGCCCCTCCCCCGCGTCACTCGTGCCGCCACCGACCAGCTCGATGAAGCGCTCCTGCAGTCGCCGCCCCTGGGTCACCTCGGCCGTCGGACCGATTGCCAGCACCCGCCCGTTGGCGACCACCGCGACCGCATCACACAGGCTCTCCACCAGCTCCATCACATGGCTGGACAGCACGACGGTGCCGCCACCGGCCACGAAGTCGTGCAGGATCTGACGGATGGCCTGGCCGGAGACGGGATCCACCGCCTCGAAGGGCTCGTCCAGCACCAGCAGTCGCGGATTGTGCACCAGGGCACAGGCCAACCCGATCTTCTTGGTCATGCCGGCGGAATAGTCGCAGACCAATGTGTTGGCGTCCTGCGTCAGCCCCAGGGCGTGCAGCAGCGCCTGGGCTCGCAGTTCGATCTGGTCAGGTGCAACGGCGCGCATCCCGGCGGCAAAGCGCAACAATTCCAGGCCACTCAAGCGGTCGAAGAGCCGCAGGCCATCGGGCAGTACCCCCATCATCGCCTTGGCCGCGACGGGATCACTCCACACGTCGTGGCCCCAGACCTCCACCTGGCCGGCGTCGGGGCGGAGCAGACCGGTGGCCATGCTCAGGCTGGTGGTCTTGCCCGCCCCGTTGGGCCCGACCAGACCGAAGAGGCAGCCCGCGGGCACGGCCAGTGAGAGGTCGTCGACGGCCACCTTCGGCCCGAATCGCTTGGACAGATTGCGCATCACCAGGACGGGAGCGCCGTAGTCGGAACGTGGTTGACTCATCCATCCAGTACATCGCGCCACGGGGGCAGAACCAATGGCCAGACCGGCGCAAAGTTGCTCCAAGCCATGGGCACTTGTCGTGGATCGCGCTCGCGGCGAACAGTCTGGTCCACCGGGAACAAAGTCCATAGGATCGTTGTTGTCCCTAGGAAAGCCCCTTCACCAGGGGCTCCAGGCCCTGCCGCCTGGCGAAGACGGAAAGAGGATTCACATGGCTGTCTACACCCTGCCCGATCTTGACTACGACTACAGCGCCCTGGCGCCGCACATCGCTCCCGAGATCATGGAGCTGCACCACTCCAAGCACCACGCAACCTACGTGGCCGGCGCCAACACCGCGCTGGAGAAGATGGAGGAGGCCCGCGCCAAGGGTGACTTCGCCAACATCAACAAGCTGGAGAAGGATCTGGCCTTCCACCTGGGTGGCCATGTCAACCACTCCGTCTTCTGGAAGAACATGTCCCCCGAGGGCGGCGACCGCCCTGAGGGTGAGCTGTCCAGCGCGCTGGACGAGTTCTTCGGCTCCTTCGACGGCTTCCAGGCCCAGTTCAACGAGAATGCCAAGGCCATCCAGGGCTCCGGCTGGTCGGTGCTGGCCTGGGATGCGCTGGGCAAGCGCCTCAACGTCCTGCAGCTGTTCGACCAGCAGGGCAATGTGCCGCTGGGCCAGACCCCGCTGCTGCAGCTGGACATGTGGGAGCACGCCTACTACCTGCAGTACAAGAACGTGAAGGCCGACTACGTCACCGCCTGGTGGAATGTGATCAACTGGGCCGACGTCACCGAGCGCTTCACCAAGGCGCAGCAGGCCTGATCGTCGCCTGATCGCCCGAGCGCGAAGCGTCGCCTACAGCCCCCGTTCCCCCTCCCGGGAACGGGGGCTCGGGGGGGGGGGGGGGGGGGGGAGGAAGGGGGGGGGGGGGGCACCCCCAC
>NZ_JBCDMV010000015.1:0-72581 GCF_038433135.1 Luteococcus sp. H91 | reverse complement strand
CCGACATCCCTCTTCCCCCCTCTCGGGAGGGGGGCCTCGCCGCTGCCGGGGCTTACTAAGCCGCGGCAGCGGCATTACCACCAACCTCCGAACTTCCTGAGAGATCTCGCTGGCATTTAGGAAAATCTCAGGCTGACCGGCACAATTGGACGCGGGACCAGCGAGATGTGGCACCCAGCGAGGAGCAGCGTGAACAAGAAGACCATCGGGATCATTTCCGCCAGCACCACCACCGTCGTCGCCGCCGTGGCCGGGCTTGTCGGCTGGCAGGTGATGGACAAGGAGGTCCTGGTCAACGTCGATGGCACCACGCTGGCCGTGCACACCTTCGGCAGCACCGTGCAGGACGCGCTCAAGGCCAGCGAGATCACCATCACCCCGCACGACACCGTCGTCCCGGCGCTGGACAGCCAGATCACCGACGGCAGCCAGGTCAGCGTCAACTACGGTCGCCCGCTGACCCTCACCCTGGACGGCAAGAAGACCACCGTGTGGACCACCGCGACCACCGTCGACGCCGCGCTGACCCAGCTGGGCGTCACCCAGTCAGGCACTCGGCTGTCCGTCAGCCGCTCCGCCGCGCTCAGCCGGGAGGGCCTGGCCGTGACCGCCAGCACCCCGAAGGGCGTCAAGCTCTCGCAGGACGGCGAGGTTCCGGTGGGCGTCCAGACCACCGCCGCCACCGTCGGCGAGTTGCTGCGCGAGCGTCGGATCACCCTGGGCAAGGGCCAGACGGTGACCCCCGCGGCCACCACCGGGCTGACCGACGGGATGGAGATCGTCGTCAGCAAGGTGGGCACCAAGACCAAGACCACCACCGAGGCGATCAAGTTCAAGATCGTCAAGACCGAATCCACCGATCTCGCCAAGGGCACCACCAAGGTGGTCACCAAGGGCAAGGACGGCCTGGCCACCAAGATCTGGCAGGTCACCGTGGAGGACGGCAAGGAAACCAGCAGCAAGCTGCTCTCCAGCACCGTCACCAAGAAGCCGGTGGACGAGCAGGTCACCGTCGGCACGAAGGAGGCGGCGAAGCCCTCGGCCAGCCCGAGCGCGTCCTCCCAGCCCAGCGCGTCGACCTCCCCATCGGCCAGCAGCAGCGCGGCGCCCTCCAGCTCCAGCACCCCGACATCACGCGCGTCGCAGGGCAAGAAGAGCGACAAGTCCGGCCTGGACACCTCTCGCTCCGCGATGTGGGACCGGATCGCCCAGTGCGAGTCCAGCGGCAACTGGTCGATCAACACCGGCAATGGCTACTACGGCGGCCTGCAGTTCGACAAGCAGACTTGGGAGGTCAACGGCGGCACCAAGTACGCGCCTACGGCCAACCTGGCCACCCGTGAGCAGCAGATCACCATCGCCAACAAGCTCTACGCCCAGCGCGGCCTGCAGCCCTGGGGTTGCGCCCACGCCGCCTGACCCTGGCAGCGCCCCAGCCCGATTGGTCTACACCTGCTCGTCGAAGCCCCGGTAGAGCCACTTGGGTTGCTCGGCGCCACCCAGCACCTGGCGCCAGGCCTGCACGGCGACGACGGGGCTGAGCGAGAGCGAGACCAGGCTGCGGGTCCAGCGGTTCATCGGGCGCACCTGGGTGACCGGGACGAAGCTGACCCGCCCGGCCCTGTGCTCCAACCGGGAGGCGCAGACGTCCAGGGTGCGGCCCCCGTGGGCGACCTGCAGCCAGGTGTGGCCGGCATTCCACCACGGGTTGCGGCCCAGGCCGTGCACCCGGGCGGCGTGCACCACCTGCACCTTGAATCCCAGTTCGCGCAGCACGTGTTTCAGTGCCCCGTTGTACTGGGCCGACCAGCCGTGGCCGTGCCGCAGGGCCGTGGCGGAGCCTTCCCACAGGTGCCACAGGCTGGTGTGGTCGAAGGCCTCGTGCACCCGTCGGGTGGCCTCGTCCACCAGCTCCCAGCCCTCCAGGCCGGTCTGCTGGCAGTCGCGCACCAGGTCATCGATGCTGGCCCCCTGCGCGTCGGGGGCCGGGCCGGGGGCCGTGGCGATCGCGGGTGCGACCAGCGCCACGACGCCGGCAAGCGGGAGCAAGGACTTGTTCATCGGGTGCCTCCGAGGCTGTCGTGGAGCTGCAGCATCTTCTCGACGCTGCTGGCCCAGGTGTATTGCTCGGCGCGCTGGCGGGCCGCCAGCCGCAATTCTGGACTGAGCCGACCGATCAGCCGCTCGACCGCGTCGGCGATGCCCGCGGCATCCGGCGGGCCGTACTCGCCGCTGGTGGCATCCACCAGCTCGTGGGCGCCGCCGCGATTGGAGGTGACGACGGGGGTCCCGCAGGCCAAGGCCTCCAAGACCGCCAGCCCGAAGGTCTCCGACGGGCAGACCGACAGGGAGATGTCGCTGGCGGCGAATCGCCGGGCCACCTCGTCGCGGCCCTTGACGAAGCCGTGGAAGACCACGGGGGCGTCGCCGGCCTGCACCCGCATCTTCTCCAGGTCGGGCCCAACGCCGTACATGTTGAGCTGGATCGGCACGCCACGTCGGTGCAGTTCCACCGCGGCGGCCACCCCCAGCTCCGGGTTCTTCTCGTGCGACATCCGCCCGACGTAGCAGAGCTTGACCAGACCGTCCTCGCTCGGGGCCCCGACGCCGGGGTGGAAGGTCTCCAGGTCAACCCCAAGCGGCACCTTCCACAGGTTGGCGCCCAGATCGGCGAATTCCTCCCGGGCGTAGTCGGAGGTCACCACCACCGCATCGAATTCCTTGACCAGACGTCGGTTCAGCGCACCGACGGCCGTCTCGACGCCGAACTGGGCCCGCACCCAGCCGGCCAGCATGTCATCGAGGCGCTCGTGGCTGAACAGGACTGAGCCCACGCCGCGCTTCTTCGCCCACCGGGCTGCCGGTGAGAGCGTCCACTTGTCGCTGACCTCGATCGAGGTGGGGTTGAAGCGTTCCAGCACCTTCAGCGCCCGCCACGGGGTGGCGATCATCCGGTAGTCGCGAGTGATCCGCGGGGAGCGAACCTGCACCACCAGGCCGTTCTCGGTCTCGGTGGTGGTGTCGTGCTGGCCGGGGATCACCAGGATCCGTTCGTGCCCGGCCTCGACGTAGCCCTTGCCCAGCTGGTCGATCGCCACGCGCATTCCGCCCGAGACCGGACCGACGAAGTTGGCCAGTTGGGCAATGCGCAATGTCATGCCCCGAGCCTACCGGTGGCAAGCCCGGGCACGCCAAAGGGGCGCTCCACCACGAATGGTGGAACGCCCCTTGTCACAAGGCCCGGTTCTTGCTCAGGCCTCGCTGGTGCGTTCGGCGGCAACGGCGGCCGTCTTCATCGCATTGGTGAAGCCAGCGGCCTCGGCGGCCTCGGCGGAGTTGAACCACACCTCGGCGATGGTGCTCTCGTACCACTGCGACTCGGGGGTGTGGAAGAGCATCGAGTCCTTGTTGCCCTTGATGTCGAAGCCCTCGGGGGCGTTCTCGCCCACGTAGGAGCCCTCGCCAAACTCGGCGGCCTCGGTGGTGGAAGGAGCAACGTCGTCGGCCTTGGCCTCGGCAGCCGCTTCGTCGGCCAGCGGGGTGGCCTTGGCGATGTCGGCCTTGATGTCCTCGGCCTTGGCGGCCTTGGAGGCGGACGGCTTCTTCACGACGGCCTCGGTCACCAGCTCGATGACGGCCATGGGGGCATTGTCGCCCTTGCGGTTGCCGATCTTGGTGATCCGGGTGTAGCCACCGTCACGCTCGGCCATGGCCGGGGCGATCTCGGTGAACAGGACGTGCACGACGCCCTGGTCGGTGATGGTCTTCAGGACCTGGCGGCGGTTGTGCAGGTCGCCGCGCTTGGCCTTGCTGATCAGCTTCTCGGCCAGGGGACGAACGCGCTTGGCCTTGGTCTCCGTGGTGGTGACGCGGCCGTGCTCGAACAGCTGGCTGGCCAGGTTGGCCAGGATGATCCGCTCGTGGGTGGGGCTGCCGCCGAGGCGGGGACCCTTGGTGGGTGTAGGCATGTCAGTTCTCCAGGTTCTTGGTCAGCGGAGCGGGTCAGTACTGCTCGGTTTCGGCAAAGTCCTCGTCGTCGCCCTCGACGTCGTCCTCATAGCGGTCGGCCGCCTGCAGCGGGTCGAAGCCAGGAGCCGAGTCCTTCAGCGACAGGCCCATCTCGTGCAGCTTCAGCTTGACCTCGTCGATGGACTTGGAGCCGAAGTTGCGGATGTCGAGGAGGTCCTGCTCGCTGCGCGAGACCAGCTCACCCACGGTGTGGATGCCCTCGCGCTTGAGGCAGTTGTAGGAGCGAACCGTCAGGTTCAGGTCCTCAACCGGCAGGGCCAGATCCTGCGCCAGCTGCTCGTCGACGGGTGACGGGCCGATCTCGACGCCCTCGGCGTCCAGGTTCAGCTCGCGGGCCAGACCGAAGAGCTCCACCAGCGTGCGGCCGGCGGAGGCCACGGCGTCGCGGGGACGGATGGCGGGCTTGGTCTCGACGTCGACGATCAGCTTGTCGAAGTCGGTGCGCTGCTCAACACGGGTGGCCTCGACCTTGTAGGTGACCTTCAGCACGGGGCTGTAGATCGAGTCGACCGGAATCCGGCCGATCTCGGCATCCGGGTTGTTGTTCAGCACGCTGGAGACGTAGCCGCGGCCACGCTCCACGACCAGCTCCATCTCGAGCTTGCCGTTGTCGTTCAGCGTCGCGATGTGCAGATCCGGGTTGTGGATCTCCACGCCAGCCGGGGGCTGGATGTCGGCGGCGGTCACCTCACCGGCGCCCTGCTTGCGCAGGTACATGGTGACGGGCTCGTCCTCCTCCGAGGACAGCACCAGGCCCTTGAGGTTCAGGATCAGCTCGGTGACGTCCTCGACGACACCCTCGATGGTCGAGAACTCGTGCTGGTTGCCCTCGATCTTGATGCTGGTCACGGCCGCGCCTGGGATGGACGACAGCAGGGTGCGACGCAGCGAGTTGCCCAGGGTGTAGCCGAAGCCGGGCTCCAGGGGCTCGATGATGAAGCGCGAACGGTAATCGCCGATCACTTCTTCCGACAGGGTCGGACGCTGTGCGATGAGCATGTACTTTCCTTCGTTCCAGGTCCCCCGCTATATGAGGACCATGTGATGCGCCACCCGATATGTGATGACGCGATAGGTGTGGATTCTTCGCCCTCGATGGGCGAGGAATCCAGCAAGTCAGGGATGAAGCAATCGTTCGGGGCCCACGGCCCGTGCCCTCCCCGGACGGGGTTCGGCGCGGCGCCGTGGATGGGCCTGGCCCCCCTCCGAGCTTGCGAGGAGGGTGGTTGGCGCAAGCCGAAGCCCCGGCCGGAGTGGGCGCGGGCCCACCCCAAACCGATCACTTCGAGTAGAGCTCGACGATCATCTGTTCCTGCACGTCCACCGTGATCTGCTCACGGGTGGGCAGCTGGTGGATCAGGATGCGCATCTTGTTGGGACGCACGTCCATCCACGCCGGAACCTCGCGCTCGCCGTGGGTCTCACGGGCCACCACCAGCGGGTGCAGGTCCATGGACTTGGGGCGGACGTCGATGACGTCGTACTGGCTGACGCGGAAGCTGGGGATGTTCACCTTCTGGCCGTTGACCAGGAAGTGACCGTGCACCACGAGCTGGCGGGCCTGACGACGGGTCGAGGCGAAGCCAGCGCGGTAGATGACATTGTCCAGACGGCTCTCGAGGATCTGGAGCAGGGCGTCACCGGTCTTGCCGGGGACGCGATCGGCCTCGGCGTAGTAGCGACGGAACTGCTTCTCCAGCACGCCATAGGCGTAACGAGCCTTCTGCTTCTCCTTGAGCTGCAGCGAGTACTCGGAATCCTTGGTGCGGCCGCGGCCGTGCACGCCCGGCGGGTAGGGGCGCTTCTCGAATGCCTTGTCGTTGCCGACCAGGTCGGTCCCGTAGCGACGGGACTTCTTGGTCATGGGGCCGGTGTAACGGGCCATTGTTGATCAGTCCTTTTCTGTGTTCTCGGGATCAGACGCGACGGCGCTTGGGCGGACGGCAGCCGTTGTGGGGCACGGGGGTGACATCGGCGATGGCGCCGACCTCGAGCCCGATGGCTCCCAGCGAACGGATGGCGGTCTCACGGCCGGAGCCGGGCCCCTTGACGAAGACGTCCACGCGCTTCATGCCGTGGTCCATCGCGCGACGACCGGCCGACTCGGCGGCCATCTGGGCGGCGAAGGGGGTCGACTTGCGCGAGCCCTTGAAGCCGACGGTGCCAGCGGAGGCCCACGAGATCACAGCACCGGTGGGATCGGTGATGGCGATGATCGTGTTGTTGAACGTGCTCTTGATGTGGGCCTGTCCGGCAACCACATTCTTCTTTTCCTTGCGGCGCACCTTGGTCTTTGCGGCGGCGCCCTTACGGCCTGCAGTAGCCATGGGTCAGTTTTCTCCTGGAATCTGTCGTGTCTGCACCAACCGGAAGGTCAGCGCGCCTTCTTCTTGCCGGCGACGGCCTTCTTCTTGCCCTTGCGGGTACGAGCGTTGGTACGGGTGCGCTGGCCGCGGACCGGCAGACCGGAGCGGTGGCGACGACCCTGGTAGGTGCCGATCTCGATCTTGCGACGGATGTCGGCAGCAACCTCACGGCGGAGGTCACCTTCGGTCTCGTAGTTGGCCTCGATGTGGTCACGCAGGGCGACCAGCTGATCGTCGGTGAGGGTGTGGACACGGAGGTCGCCGGAGATTCCGGTGGCTTCCAGGGTCTCCTTGGCGCGGGTCTTGCCGATGCCAAAGATGTAGGTCAGGGCGACCTCGAGACGCTTTTCGCGCGGGAGGTCGACACCAATGAGGCGTGCCATCAGGCGGTTACCTTTCAATCTTCGGCCCATTCCCCATCACTGGGGGCTCCCCCGTTTCCAGCGGGTTGCGGAGCATTCGGTCCTGGGCCGCGAAGGTGTGTGGCGTGACGCGTCCCCGATGCCTTGTGGCCTTCCCAGTGGGACTGCCGTCGGGGCCCTGGCCTTCGCCCAGGGGTGCGACCGGTATTCATCTCCGGCCTTGCGTTCACGTTGTTGATTTGTCTGGCAGGTGGTTCATCGCCGTGGCGATGGGTGACCTTGCACCTGCGATGTTCTGCGAGTCACCGCCCATTGCCCGTCGAGCGCCTGCTCTCGGGGCGGCATTGCCTGGCTGGTCAGCCCTGGCGCTGCTTGTGGCGCGGGTTGTCGCAGATCACCATCACGCGACCGTGCCGGCGAATCACCTTGCACTTGTCGCAGATCTTCTTGACGCTCGGCTGAACCTTCATTCGAGAGTCTCTTTCGGATCATCGAATCCCGGTCTCACTGCGCGCAGCGATGCCCGGGTTTCTGTGGTGGATGTGTCTGCTGGGACGGAAAACCCGTCCCGACGGATCACTTGTGGCGGTAGACGATGCGTCCGCGAGTCAGGTCATAGGGGGACAGCTCGACGACGACGCGGTCCGACGGCAGGATGCGAATGTAGTGCTGACGCATCTTGCCGCTGATCGTGGCGAGCACCTTGTGACCGTTCACCAGCTCCACGCGAAACATCGCGTTGGGCAGGGACTCGACCACGGTTCCCTCAAGCTCGAGGGCTCCCTCTTTCTTTGCCATGAACTCTCAATCTCTTCGATTGCTCCCCCATCCGGGTGGATGCGGGCACGAACGATCGCCTGGACACAGGTGACCGACACACAACTCTACGCCAGCGCATGATGGCCAGCCAAATCGGGCGCTAGGCTGCCCGCATGGCCTACTTCAGCGTTGTGTACACCTATGGTCCCGACATTGCCGTCCAGGACGAGAACCGCCCCCGCCACCGCGCCTTCCTCGGCTCACTGGCCGAGGCCGGCCAGCTGGTGGCCTCCGGCCCACTGCTCGACACCTCACCCGGCCGAGCACTGCTGGTGATGCAGGGCACCTCCGCCGACGAGATCCGCGAGCTGCTCAGCCAGGATCCCTTCCAGCAGCTCGGCCAGGTGGCCGACGTGCTCATCGACGAGTGGAATCCGGTGATCGGGGTCTTCGCGAAGTGACCACCTGAGCCCGCCCCTCGACGGCTCGGGAAGCGTGGTCACCACTCGCGGAACCCGACCACGATGGCCGAGCCAGTCGGGGCCGCTGCGATCAGGCCTCAGAGCAGGATGGCCAGCACCAGGATCAGCAGCAGCCCGAGCCCGCCCAGCGCCATCCCGATCTTGAGCGCGGTCTGCTGGTTCATCCCGGCCGGGGCCAGCTCGCCGGGTGCGGTGCTGGTGTTCTGCCGGACCATCGCCGGGTCGTCGTAGGTCTGCTTCGCGGGCAGGTGCTCGACGACGGGCACCAGCTCACCGAGGGTCTGCGCGCCGTAGAGCCGGTCCAGCAGATCGCGGTAGGTGTCGCCGTCGATGCTGCCGGAAGTGAAGGCGTCATTCAGCCGCTTGGTGAGGTCCTCCCGCTCCGCCTCGTCGACGGAACGGGCGCTCTGGCTGCGGTACTTCGAGGAGATCGGCAGGTTGCTCACGGCTCCACCCTAACGTTCATTGCTCACTCCCCGGGCCCGCCGAGGGCACCAGACCGGTGTGCTGCGCCGCGAAGGCCAGCAGGTCGGCGCACTCGGCGGCCAGCACCGTGGGCGGCTTGCTGGCCAGACCGTGCCCCGTGGCCGGCTCGATCCGGGCGACGACAGGCTCCTCGCCCACCTGGGCGGCCTGCAGCGCGGCAGTGAACTTGTAGGAGTGGGCGGGCACCACCCGGTCGTCGTGGTCGCTGGTCAGCACCAGGGTTGCCGGGTAGCGGGTGCCGGGCGTGATGTTGTGCAGCGGCGACCAGCCAAGGATCCGTTCGAAGTCCTGCTTCTCGTCGGGATTGCCATAGTCGCTGACCCAGGCCTTGCCGATGGTGAACTTGTGGAATCGCAGCGCATCCAGCACCCCGACGTGCGGCAGGGCGACGGCGAACAGGTCCGGCCGCTGGGTGATCGCGGCGCCGACCAGCAGGCCGCCATTGCTCTTGCCGTGGATCGCCAGTTGCGCCGGCGTGGTGACGCCGTCGGCCACCAGCTGTTCGGCCACGGCGATCACGTCGTCGAAGACGTGCTGCTTGTTGGCCTTGATCCCGTCCTCGTACCAATCGCGGCCGAATTCGCCGCCGCCGCGCAGGTTGGCGATCACCAGCACTCCCCCGGCGGCCAGCCAGCCTGGCCAGGTGGCGCGGTGGTTGGCCAGCACCGGACTGTCGAAGCCGCCATAGCCGTAGAGCATCGTGGGCCGGGCCTCCGCCAGGTCCACTGCCTCGGGGACGATCAGGAAGTAGGGCACCTGGGTGCCGTCCGCGCTGGTGGTACGACAACGCTCGGTGCGATACCGCGGCGCCTGCCAATCGGTCTGCGGCCCCGGGAGCTGGGTCACCACGCCGGTCGCGGCGTCGAGCCGCCAGGAGTCCACCGCTTCGGTCAGGGTGCTGAGTCCCAGGAAGACCTCGTCGCTGGTGGCGCGGGCGTGGATCTGGTCCAACACCCCGTCGGGAAGCTCCACGCGGCCCAGCATCGCCCCCGGGTTCTCGGCATCACCCAAGGACCAGCGGCGCAACACCGTCTGGGCATCCTCCAGGGTCTGCACCAGCAGGTTCTCTGCGGCCAAGGCCGCCACATCGATCACGGCGGCCCCCTCGGCCACCACCTCGCGCAGCGTCCACTCGTCCTGGCGCAGCGCCACCACCCGGCCCTGCGGCGCGTCGTCGTCGGTGTGGAAGAGCAGTTCGCCGTCGTGGGTGCCCAGGTAGTGCCAGGCAGCGCGGGCCTTGTCGATCAGCTCGACCGGTTCGGCATCCACCACGCTACGGCCTGCCTGCTCCCGGACGGGGTAGAGCCAGATCCGGTTGGATCGTTCGGTGCCGGTGGCCAGGTGCGCCACCAGCCAGCGGTCGTCGTCGCTGAGCTCCGGCCAGGGCAGCACCTGCGGGTCCAGCTCGAAATCGGCAAAGGTGACGTCCTGCGACGGGTCGTCGCCGATTCGGTGCACCATGAGCCGGCAGCCCGGCAGGGCCCGCGTCTCGGTGCCCTCGGCCCGACCGGCGCCGGGAAAGGCCTTGTAGACATAGGATTGCCCGTCGGGCAGCCAGAGCGCTTGGCTGAACTTGGTGATGGTCTCGACGTCGTCAACAGCGGTGCCGTCGGGGGCGATGATGCTGATCCGGGTCCAGTCCGAGCCGGCGTCGCTGCGTCCGACGGCGATCAGGCTGGCCTGCGGGTTGACGGTGATGAAGGCCAGCGAGGAGCTGCCGTCGGCACTCCACAGGTTGGGGTCCACCAGCGGCCGGCCGCCCGCCTGCAACTCCTCGAGGCTGTCGGCGACGTGCAGCACCGGCTGGTTGCGTACCCCGTCGTGCCGTTCCTGGAAGTAGAGCCCCTTGGAGCACCACGGGGTGGACCAGCGCGGCCGCGAGGTGACCTTCGCCATCACGTCGTCAAAGAAGGCCCGGTGGGGCAGCGCCGACAACTGTTGCGCCGCGAAGGCGCGCTGCTCGGCCACCCAGGCCCGGGTGCGTTCGGAGTCGACGTCCTCCAGCCAGCGGTAGGGATCGGCAATCCGGTGCCCATGGAGGTCCTCGACGAGGTCGTCGGTGGCGGTGACTGGGTGATTCGTCATGTCTTCCACCATAGGCGCTGGGCGCTCGGGCCATGCCGCACCCACAAGCTGCAATTCTGGCGGGAAGATCGCAGTCCTGCACGTTCAACAATCCTTGGGATCCGCCAGGCCCGCCAGAATTGCAGCCCCCGCCGGTACCGCACCGCCGAGGACGCAATAGACCGGAGAAATTCACGCAACCGGTGCGAAGTCGGCGTCATCCGCCTGTCACGCGCGGGCAGCAACGACTAGCGTGGAATCCGTAAGGACCCGTTGGGCGCTGGCGCCCAGCCCCGGCACCGATCGGTCGGTCGTCGGGATTCCGTCCGCTTCGAAAGGAACTCCCCATGGCGACACTCGTCGTGCTCGGCTCGGGCATCATGGCCACCGCGTTGGCCACCCCCTTCACTGACAACGGCCACACGGTCCGTCTGGTTGGCACCCACCTGGACCGCGAGATCATCGAATCCATCCAGCAGACTGGCATCCACCCCAATCTGGGGCTGAAGGTGCCCGAGGGCACCGAGGCCTACCAGCTAGAGGACGCCGCCAAGGCCTTCGACGGCGTCGACCTGGTGATGAGCGGCGTGAACTCCTTCGGCGTCGAGTGGGCCGGTGAGCAGCTGGCCGGACTGCTGCGCCCCGGTATGCACGTGATGGCACTGGCCAAGGGCCTGCGCGCCGACGACGAGGGCAATTTCGAGATCCTGCCGAATGTCCTGGCCAATCAGGTTCCCGAGGAACTGCGCAAGCAGGTCACCTGGTCGGCGATCGCCGGCCCCTCGATCGCGGGCGAGGTGGCCGTGCACCGGCACACCTGCGTCACCTTCACCGGTGACGACATGAAGACCCTGGAGATGTGGCGCGAACTCTTCGAGACCGACTACTACCACGTCTGGCTGAACACCGATTTCAAGGGCATCGAGCTGATGGCCGCCACCAAGAACTGCTATGCCTTCGGAGCCGGCTTCATGCACGGCACGCTGCAGAAGCTGCAGTCCGAGGACGCGGTCGAGTCCCCCTACGTGAACTACAACTACGGGGCCGCGATCTTCGGTCAGGCCTCCATCGAGATGCAGGAGTGGCTGCAGCTGCTCGGCTGCGATCCGCAGACCGTGATGGGCATCGCCGGCATCGGTGACTGCTTCGTCACCAGCATGGGCGGGCGCAATGTGAAGGTCGGAACCCTGGTGGGCACTGGCCTGACCTTCAGCGAGGCCAAGGCCAAGATGCCCGGCGTCACCCTGGAGGGTGCCACCTGCATCGTCGTCGTCGGCCAGGCGCTCAAGGCGCTGACCGAGCGCGGCGTCGTGCCGCCGGAGCAGTTCCCGCTGCTGCGCCACCTGTACGAGGTGGTCGGCGAGGACAAGGCGGTCGACGTGCCGTGGAAGAAGTTCTTCGGTTCCGACGGCGCCGGTCGCTGACTTCCTGAGGACTCCTCGACAGGCTCGGGGCCGTGGCTCACGCAACCACGATGGCCGAGCCCGTCGAGGCCTCACTTCACAGACCCCTGGACAGGCTCGGGGAGCGTGGCTGGCTTCGAGCCGTCAGAACAGACCCACCACCTGGCCGTGCTCGTCGATGTCGATCCGCTCCGCCGCGGGGTGCTTGCCCAGACCGGGCATGGTGCGCATCTCGCCACAGATCGCATAGACATAACCCGCTCCGGCGGCCAGCCGGACCTCGCGTACCGGGAGCGTCCAGCCCGTCGGCGCGCCGCGGAGCTTGGGATCGTGCGAGATCGACAGGTGGGTCTTGGCGATCACCACCGGGAAGTGGCCGTACCCCAGCTCCTCGAAGTGCGCCAGCTCCTTCCTGGCGGCGGGCAGCACCTCCACCCCGTCGGCCCCATAGACCCGGGTGGCCACCTTGGTGATCTTGTCGGTCAGCGAATCGGTCGACTCGTAGGTGTAGCGGAAGTCGGTCTGGTCCTGGCAGGCCTCCTCCAGCACCCGGGCCAGCTCAACGGCGCCGGCGCCGCCGTCGACGACGTGGGTGGACGCGGCCACCCGGGCACCCGCCTGCTCGGCGATCTCCCGGATCACAGCAATCTCGTCCTCGTGGTCGGTGGGGAAGACATTGATCGCCACCACCGGCGCGACGCCGAAGCCGCGGACGATCTCGATGTGCTTGCGCAGGTTGTCCGCGCCGGCCCGGACGTCGTCGGGATTGTCGGCCAGCATCTCGGGCGGCAGCGGCTTGCCCGCGATGACGGTGAACCGACCGGAATGGGTCTTGAGCGCGCGCACCGTGGTGACCAGCACCGCCGCGTCGGGGCGCAGCCCGGAGACCCGACACTTGACGTTGAAGAAGCGCTCCGCGCCCATGTCGGCTCCGAAGCCGGCCTCGGTCAGCAGGTAGTCGGCGGCCTTGATCCCGATCTGGTCGGCGATCACCGACGAATTGCCGGTGGCGATGTTGCCGAAGGGCCCGGCGTGGATCAGCACCGGGGTGTTCTCCGTGGTCTGCATCAGGTTGGGCTTGATTGCGTCGCGCATGATCACGGTCATCGCACCGGCCGCCTTCAGGTCTTCGGCGGTCACCGGCTTGCCGTCGACGGTGTAACCCACCACGATCCGGCCCAGCCGCTCCCGCAGATCCCGCAGGCTGGTGGCCAGGGCCAGGCAGACGCCCACCTCGCTGGCCGCGGTGATGTCGAAGCCGGCCTGCCGGGGAACCCCGTCCAGCCGGGCGCCCAGCCCCACGATCACATTGCGCAGCGAGCGGTCGTTCATGTCGATCACCCGACGCCAGCTGATCGAGTGCGGATCGATCCCCAGCTCGTTGCCGTGGTACAGGTGGTTGTCGATCATCGCCGCCAGCAGGTCGTGCGCGGTGGTGATCGCGTGGAAATCACCGGTGAGGTGCAGGTTCAGCGTCTCCATCGGCAGCACCTGCGAGTAGCCGCCACCGGCGGCCCCGCCCTTCACTCCGAAGGTGGGGCCCAGCGACGGCTGGCGCAGCGCCAGCATCGAGCGGCGCCCCAGCTTGGCCAGGCCCTGGGCCAGACCGACGGCGGTGGTGGTCTTGCCCTCCCCCAGTGGCGTCGGCGTCAACGCGGTGATCACCACATACTTCGCATCGGGGTTGGGGGCAAGGTCAACGATGGCCTGCAGGCCGATCTTCGCCACGCTGCTGCCGTACGGCTCCACCCGGCTGGCGTCGATTCCGGCGCGAGCGGCAACCTCGTCGATCGGGTCCAGCTTCGCGGCGCGAGCGATCTGCAGATCTGTCGGCAAAGTTGATTTCGTCACGAAGTCAGTCAACACCAAGAAACCTCATGGCGCACCAGGACTTTGGCCGAATATTCGCGAAGAGGCGACGGGCAAGGCACTGAGTTCAGCAGTCTCGCGCCACCCCGAATAGGTCATCTGACCTCTTTGCTCGATAAGAGTATTACGTGCCCCGTACCCTGTCCTCACGAGTCAGCCCGACCCTTGGCCTCATCCTGGCGCTGACGGCCTGCAGCCACTCGGGCGGTGCCAGTGCCCCTGCGCGACCCGTGTCCAGCCCGACTCCCGCCAGCGCATCGTCAGTTCCCCCCAGGACAGCCACGGTGGTGATGAATGGCGATCTGCTGTGGCACAACACGCTCTGGTTCGGGGCCAGGGAGGACGCGGCCCGGGCCGGCCAGCAGGGACCCGACGCGATGGATTTCGCGCCCACGCTCGCTGCGATGAGACCGCTCGTCGCGGCCGCAGACCTGGCCATCTGCCACAACGAGGTACCAGTGGCCAAGGCCGGTGGCCCCTATCACTCCTACCCAGCCTTCTCTGCCCCGCCGCAAACGCTGCGCGCCGTGAAGGACCTGGGCTATGACCTGTGCACGACAGCCTCCAACCACAGTCTGGACCAGGGCTTCGAGGGCCTGCGCACTACCCTCGACCAGATGGACGCGGTGGGACTGAAGCATGTCGGGACCGCCCGCAGCCAGCAGGAGGCGGACACACCGGTGATCTTCACCACCTCCGACGGCGTCCGGATTGCCGTGGTCGAAGGCGCCTACGGCACCAATGGAATCCCGGTGCCGAAGGATCGGCCATGGGCGTGGTCCGGCATCGACGCCGACTCGCTGCTGAAACGCGCCCAGGTCGCGCGGCGGGCGGGCGCACACATCGTGCTGGTAGGGGTGCACGGCGGCGACGAGTACCAGACCCGCCCCAATCCTCAGCAGGTGGCGCTGGCCAAGAAGCTCACCGCCTCGGACGACGTCGATCTGGTCTACGGCCATCACGTGCACGTCGTTCAGCCGATCACCCGGGTGAACGGCAAGTGGGTGGCCTATGGGCTGGGAAACCTGGTGGCCCAGCACCTCACCTCGGTCCCCCGCGGCTATGAGGGCATCACCACCCGGTTCACCTTCACCGAGCAGCCCGACGGGCGGTTCACCGTCAGCCACGCTGAATACCACCCCACCCTGACCACGCACGCCACCTCCGGTTCCCCGGCCCGGGTGCTACTGGTGAACGAGCAGCTGGCCTCGGGAAGGGGTGACCGCGAGCGGCTGGCCCAGGCCCGGGAACGGACCACGGCGGCGGTCAACCTGCTCGGCCACAATCGCGGCCTACGCCAGCGGTGAGCGGGACCGTCAGTCGGCCAGCGGACCGAAGGGCAAGCCGCGGGCCGTCAGCTCCGCCTCGCCGCCGTCCAGCTCGGTGAGCACCCACAGGCCGTGCTTGGTGACCGTCACGGTGTTCTCCCAGTGGGAGGCCCAGCTGCCGTCGTGGGTGACCACGGTCCATTCGTCGTCCAGGGTGACGGCGTCCTCGCTGCCGGTGGTGACCATCGGTTCGATAGCCAGCACCAGACCCTCCACCACCTTGGGCCCCCGGCCGGCCTTGCCGTAGTTGGGCACGTCCGGCGGCTGGTGCATGGCGGTGCCGATCCCGTGCCCGGTGTACTCCCGCACGATGCCATAGCCGCGCTGGTGGCCCAGGATGGAGCACTCGATGGCGTGCGAGATGTCCCCCACCCGGCCGCCGAGCCGGGCGGCGCCGATCCCGGCCCACATGGATTCCCGGGTGGCATCGCTCAACTCGCGGTGCTGCTGGCTCACATCTCCGACCAGGAAGGTGCGCGCGGCGTCGCCGTGCCAGCCGTCGATGATGGCGCCGAAGTCCACGCTCACGATGTCCCCGTCGACCAGCTTGCGCTCGCTGGGGATGCCATGCACGATCTGCTCGTCGACGGAGATGCAGGCAACCGCCGGGTAGGGCGGATAGCCCCACTCCGCGCCGTAGTTGAGGAAGTTGGAGGTGGCTCCCTGCTCGGCCAGCATCTCCCGCGCCACGGCATCGAGCTCGGCGGTGGTGACACCCACCGCCACCCGTCGGCCCAGTTCGTCCAGAACCTTGGCGACGACCAGTCCGGCGCGCCGCATCTGCTTGACCTGTTCGGGCTTCTTCAGCTCGATGCCACGGGAGAACATCAGCGGCTGGCGACCTTGTCCAGGGCGGCGAAGATCCGGGCGGCGACCTCGTCCACGCTGCCCTCGCCGTCGACGCGAACCAGCATGCCGCGCTCCTGGTAGATGGCCAGCAGGGGCGCGGTCTCCTCGGCGTAGACCTCCATCCGGCGACGAATGGTCTCCTCGTTGTCGTCGGCGCGCCCCTCGATCTCGGCGCGCTTGACCAGCCGCTGGATCAGGGTCTCCTCGTCGGTCTCCAGGCAGAGCACGCAGTCCAGGTGACGCTTGGCATCCTCCAGGATGATGTCCAACGCCTCCACCTGCTCGGTGGTGCGCGGATAGCCGTCCAGCAACCAGCCATTGCTGGCGTCCGGCTCCAGCAGCCGCTTGGCCACGACAGCGGTGGTGATCACGTCGGGCACGAATTCACCAGCGCCGATCAACTGGTCCACCCGCTGGCCCAGTGGCGTCCTGGCCGCGATGTTGGCGCGGAAGATCGCCCCAGTGGAGATGGCCGGAATGCGGTAGTGATTGGCAATCAGCTTGGCCTGGGTGCCCTTGCCGGCGCCGGGGGCGCCCATGATCAGCATTCTCACTTCAGGAATCCTTCGTAGTTGCGTTGCTGGAGCTGGCTCTCGATCTGCTTCACCGTGTCAAGAGCCACACCCACGATGATGAGGATGGAGGTTCCGCCGAAGGGGAAGTTCTGCGCCGCCCCGAGCGTCATGAACGCGATGGTGGGGATCAGCGAAATCAGGGCCAGGTACAGCGAGCCCGGCGCGGTCAGGCGCGAGAGCACGTAGGCCAGGTAGTCCTCCGTCGGCTTGCCCGCGCGGATGCCCGGGATGAAACCGCCGTACTTCTTCATGTTGTCACTGATCTCGACTGGGTCGAAGGTGATCGCGACGTAGAAATAGGTGAAGCCGATGATCAACAGGAAGAAGACCGCGTTGTAGATCGGCTGGTGGTTGCCGCCGCTGCCGGTGAAATTGGCATTGATCCAGCGCGCCGCCGGGGTGTCCTTCTGGAAGGTGGCGTACAACACCGGAAGGTAGAGCATGGAGGAGGCGAAGATCACCGGGATGACGCCGGCCTGGTTCACCTTCAGCGGGATGTAGGTGGTGGTGCCACCGAACAGTCGCTTGCCGACCATCCGCTTGGCGTACTGCACCGGAATGCGACGCTGGGCCTGCTCGACGAAGATGATGCCGGCCATCACCAGCAGGCCGATGGCGATCACCAGGCCGAAGACCAGCCAGGCGTTCGCGCCGGTGCGGGAAGTCTTGATGGACCACAGCGAGGCCGGGAACTGGGCGGCGATCTGGGTGAAGATCATGATCGACATGCCATTGCCGATGCCCCGGTCGGTGACCAGCTCGCCCATCCACATGATGATCGAGGTGCCGGCGGTCATCACCAGGATCATCACCACGATCGGGAAGATCCCCTCGTCGTAGATGATCCCCTCGCAACCGGGGAAGAGCTGCCCGTTGCGGGCCATGGTGACGAAGGCGGTGGCATTGAGCACCGCCAGCACCAGCGTCAGGTAGCGGGTGTACTGGGTGATCTTCTGCTGTCCGGAGGCGCCCTCCTTCTTCAGCGACTCCAAGCGCGGGATCACCACCGTCAACAGCTGCAGGATGATCGAGCTGGTGATGTAGGGCATGATGCCCAGCGCGAAGATCGACAATTGCAGCAGGGCGCCGCCGGAGAACAGGTTGATGATCGAGTACAGGCCGCCGCTGGCACCGGACTCGGCCAAGGTGCGGCACTCGTCGATCCGTACCACGTTCACATTCGGCGTCGGCACCGTGGAGCCCAACCGGAACACGGCCAGGATGAACAGGGTGAACAGGATCTTCTTGCGAAGGTCCGGCGACCTGAACGCGTTACCAAAGGCTGAAAGCATGAAGGAGAACTCTCTTTGATCGTTCTTCGTGGGGCACGGGTACCGTCACGAGCTCGGGGCGCCGCCCACGCACGGAGGGCAGCCGCGCCAGCCTATCAAGCAGACGTTCATTCCCAACATTCGACGGACTCCCCGGCGTGCAAAGGGCGTCCCCCAGGCACGACACGGCTTGATAACGGTTTTGTGACAGCCAGTGAACCACCATTCCCATCAGCCGCCCGGGCGTGTACTTTTTGGGCCACCTGCTCGTCCGGCTCCCATCCACCGGCAACGGCGCCACGGAATCGGCGGGCAACACTTCCACCTTCGGGGTAATCCCCTCAAACCAGGAGGCACAGATGCGAGTCTCTCGCTCCCTCGCCCTCGCCGTGACGTCCGTCGCTCTCGTGGCCAGCGGCTGCGGCGGCAATTCGGCGGGCGACAAGTCCACCGGCACCGACGCCCCCAAGGATGGCGGTTCCATCATCGTGCGTGGATGCACGCCCGAGAATCCTCTGATCGGTTCCAACACCACCGAGGTCTGCGGCGGCAATGTGCTGGACGCCGTCACCGCCAAGCTGGTTCGCTACAACAGCGACACGGCTGCCCCGGAAATGGATCTGGCCGAATCGATCGAAACCACGGACAACAAGGTTTTCACCGTGAAGTTGAAGCCGGGACGAAAGTTCAGTGACGGTAGCGCGGTCAAGGCGTCCAACTTCGTCGATGCCTGGAACTACGCCGCCTATGCCCCCAATGGCCAGCAGAATGGCTACTTCTTGGAGCCGGTGGCCGGCTTCGCCGATCTGCAGTGCCCCGACGAGCAGTGCAAGACCAAGCCCAAGACCGACAAGCTGAGCGGGTTGAAGGTGGTGGATGAGACCAGCTTCACCATCACCACCACGGAGCCGGTCTCCAACCTGCCGGTCCGGCTGGGCTATACGGCCTTCGTGCCCCAGCCCGACGCCTTCTTCACCGACCCGAAGTCTGCTGAGTTCGGCAAGATGCCGGTGGGCGCCGGTGCTTTCAAGATCACCAGCAACACCGCCACCGAGATCGTCCTGGAGAAGAATCCGGAATACACCGGTGACTACAAGGCCCACGTGGACAAGGTGACCTACCGGATCTACAACGACGCGGCCGCGGCCTACACCGAGCTCCAGGCCGATCAGCTGGACTTCACCGACATCATCCCGTCCGACCAGCTGGCCGGCGACCAGTGGAAGACCCAGCTGGGCGAGGATCGCACCACCGTTCGTGAGTCGGGTGTGCACCAGACCCTCACCTTCACCCCCGGCGACGAACAGCTCAAGAACGTCGAGATGCGCAAGGCCATCAGCCAGGCAATCGACCGCAAGACCATCACCGAAAAGGTCTTCAACGGTACCCGCCAGCCTGCGACCGGCTGGGTCTCCCCCGTCGTCGACGGCTTCAAGGACGGCGCCTGCGGCGATGTCTGCACCTTTGACAAGGACGCCGCCAAGAAGGCCTATGACGCTGCGGGTGGCTACAAGGGGGTCTTCCAGATCTCGGTGAACGGCGATGGCGGCCACAAGCTGTGGGCCGATGCCGTCTGCAACCAGCTCAAGGAGAACCTGGGCCTCAACTGCCAGGTCAACACCACTCCGGACTTCAAGACCCTGCGCACCCAGATCAAGGCGGGCGAGCTGAAGGGCACCCACCGCAGTGGCTGGAAGATGGACTACCCGTCGATCGAGAACTTCCTGACCCCGCTGTACACCAAGAACGCGGCCTCGAACGACGCGAAGTACGACAACCCGGACTTCGACAAGAAGCTGGTGGAAGCGGCCGCGGCCAAGACGCCGGAGGAGGCCAACAAGCTCTACCAGGAGGCCGAGGCGATGCTCGCCAAGGATCTGCCGGTGATCCCGCTGTGGAGCGCAGCCACCCCGGCCGCGTGGTCGACCAAGGTGACGAATGTGAAGGTGACCCCCTTCGGCACGCTGGACATGAGCGCCATCAGCGTCAAGTGACCCCAGTCGTCCTGTGATTCGCTGACCCCCACTGCAATGCGGTGGTGCCCGGGACCATCCGGGGCACCACCGCATCGCGTGGGACCAAAGGAGTTCCATGATCAAGTACGTCCTGCGGCGCCTGATCCAGATGATCCCGGTGATCCTGGGCGCCACCTTCCTGCTCTACCTCCTGGTCTTCGCGCTTCCCGGGGAGCCCTGGGAAGGACGCTGTGGTGAGCGTGACTGCACCCCCGCCTACATCGAGGCCTTCAAGTCCGAATACAACCTGGACAAGCCGCTGCTGATGCAGTACCTGCTCTACCTGGGCAAGTTGGTGCAGGGCGATCTGGGCGTGAACTTCTACCACAACACCGTTGCCTCGGAACTGGCGGTCCGCTACCCCACCACCGTGAAACTGGCCCTGATCGCGCTCGCCTTCGAGGCCGTCGTCGGGATTGCCGCCGGTGTGCTGGCGGGCATTCGCAAGGGCCGCTTCATCGACAACCTGGTCACCGTCTCCACCCTGGTGGTCATCTCCATCCCCGTCTTCGTGATCGGTGGCATGTCCCAGTTCGCCGTGCTCAAGGCCGGGTTGAACAAGACCATCCCCGTCACCGCGAGCCAGGGCACGCTACAACAGCTGATCCTGCCCGGTCTGGTCCTGGGCTCCCTGTCGGTGGCCTACGTGGCCCGGCTGACCCGCACCAATCTGGTGGAGAACCTGCGGGCGGACTACGTCCGCACCGCCAAGGCCAAGGGACTGAGCGTCTCGCGCACCATTCGCGTGCACGCCCTGCGCAACTCCCTGATTCCGGTGATCACCTTCATGGGCTACGACTTCGGGGCGCTGATGGGTGGGGCGATCGTCACGGAACGGATCTTCAACATCAACGGAATTGGCGGCTTCATCTTTCGTTCCATCAACCAGCGCGACGGCATCTCCGTCGTCGGCGCGGTCACCTGTCTGGTACTGGTCTACCTGCTGATGAACCTGATCGTGGACGTCCTGTACAGCGTGCTCGACCCGAGGATCTCCCATGACTGACCCGATGAATGTCCCCAATCCCGGCTCGGTTGGCACGGACGTCGACCTGTCCGCCCAGCCCAGCGCCGATGCGGGTCAGGAGAAGCCGCATTCCCTGTGGACCGACGCCTGGTTGGAGATGAAGCACAATCCGCTCTTCTGGGTCTCGGTGGTGCTGATCGTCCTGCTGGTCACGATGGCCCTGGTGCCCCAGCTGTTCACCCGGATAGACCCGTACAAGTGCCAGCTGCAGATCTCCCGGGAGGCCCCCAGCGCGGCCCACTGGTTCGGCACCGACCTGCAGGGCTGCGATGTCTACTCGCGCACCATCTACGGTGCCCGCTCCTCCATCCTGGTGGGTCTGTTCACCACCATTGGAACCACCCTGCTTGGCGGGCTGGTGGGCATCATCGCCGGCTATGCCGGGGGCTGGGTTGACACGCTGCTCTCCCGCATCGGCGAGGTCTTCTTCGCCATTCCGCTGCTGCTGGGCGGCATCGTGATCCTGTACTCCTTCCCGTCCACCTCCGAAACCCCCTATCTGGTGGTGGTGGCCAAGGTGGTCGCCGCGCTGGTCGTGCTCGGCTGGCCCAGCATCGCTCGGCTGATGCGCTCGTCGGTACTGCAGGTCAAACCGAACGAATATGTCCAGGCGGCCCGGGCACTGGGCGCCAGCCCCTGGCGGATCATCACCTCCCACATCCTGCCCAATGCCATGGCCGCCGTGATGGTGGTCGCCACCATCAACCTGGGCAGCTACATCGCCGTCGAGGCCACCCTGAGCTTCCTGGGCATCGGGTTGCGCCCCCCGGTGATCAGCTGGGGCATCGCGATCAGCGAGGCTTCCGGCCTGGGCTACATCCAGTCCGCGCCCTGGATGTTGGCCTTCCCGTCCATCTTCCTGTCGCTGACCGTGCTGGCATTCATCATGCTTGGTGAGGTCATCCGCGACGCCCTCGACCCGAAGCTGCGGTGACCCGTGACCTCCACAACGAAGAAGCAGACCAGCATCGGCGTCGACCGGATCGGTTTCGACTGGGATGCCCCCCTCCTGCGGGTCAACGACCTGCAGGTCGAATTCCGGATGCGTCAGGGTGTGGCGCACGCCATCAATGGCGTCACCTTCAACCTCGACCAGGGGGAGACGCTCGCCATCCTGGGGGAATCCGGTTCCGGCAAGTCCGTCACGGCCCAGGCCGTGCTGGGCATCATCGACAGCCCGCCCGGCTACGTGACCGGCGGCGAGGTGGTCTACCGCGGGGTGGACCTGCTGCAGCTGCCCGAGAAGCAGCGCCAGTGCACCCGCGGCCCGTTGTTGTCGATGATCTTCCAGGATGCGCTCAGCTCCCTCAACCCGGTCTTCCCGGTGGGCTGGCAGATTGCCGAGATGTTCCGGATCCATCGGGGCCTCAACAAGTCCGACGCCCAGGACAAGGCCATCCAGCTGATGGAAAGGGTGCAGATCCCGGCCGCCCGGGAACGAGTCAAGGCCTATCCGCACCAGTTCAGTGGTGGCATGCGCCAGCGGATCATGATCGCAATGGCCATCGCCCTGGAACCCGAGGTGCTGATCGCCGACGAGCCCACCACAGCCCTGGACGTCACGGTACAGGCCCAGATCATGGACCTGTTGAAGGAGTTGCAGGACGAGTCCGGCATGGGGCTGATCCTGATCACCCATGACCTCGGTGTGGTGGCCGACGTCGCCGACCGAATCAATGTGATGTATGCCGGTCGGATGGTGGAGACCGCTGACGTGGCTGACACCTATGCCCGCCCGGCCCACCCCTACACCCGTGGCCTGATCGACTCGATCCCCCGGCTGGACCAGAAGGGACAGACCCTGCGCGCCATTGGCGGCCTGCCGCCCAATCTGCTGGCGATCCCGGCTGGTTGTGCCTTCCACCCGAGGTGCCCGCGCGCCACGGATCGGTGCCGCACCGGCCAGGCGCCGGCCCTGCTGCCCGTGGCCGATCCCGCCGCCTCCCCCGATCGCGCCAGCGCCTGCCACTACGCCCAGGAGGTCTTCCATGGCTGACCCGGTCAGCTCCCCCATCCTGTCCGCTCGCGGCTTGAAGAAGCACTACCCGATCAAGGGCGGCATCATCCGGCACACCGTCGGGAGCGTCAAGGCCGTCGACGGCGTCGACCTCGATCTGTACCCCGGCGAGACGCTGGGCATCGTCGGTGAATCCGGCTGCGGCAAGTCCACCTTGGGCCGCCTGCTGATGCGGCTGGAGGAACCCACCGAGGGCACCCTCACCTTCCAGGGTGAGAATGTGCACGCCAAGTCCGGATCGGCGATGCGTCGGCTGCGCCGCGACATCCAGATCGTCTTCCAGGATCCCTACACGTCGCTCAACCCGCGGATGACCGTCGGCGACATCATCGGCGAACCCTTCGAGATCCACCCCGACGCCGTCGGCAAGAAGGGCCGACGCCAGCGGGTGCAGGAATTGTTGGAGCAGGTGGGTCTCAACCCGGAGCACATCAACCGCTACCCGCACCAGTTCAGCGGCGGCCAGCGCCAGCGGATCGGGATTGCGCGCGGCATTGCGCTGAACCCCAAGGTGCTGATCTGCGACGAGCCGGTCAGTGCCCTGGACGTATCCGTGCAGGCCCAGGTGGTCAACCTGCTGGAGAAGCTGCAGAGCGAACTCGGCCTGGCCTATGTCTTCATCGCGCATGACCTCGCGGTGGTACGGCACATCTCCGACCGGGTGGGCGTGATGTACCTGGGCAAGATGGTGGAGATCGGCGACGACCAGCAGATCTACGAACGCCCGACCCATCCCTACACCCAGGCGTTGCTGTCGGCCGTGCCGCTACCCGACCCGACGCTGCGCGGCAAGCGCGACCAGATCGTGCTCACCGGTGACGTGCCCAGTCCCGCCAATCCCCCGTCTGGTTGCCGCTTCCACACCCGCTGCTGGAAGGCGACGGAGAAGTGCTGCGCCGAGGAACCGCAGCTCGTGCCCGCTTCCGAGGGCGCTGGTGAACACCCGTCGGCCTGCCACTACCCGGAGCTGCGCAAGGTGGTGCCGGCCTGACGGTTGTCTGGAGGCCTCGACAGGCTCGGCCATCGCGGTCACGTCAGTGCCCGACCCAACCACGATCCCCGAGCCTGTCGAGGGGCCCTTTCGTGGCGCCACCCTACTCCACCAACGGCCACCATCCGCCCTCAAGCCCGAACACGCAGAAACGGGGCGGCACCACCGAAGTGGTACCGCCCCGCTTGTGTCAGGCGTGGATCACAGCTCCGTAGCGGAGCCACCAGCCTTCTCGATCTTCTCCTTGGCCGAGCCGGTGAACGCGTCGGCGCTCACCTGCACGGCAACCTGGATGTCGCCATTGCCCAGCACCTTCACCAGGCGGCCCTTGCGGACGGCGCCCTTGGCCACCAGGTCGTCGACGCTCACGGCGCCGCCTTCCGGGAACAGCTCGGCGATGGTGCCAACGTTGACAACCTGGTACTCGGTGCGGAACGGGTTCTTGAAGCCCTTGACCTTCGGCAGACGCATGTGCATCGGCATCTGGCCACCCTCGAAGTTCTCGGGGACGTTCTTCCGCGCGCCGGTACCCTTGGTACCGCGACCAGCAGTCTTGCCCTTGGAGCCCTCACCACGACCAACGCGGGTCTTGGCGGTCTTGGCGCCGGGGGCAGGACGCAGGTGATGAACCTTCAACGCCATGTCACTCAACCTCTTCCACAGCAACCAGGTGCTGCACGGTCTTGACCATTCCACGAATCTCGGGACGGTCCTCCTTCACGACGACATCGCCGATCCGCTTGAGGCCCAGCGTACGCAGGGTCTCGCGCTGGTTCTGCTTGCCACCGATGCTGGACTTCTTCTGGGTCACCTTCAGGCGTGCCATCAGTTGGTCACCCCTTCCTTGCGAGCCTTCAGCAGCGCGGCCGGGGCAACGTCCTCGACGGACTTGCCGCGACGCTTCGCGATCTGCTCCGGCTCCTCAAGCATCTGCAGCGCCTCAACGGTGGCGTGCACCACGTTGATGGCGTTGGGCGAGCCCAGGGACTTGGCGAGCACATCGTGCACACCGGCGCACTCCAGCACGGCGCGAGCCGAACCACCGGCGATGACACCGGTACCGGGCGAAGCCGGACGCAGCATCACGACGCCAGCGGCCTTCTCGCCCTGGACGGGGTGCGGAATGGTCCGCTGGATCAGCGGCACCTTGAAGAAATGCTTCTTGGCCTCCTCGACACCCTTGGCGATCGCCGCGGGCACCTCCTTGGCCTTTCCGTAGCCGACGCCCACGGTGCCCTCGCCGTCGCCCACCACAACCAGTGCGGTGAAGCTGAACCGGCGGCCACCCTGGACCACCTTGGCGACGCGGTTGATCGCAACCACGCGCTCCAGGTACTGCGACTTCTCTTCGGTCTGCTTGGCGTTGCCTCGACGGTCCTCACGACCCCGACGCTCGCCGCCTCCGGCACCGCCACCGCGGCGCTGAGTTTCACTCATCGTCTTTTGCCTTTCAGTCGTGATCAGAACCCGAGGCCAGCCTCGCGCGCGGCGTCAGCCAGCGCAGCGATGCGACCGTGGTACTTGTTTCCGGCGCGGTCAAAGACCACGTTCTCGACGCCAGCGGCCTTCGCGCGCTCGGCGATCAGCTCGCCGACCTTCGCAGCCTTGGCAGACTTGTCGCCGCTGGCACCACGAACGGCAGCCTCCATGGTCGAGGCCGACGCCAGGGTGTGACCCTGCACGTCGTCGATGACCTGGACGCCGATGTGGCGGGCGGAACGGGTGACGACCATGCGCGGACGCTCGGCCGAACCGTGGATCTTCTTGCGGCCACGAGCCTGACGACGCAGACGCGACGCAGTCTTCGGAGCCAGTCCCTTGCGGACTCCCAGAGAGATACCCATGGTCACTTACCAGCCTTTCCGACCTTGCGGCGAACCTGCTCGCCGGCGTAACGCACACCCTTGCCCTTGTAGGGCTCGGGCTTGCGGAGCTTGCGGATGTTGGCCGCAACCTCGCCCACAACCTGCTTGTCGATGCCCTGGACGCTGAACGCGGTGGGCTTCTCGACGGCGAAGGTGATGCCCTCGGGGGCGTCAATGATCACCGGGTGGGAGAAGCCGAGCGCGAACTCGAGCTGCTTGGGACCCTTGGCCATGACGCGGTAGCCGACGCCAACGATCTCCAGCTTCTTCTCGTAGCCCTCGGTGACACCGATGACCATGTTGTTCACCAGGGTCCGGGTCAGGCCGTGCAGGGACCGGCTCTCGCGCTCGTCGTCAGGACGAACCACCTCGAGCTGGCCTTCTTCATTCTTCGAAATCTTGATGGGCTCAGGAACGACGTGGGTCAGGGTGCCCTTGGGACCCTTCACCTCGACATTCTGGCCGTCGAGCTTGACCTCAACACCGGACGGGACGGTGATCGGGAGCTTGCCAATGCGTGACATTCAAATTCTCCTTATCAGTCTCGTCGGGTCACCAGACGTAGGCGAGCACTTCGCCGCCCACGGACTTCTCGTGTGCCTGGCTGTCAGTCAGCAGGCCCTGCGAGGTGGAGATGATGGCGATGCCCATCCCACCCAGCACCTTCGGCAGCGCAGTCGACTTGGCGTAGACGCGCAGGCCGGGCTTGCTGATGCGGCGCAGGCCAGCGATGGAACGCTTGCGGTCGTCGCCGTACTTCAGGGTGATCTTCAGGGTCTTGCCGACCTCGCCCTCGGCGGGCTCGGCAACCTCGAAGTCGGTGATGTAGCCCTCCTGCTTGAGGATCTCGGCGATGCCCACCTTGATCTTCGAATGCGGCATGGAGGTCGAGTCGTGGAACGCCTGATTGGCGTTGCGCAGACGAGTCAGCATGTCTGCGATCGGATCAGTCATTGTCATGGCTGTTTGCACTTCTTTCTCGCGACGGTTTCAGGCCCGGGTACACCCAGACATGACCTTTCGCGCTTTGTCCTGACCGGCGGCCAGGAAGTTTGTGGTGCCGGCGCCCACCACAGCGGTGAGCGCCTGCATGGTGCGCCGACGGCGGGGTCTCCCCCGCCGCCGGCGACAGGCTCAGTGAGTCCGTGAGCTCACCAGGACGACTTGGTCACGCCGGGCAGCTCGCCCTTGTGAGCCATCTCGCGCAGGCACACGCGGCACAGACCGAACTTGCGGTAGACCGACTTCGGCCGGCCGCACTTCTGGCAGCGGGTGTAGGCGCGGACGCCGAACTTGGGGGTACGCGACTGCTTGACCTTCAGGGCTGTCTTGGCCATGGTTCAGCGCCTCACTTCTTCTTCTTGTAGTACGCCGGGCCGCGACGCACCTTCTTGGCCTTGGGATCGTCAACTTCCTTGAACGGGAAGCCGAGGTGCTTCAGCAGCGCCTTGCCCTCCTCGTTGTTGGAGGCCGACGTCACGAAGGTGATGTCCATACCGCGGACGCGATCGATCTTGTCCTGGTCGATCTCCAGGAACATGACCTGCTCGTTCAGACCGAAGGTGTAGTTGCCCAGGCCGTCGAACTGGTTGCCGTTGAGGCCGCGGAAGTCGCGGATTCGGGGCAGGGCCAGGGTCAGCAGCCGGTCGGCGAATTCCCACATCCGGTCACCACGCAGCGTGACGTGGCAGCCGATGGGCTGGCCCTCACGCAGCTTGAACTGGGCGATGGACTTGCGGGCCTTGGTCACCTGCGGCTTCTGGCCGGTGATGGCGGTCAGGTCCTTGATGGCGCCATCCATGACCTTGGAGTCATTGGCGGCGTCACCGACACCCATGTTCACCACGATCTTGACCAGACCGGGGATCTGCATGGGGTTGGCGAAGCTGAACTCGCTCTGCAGCGCGGGGACGATCTCCTCGCGGTACCTCTGCTTCAGGCGAGGCAGTTCGCGGGCCACGTTCTTGTTCTCGGCGGTCTCGGTCACGACCTGCTCGGTGCTCTCGACGCTCATCAGATCTCCTCCCCGGTCTTACGGGCGATGCGCACGCTGCGCTGGGCGGCGTACTCAGAGCCGTCGGGACGACGCTTCATCACGTCGACGCGCTTGTGGCCCACGCGGGTCACCTGAGCGTCCTTGCCCGAGCCGATGACCAGCTGGACGTTGGAGACGTGGATCGGCGCCTCGGAGGCGATGATGCCGCCCTTGGTCTGCTGACCGGACTGGGTGGCCTGGTCGCGACGGTGGCGCTTGATGATGTTGACACCTTCGACGGTCACGCGCTGGCGCTCGACGTCGACGGCGATGATCTCGCCGATGGTGCCCTTGTCCTTGCCGGCGATGACCTTGACGCGGTCACCCTTCTTGACGTTCAGGGACTTCATGTCAGATCACCTCCGGGGCGAGCGAGACGATGCGCATGAACTTCTTCTCGCGCAGCTCGCGGGCAACCGGGCCGAAGATGCGGGTGCCGCGGGGCTCCCCGTCGTTCTTCAGGATGACGGCCGCATTCTCATCGAACTTAATGTAGGAGCCGTCGGCGCGACGGTTCTCCTTCACGGTGCGGACGATGACGGCCTTGACGACCTCGCCCTTCTTCACGTTGCCACCGGGGATGGCGTCCTTGACGCTGCACACGATGGTGTCGCCGAGACCGGCGTAACGGCGCTTGGATCCACCGAGAACACGGATGCACAAGAGTTCCTTGGCACCAGTGTTGTCGGCGACCTTCAGCCGCGACTCCTGCTGGATCATTTGTTCTCCTCTGCCCCACCGGTTCCCGCGAAAGGGCCTTGAGAGGCTTGAATGTGTAACCCACCTGGATTTGGCCAGCTGGGGTGGACAACCCCGAACCCGAAGGTCCGCAGGCATTGGGCCGTGAAGGGCACGCGAGAGCGCGACCCAGCTCAGGCCAACTTGTCAAGCATAAGGGAAACACGCCCCCGGGAGCCAATCGGCCCCGGAGGCGTGCTGGTGGTGCTCCTACCCGCTTGCTTCAGCGCTCGGGAACAGGTGCCGGGCCGGGCTTGCTGGCTGAGATCTCACTCGCGGTCATCCAGCGGGAACCGTCCCAGATCGACGTGCCACGCAACAGCAGGTACCGCCCAGTTGCGTTCACCGGTACCTGCTGACTGGACAGCTGGGCGGCGAAGGTGCCAGCAGCGGTGGGCTTGGCGGGTAGGTTGGCAGGGTCGATCGGCTGGTCGGACAGATAGATCTCATAGTCCTTGACCCAGCCCTGACCGGTCGTCTGGTCCTGGCGGCCCTGATAGGACAGCTGACAGACCGGTTGGCTGCTCCCCAGATCCAGCTGGATCCAGTGTGGCAACGCGGGCGAGGTGGTGGACCAGTCGCTGTGCCACTTGGTCTCCGGCTTGCCATCGGTGGCATTGATCGCTCGGCCATCCTCCCGGCCGGTCTCCTCCGAGGATGCACCCACCACGGTCGGCTGGATCCGTTCCGTGGAGCAGGGGGTCCCCGTCAGCGTTGCCGTCAGCTCCCGGCTGAAGTCCTGACCCGCAACCGTCACCGTCAGGGGCGTCGGCCCGGCGGCCCGCAGGTTGCGCGCCTCCAGCGTGAAGGTGTGGGAGGCACCAGGCGCCAGGGTCACCGTCTGCTCCGGCAGGCCAACCTGCCAGCCCTCGGCCTCGGCCCGGCTGACCCGCACCCCGGCGACGGGACGGGGCAGCGGGTTGGTCACGGTGACCGTGACCTTCGTCGACGCGGTGTAGGGAACCGCCTCTGCCGGGGCCGTCATCTCGGTCTGCAGCATTGCCTCGCGCCAGAACATCAGGGCGGCCTGTCCGCCGCCCAGGCGCAGGGTCACCTTGCCGTCGCGGACGGGCACCCGGCTGATCTTGCCGGTCTCGGGGTCAACGCGCATCAGGTCGCCGGCCTGCGGATCCACGTCCAGGGTGATCTCTTGGGCGGTCTGCCAGAACTGCCCGTCGTCGATCCGCGGGAAGTAGCTGGTATTGGGCCGCTTGGCATGGCTGGTCAGGCCGTTGACCACCATGAAGGGCCGCGGCGAACGGCTGCCGAAACGCTGCTGCAGCACCTTCTGGTCCAGACCGGGCAGCGGCTTGAAGTAGCCCAGCACCACGTCACCCGGCAGCCCATTGTTCTGGGTGCCCACATTGCGTGCGCTCACCCCCTTGATCCCATGGTTGCCATTGGCAGCGGAGGAGGCCTTGAAGCTGTCCATCCGCCAGCCCTTGGGGGTCCGATGGGTCAGCGGCGCGCCGGCCGCCCCGGACTGACCCGGCTGCACCGCTACCCAGTCGTTGACCATCGGGGTGAGGTACTGCCCATAGGTGCGGATCTGACGGAAGAGCGCGGCATATTCATGCCATTCACGCAGCGGTTCGCCGTCGGGCCCGACCATGTTGGAGCCGTCATAGCGGTTGAGGTCCAGCCTGAAGAGTCCGAACCACTTGGCGCCGGAGGCGAGGGAGAGGTTGGTGACGATGGCGCGCTGCGACTGGGAGTAGTCCGAGTCGAAGGCGTCCAGGTACTGGCCCCACAGGATCGGCTGGGAACCGTCACCGGTCAGACCCTTGGTGGCGGCCTCCCGGTAGGACTGCCACATCAGGCCGCCCAGCAGGTCGTTGACGGTGTTGGCGGCATTCGGGCCGTGCGAACCGAAGGTCTTGCCGCCACCCCAGTAGTAGTTGTCCCAGCTCAGCAGGTCCGGCTTGGCCTGCTGCACATAGCTCTGGGCATTCTTCGCCCAGCTCGCCGTGGTGAACTGGTTGGAGTGCACCAGGGCCGTCGGGTATTGCTTCTTGGAGAACTCGAACCACTTGGTGAAGGCCGCCACCTCGGACTCGCTGTAGCCACCCTCGTCGCCCAGCTGCACCTCCACCAGGCGCTGCAGGTAGGGCTTCATCGACGGGTGGATGAAGTCGGCGGGCTCCCCCGCCTCGGCCAGCTTGCTCCAGTTGTCCCCCCGCGGGGCGCGGGCAATGCCCCACTGCGCCTGCGGGTTGCGACGCATGAACTCGGTCGCATTGTGCAGACCATCGGGATCCGGGCCGACGTCGAGGCCGTAGAAGATCGCCGCCGGGCGGGCCAGGGAGTCATACTCGGCATTGTTCGGGGTCATCGCGGCGCGCTGGTCATTCGGCGTCCAGGTCGAGACCGTGATGTTGTTGCGAATCGCCAGCTCATTGGCCCGGTTCACGCCCAGCGAACCGGTGGCGGGCTGCACCGGCTGCTGCTTGGTGAAGCGTTCCTTGCGCGGCTTGGCCCCGCGGGCAAGCCCCCAGACCTGCAGCTCGCGCACCCCGAAGGAGTCGACCACCTGCTGCCGGCCGGCTCCGAGGCTGATCCGGACGTACTTGGCCTGGACGGGATTGTTCCAGTCCCAGTAGTAGCGCCCGGCATTCGGGTCATGCGACGCGATCCGGGAGTCCTCCCGCAGGGTGGCCTTCTCGGCCACCGTGCGCCAGGTACGGCCATCGACCGAAGTCTGGATGGTCAGGTAATTGCCCGGCAGGTCATTGACCCACATCTTCTCGGCCGTCACATTGAGGAAACCGGTGACCTTGCTGATCCAACGCTTCTCGGGAAGGGTCAGCACCAACTCGCTGACCCCCTCCTCGCCGGGCTTGCCCGCCTTGTTCTGCTCCGGACGCCAGTAGCTCTCCCGCTGTCCGTCCACCGCGGCCTCGGCCGGGTGGTCCGCGGCCTGCAGCGCTGCGCTGGCCCTGACCCCCTTCACGGCCTCCCGGCCGCGGAAGTCCGTGGGCCGCCGCACGATGCTCACCCGGTACTGCTCGCTGGCACCCCCGCTGGTGACCACGATCGGCACGCGGTTGATGCCCAGGGCAACCGGAACCCGGGCGCAGCCATTCTCGTCGGCCTGCTGGCCCGCGATGGTCACCTCGCCCCGGATCACCTTCGGGCAGATCAACAGCGATTCCGTGCTCGCATAGGTGGCAACGGCGTAGTCATGCACCTGCGGGTGGAAGGGACGGTGCAGCCCGCCCACCTTGTCGATGACGATGTCTCCCAGCTGGGGCGGATCCACCGCCCTGGCCATGGTCTGGCTGTTGGTTCCGATCCCGGCCCCTGCCGCCAAGGCGAGGGCCATGGGCAGCACAGCCGCCCGTCCGGATTTGCGCATGGTTCACCTTCACGAGGCTCAGGCGGACCCCGCTGTCCGCCGACTGCGCCGAACCTAACCCTTGGCCAGCACGCGAGACAACCAATCGATCACACCAATTGTTCATTTACCACACAAATCCGAATCCCTTTCAGGCAATGAAAAGAGGGCCCGTCCGCATTGGACGGGCCCTCCTTCACAGGACTCAGTGACAGGTCACTTGGCCTTCTCGACGATCTCGAGCAGGCGCCAGCGCTTGGTCGCCGACAGCGGTCGGGTCTCCATGATGCGCACGCGGTCGCCCGCGCCGGCCTCGTTGTTCTCGTCGTGCGCCTTGAGGCGCTCGCTCTTGGTCATGACCTTGCCGTAGAGGGGGTGCTTGACGCGATCCTCCACGAGCACGGTGATGGTCTTGTCCATCTTGTCCGAGACCACGACACCCTCGCGAACCTTGCGGTCATTGCGGGCCTCGGTCTCGACCTTGGTGTTCTCGCTCATTGTCAGGCCTTCTTCTCAGGGTCGTCGACGATGCCCAGGTTGCGCTCCTGGAGCACGGTGTAGATCCGAGCGATGTCCTTGCGGACCTCGCGCAGACGGCCGTGGTTCTCCAGCTGGCCAGTGGCGGCCTGGAAGCGCAGCGTGAACAGCTCTTCCTTCAGCTCGAGGACCTTGGCATTCAGATCGTCACGGCTGAGGCCGCGCAGATCGGCGGCGGTGGTGGTCTTCGCCATCAGTTTTCACCTGCTTCGCGCTTGATGAAGCGAGCCTTGAAGGGCAGCTTGTGGATTGCCAGGCGCATGGCCTCGCGAGCGGTTTCCTCATCAACACCGGAGAGCTCGAAGAGCACACGGCCGGGCTTGATGTTGGCCACCCAGAACTCGGGCGAACCCTTGCCGGAACCCATGCGGGACTCGGCGGGGTGCTTGGTCAGCGGGCGGTCGGGGTAGACATTGATCCACACCTTGCCACCACGCTTGATGTGGCGGGTCATGGCGATACGAGCGGCCTCGATCTGACGGTTGGTCAGGTAGGAGGACTCGAGCGCCTGGATGCCGTACTCACCGAAGGCGAGCTTGGTTCCACCCTTGGCAGCACCGGTCCGCTTGGGGTGGTGCTGCTTGCGGTACTTCACACGACGAGGAATCAGCATGCTCAGGCTCCTGCGTTCTCGGTAGCCGGGGCCTGGGTCTCAGCCTTGGGGGCCTCGGCGTTGTTGTCATTGCGCGCCTCGTCGGCGCGACGGCGTCCACCGCGCTCCGGACGATCGCCACGGCCACCGCGCTCGGGGCGACGACCGCCACGACGGTTGGCGCCGGGGGCGGCGGCACGGGCGGCCTTCTGGGCAGCACGCTCGGCGCGGGTGCCGGTCACGTCGCCCTTGTAGATCCACACCTTGACGCCGATCCGGCCGAAGGTGGTGCGGGCCTCGTAGAAGCCGTAGTCGATGTCCGCCCGCAGGGTGTGCAGCGGCACGCGGCCGTCGCGGTAACCCTCGGAGCGGCTCATCTCGGCGCCGCCGAGACGGCCGGAGCACTTGATGCGGATGCCCTGGGCACCGGAACGCATCGCGGTCTGCTGCGCCTTGCGCATCGCGCGGCGGAAGGCCACGCGGGCCCCCAGCTGCTCGGCGACACCCTGGGCGACCAGCTGGGCATCGATCTCGGGGTTCTTGACCTCGAGGATGTTCAGCTGGATCTGCTTTCCGGTCAGCTTCTCCAGTGCACCGCGGACGCGCTCCGCCTCGGCGCCATTGCGGCCGATGACGATGCCCGGACGAGCGGCATACAGGAAGATGGTCACGCGCTCGGAACGACGCTCGATCTCGATCGAGGAGATGCCGGCCCGCTCAAGGTTCTTCAGCAGGTACTGGCGGATCTTGACGTCTTCACCAACGAAGGCCGCGTACTGCTTCTCGGCGTACCAACGGGTCTTGTGATCGGTGGTGATGCCGAGGCGGAAGCCATGCGGGTTGATCTTCTGGCCCATGCTCAGGCTCCCTTCTTGCTCTCAGTTGCGGTCTTGTTGCTGTTGGGCTCGACAACCACGGTGATGTGGCTGGCGCGCTTGAGGATGCGGCTCGCGGAACCCTTGGCGCGGGGGCGAATGCGACGCATGGTCACGCCCTCGTCCACGAAGATCTGCGAGATGTACAGGTCGTCGGCACGCAGGTTCTCGGCGTTCTCCGCATTGGCGACGGCCGAGGCCAGCACCTTGTAGACGGGATCACTGGCAGCCTGCGGGGCGTACTTCAGCGTGACGAGGGCCTCGGTGGTGGCCATGCCACGCACCAGGTCTGCGACACGACGAACCTTGGTCGGGCTCATCCGGACGTGACGCGCAATCGCGTACGAGCCAGGACGATCCCCGAGCAGGGCAGCGCGACGGCTGGGCCGGCTTTCGTTGTTGCTCATTGTTTGATCTGTTCCTTGTCTCGCCCGCTCAGCGGCGGCGCGCCTTCTTGTCGTCCTTGACGTGACCCTTGAAGGTACGCGTCGGAGCGAACTCACCCAGCTTGTGGCCGATCATCGACTCGGTCACGAAGACCGGGACATGCTTGCGGCCGTCGTGGACGGCGATGGTGTGACCCAGCATGTCGGGCACGATCATCGAACGGCGCGACCAGGTCTTGATGACATTCTTGGTGCCCTTCTCGTTCTGAGCATCGACCTTCTTGGTCAGGTGCTCGTCCACGAAGGGACCCTTCTTCAAACTACGAGGCATTGTTCAAGCTCCCAATCAGCGCTTCTTGCCGGACTTGCGGCGACGAATGATGAGGCGGCTGCTCGCCTTGTTCTTGTCGCGGGTGCGACCCTCAGGCTTGCCCCAGGGCGACACCGGGTGACGACCACCCGAGGTACGGCCCTCGCCACCACCGTGCGGGTGGTCGATCGGGTTCATGACCACACCACGCACGGTCGGGCGGACGCCCTTCCAGCGGCTGCGGCCAGCCTTGCCCCAGTTGATGTTGGACTGCTCGGCATTGCCGACAGCACCAACGGTGGCGCGGCAACGCACGTCCACCATGCGCATTTCGCCCGAGGGCATGCGCAGTGTGGCGTACTTGCCCTCGCGAGCGACCAGCTGGATCGCCGCGCCGGCCGAACGGCCGAGCTTGGCGCCGCCACCGGGACGCATCTCCACCGCGTGCACCGTGGTGCCGACGGGGATGTGACGCAGCGGCAGGTTGTTGCCGGGCTTGATGTCGGCGCCTTCACCGGCGCTGACCGTCGCACCTTGGGCCAGGCCCTGGGGAGCGATGATGTAACGCTTCTCACCATCGGCGTAGTGCAGCAGCGCGATCCGGGCGGTGCGGTTCGGGTCGTACTCGATGTGAGCGACCTTGGCCGGCACGCCGTCCTTGTCATAGCGCTTGAAGTCGATGATGCGGTAGGCCTGCTTGTGGCCACCACCGATGTGACGGGTGGTGATGCGACCGGAGTTGTTGCGGCCACCGGTCTTCGGCTTGGGGGCCAGCAGCGACTTCTCCGGCGTGGAACGAGTCAGTTCGACGAAGTCGGCGACGCTGGAGCCGCGACGGCCCGGCGTAGTCGGCTTGTACTTACGGATACCCATGAGGTCTCAGTTTCCTTGTCTCAGCGAACGTCCGGTCAGGCGACCGGACCTCCAAAGATGTCGATGCGCTGGCCTTCGGCCACGGTCACGATCGCGCGCTTGGTGTCGGGACGCTTGCCCATCCCGAAGCGGGTGCGGCGCGTCTTGCCCTTGCGGTTGATGGTGTTCACGCTGGTGACCTTGACATCGAAGACGGCCTCGACGGCAATCTTGATCTCGGTCTTGTTGGCATGCGGGGCGACGATGAACGTGTACTTGTTCTCGTCCAGCAGGCCGTAGCTCTTCTCGCTCACGACGGGCGCGAGCAGGATGTCGCGGTGGTCGCGGATCTTCAAGGGCTGGGTCACTTCTCGGTCTCCTCTGCAGCGGCCTCGGACTCGGTGGCCACGGCCTTGACGCTCTTGCCCTTGGCGGGGCCAGCGGTGTAGGTGGCGAGGGCAGCCTTGGTGAAGACCACGCCGTCGTTGACCAGGACGTCGTAGGCGTTGAGCTGGTCAACGGCCAGGACGTGCACGGTCGGGACATTGCGCAGGCTCAGCCAGGCGATCTCCTCGGTGCGATCCAGCACCACGAGCAGCTTGCTGGCGTCGCCGACGGCGGCCAGGGCCTTGAGGGCGCTCTTGGTGGAGGGCTTCTCGCCGGCCACGATCTGGTCCAGCACGAAGACCTGACCATCGCGAGCGCGGTCGCTCAGGGCACCCTTGATCGCGGCGGCGATCATCTTCTTGGGGGTGCGCTGCGCGTAGTCGCGCGGCTGGGGGCCGTGCACGGTGCCGCCACCGACCCAGATGGGCGAACGACGCGAGCCGTGACGGGCGCGACCGGTGCCCTTCTGGCGCCAGGGCTTGATGCCACCGCCGCGGACGTCGCCGCGGGTCTTGGTGGCGTGGGTGCCCTGGCGGGCAGCGGCCTGCTGGGCCACGACAACCTGGTGGATCAGCGGGATGTTGGTCTGCACGTCGAAGATCTCGGCGGGGAGATCAGCGGTGCCGGCCTTCTTGCCGTCGACGCCCAGGACGTCGACCTTCAGCGACTCGCTCATGCGACATCACCCTTCTTGGCAGCGCTACGGACGACGACCAGCGAGCCCTTGTTGCCCGGGATCGCACCGCGAACCAGGATGAGGCCGCGCTCGGCGTCGACAGCGTGGATTTTCAGGTTCTGCACGGTCACCTTGTCGACACCCATCCGACCGGCCATCCGCATGCCCTTGAACACGCGACCGGGGGTCGAGCAGCCGCCGATGGAACCGGGCGAACGGTGCTTGCGGTGCACACCGTGGGTGGCGCGCAGGCCCTTGAAGCCGTGGCGCTTCATGACACCAGCGGTGCCCTTGCCCTTGCTCACGCCGGTGACGTCGACGATGTCGGCGGCGGCGAAGGCCTCGGCAGTGATCTCCTGGCCCAGCGTGTACTCGGAGGCATCCGAGGTGCGCAGTTCGACCAGGTGCTTGCGCGGGGTCACGCCGGCCTTCTCGAAGTGGCCAGCGGCGGGCTTGGTGACCTTCTTGGCCTTCAGGGCGCCGAAGCCGAGCTGGACGGCGTTGTAGCCGTCGACCTCGGGGGTGCGCACCTGGGTGACCACACAGGGGCCAGCCTGGATCACGGTCACGGGCACGACCTTGTTGTTGTCGTCCCAGAGCTGGGTCATGCCGAGCTTGGTGCCCAGCAGGCCCTTCACCTTGCGTTCGTTGTTCATGTTCACGGACCTCACGGGAGCTTGATCTCGATGTCCACACCGGCCGGAAGGTCGAGACGCATCAGCGAGTCAACCGTCTTCGGGGTGGGGTCGAGAATGTCGATGAGCCGCTTGTGGGTACGCATCTCGAAGTGCTCGCGGCTGTCCTTGTACTTGTGGGGCGAACGGATCACACAGAACACGTTCTTCTCGGTCGGCAGCGGCACCGGGCCGGCAACCTTGGCACCCGTACGGGTCACCGTGTCGACGATCTTGCGCGCCGACGAGTCGATGACCTCGTGGTCATAGGCACGGAGCCTGATGCGGATCTTTTGTCCCGCCACAGTTGTTCCTTCTACTCGTCCAAGCTTTGTCCGGAGGTTTCCGGCTTCGCGGCCGATGACCCGGCGGGTCTCGGCATGCTCCTCATCGGTTGGTGGTTCGGCATTCTCGTCCGGGACGAGACCCTCTGCCACCGACCCCCGCGGTCGGGTGTGTCGCAACTGTCACAGGCACTCACAAACGCTCTATTTTCGTTGTGCGGTGCTCTCCTCAGTTCCGTTCACACGGCGACTGCCCAGGATCGGTGCGACTGCCAGCCGGCGATCCCTTGCGGGGTCATCCGGGGCGGCAACACGCGCCAACTCCATCGGAGCAACTTGACGATTCTGTCATGTCCGGGCCGTTCACACCAAATCGGGCGGCACAACCCGTAGGAATCCGACGCGCGGGCTGGCAAGCTGTGCTTCATTGAGGCCCGGGACCGCCCGCAAGCCCACCACGACGAAGGAGTTGTGATGGACGTCGAACTGGCAGAGGTACGTGACTTCCTTGCCGCGCACGAGCCCTTCTCCAGCCTACCCGCGACGGTGCTGGAGCAACTCCCCAGCCGGCTCCAGCTGCGCTACCACCGGCGCGGCACCGAGCTGATGACCCAGGGGCAGCCCAACAACCAGCTGCACATCCTGCGTAGCGGCGCGGTGGACATCGTCGACGCCAGCGGAGCCCTGGTGGAGCGTACCGAACCCGGCGGCAGCTTCGGAGCGTCCTCGCTCCTGTCCAAGCAGGGCTCGCGCTACACCATCAGCACCATTGAGGACAGTCTGGTGCTGGTGATGGGGGCGGAGGTCTTTGCCCATCTGGTGGCCAACTACCCCACCGTGCGGGTCTTCTACGAGCAGCAGGGCCAGGTGCGGCTGCGCCACGCCGTCTCCGTGAAGCAGGCGGCAGACGAACGCTCCGCCGCGTGGCTGCGCAGCACGGTGGCCGAGATCGGGGCGAAGGAGCTGGTCACCTCCGGCAGCGACGTGAGCATCCAGCAGGCCGCCCAGCTGATGACCCTGCATCGGGTCTCGGCCCTGCCGGTGGTGGACCAGGCAGGCTCGTTGACCGGCATCGTCACCGACCGCGACCTGCGTTCCAAGGTGGTGGCCCACGGCATCGACGTCGGCCAACCGCTGGCCAGCGTGATGACCACCAGCCCGGTGCGGATCTCCCCCGAAACCCAGGCCTTCGAGGCACTGCTGGAGATGACCAGTCGGGGCGTGCACCACCTGCCCATCGTCGAGGACGGGAAGCTGGTGGGCATGGTGACCGCCGGGGACCTGGTGCGCCTGCAGCAGGCCGATCCGGTTTTCCTGGTGGGCGACATCTCCCGGCAGCAGGACGTCGCCTCCCTGGCGCTGCTCGGCAAGCGGGTGCCGGAGCTGGTCACGCAGCTGCTGAAGCAGGACGCCTCCGCACACGACATCACCCGGCTGCTGACCACCGTCGCCGACGCGATGACCCGCCGGCTGATCGCGTTGACCACGGCCGAACTGGGGCCGGCCCCCGGTGCCTGGGCCTGGGTGACGCTTGGCTCCCAGGCCCGACGCGAGCTGAGCATCAGCTCCGACCAGGACCATGCGCTGGTGATCTCCGACGACGTGGCCCTGGGCGAGGCCGCGCAGCACTGGTTCGCCAGCCTGGCCGATCGGGTCACCGCGGGGCTCGCCGAGTGTGGCTACCGGCTGTGCGACGGTCAGGTGATGGCCGCCAACCCGCAGTGGCGGCTCACCGTCAGCCAGTGGAAGCGACAGTTCTCCCAGTGGGTCACCGAACCGCACCCGGAGGCGGTGCTGCACAGCCAGATCTTCTTCGACGCCCGCACCGTGCACGGTGATCCGACGCTGCTCGCCGAGGTCCGGGCCGACACGCTGTCCATCACCCCCCAGGCGCAGCGCTTCCTCGGCCAGCTCGCGGCGCAGGCCGTCGAGCGGCAACCACCGGTCGGCTTCTTCCGTGGCCGGGTGCTGGCGCTGCGCGGCGAGGAGACCGAGACCTTCGACCTGAAGGCCAATGGCGTGCACGCCATCATCGAGCTGGCCCGGGTGCACGCCCTGGCCCACGGCCTGGACGACGTGGGCACGCTGGACCGGCTGCACAGCGTCGCCAAGCTGAGCAACAGCAGCACGCTGGAGGATCTGGCCGACGCCTTCGAGTTCATCACCCACGTCCGCCTGGCCCACCAGAGCGCCCAGACCGCCGACGGCCGAAGCCCGGACAACCTGGTCCGGGCCGGGGAACTGTCCACCTTTGACCGTCGTCACCTGAAGGATGCCTTCACGCTGATCCGGCAGGCCCAGGAGGGCCTGCAGTACAGCTACCAGACCCACCTGATGAACTGAGGCGGCCATGGCCCTGTTTGGACGAAAGACCTCACCGGAGAAGCTCTCCGCCTCGCTCCCCGAGGGGCCGCTGCGGGACTTCGCGGCCGTCGCTCCCCCGGCCTCATCCACCCCGGCCAGCGCATTGCGGCTGCTGGCGGTCGACATCGAGACCACCGGGTTGGAGCCGACCACCGATCGGCTGCTCAGCATCGGCTTCGTCCCGGTGGACGGCCCCGCGATCACCCTGGCGGGGGCCGGGCACCTGGTGATCCGATCCGACGCACAGGTGGGCCAGAGCGCCACCATCCACCGGATCACCGACGACCAGCTGGCCGGCGGGGTGGAGCTGGCCGATGCCCTGACCGAGCTGCTCACCGCCCTGCGGGGTCGGGTACTGCTGGCCCACCACGCGGTGATCGAGACCGGTTTCCTGGCCCGCGCCATGCAGCAGGTCTGGGGCGCCAGCGTGCCGATCGGCACCGTGGACACCATGCAATTGCAGTACCGGCTGCTCACCAAGGGGTTCGATGACGAGCCACCGCCCGGCGCGCTGCGCCTGTGGGGAGCGCGCGACCAGTACGGCCTGCCCCGCTACCGGGCGCACGAGGCACTGACCGACGCCCTGGCCTGTGCCGAGCTCTACCTGGCCCAGGTCGGTGAGCTCGGCTGGGAGACCCCGCTGAAGAAGCTGCAGTAGTCAGGAAATGGCCTCGACAGGCTCGGCCGCCGTGGCCACGTCGAGCGCGAACGCAACCACAGCCCCGAGCCCGACGGGCCACCACGTTCCCCGAGCCTGTCGAGGGGTGACAATCAGAGGGTCGCGCGGAAGGCCTTCAGCCGTCGGATCGACGAATTGTGCCGCAGCAGCTCCATCGACTCGAACAGCGGCGGGCTGACATTGCTGCCGGTGATGCCGACCCGCACCGGGGCGAAGGCGAACTTCGGCTTGATCCCCAGCTCGTCCACCAGCTTGGCCCGCAGCGCGGCCTGGATGGTCTCGGCGTCGAAGGGCTCCAGCCCCTCCAGCACGGAGATCGCGGCGTCCAGCACCCGCGGCGCGTCATCGGTGAGCTTGGCCACCACCGCGTCGGGGGCACTGATCGAGGCATCCTCGGCAAAGAGGAAGGCCAGCTTCTCCTGCGCCTCGCTCAGCATGGTCAGCCGCTCCTGGATCAGCGGAGTGGCACCCACCAGCAACTCGCGCGCCTTGTCGTCCAGCTCCGGCTGGTCGTGCTCGGCCCAGTAGCGCTCGATCCGGGCGGCAAGGTCAGCCGCGGGCATGGTGCGGATGTAGTGGGCATTGAGCCAGTTCAGCTTGTCCATGTCGAAGATCGGCCCGGCGGGATTGATCTTGGACCAGTCGAAGGCGGCGACGAAATCGTCGAAGCTCTGCACCTCTTCCCCGTCGCGGACCGGCGGGTAGCCGAGCAGCATCAGGAAGTTCAACAGTGCCTCGGGCAGGTAGCCCTGCTCCCGGAACCAGGTCAACCGGGCGGCCGGGTTCTTCCGCTTGCTGATCTTGGAGCGATCGGTATTTCGGATCAGCGGCATGTGGGCGAAGCGCGGGGCCGGAAGGCCCAACCACCGGTACAGCAGCAGGTGCTTCGGGGTGGAGCTGATCCACTCCTGGCCGCGCACCACGTGGGTGATCCCCATCAGGTGATCGTCGACGACGACGGCCAGGTGGTAGGTGGGGAAGCCGTCGGTCTTCAAGATCACCTGGTCGTCGGGGCGCGGTGCGGAGGTGGGGCCGTTGATCAGGTCGTCGAAGGTCAGCTCGACGTCGTCGGGAATGAGCATCCGCACGACGGGGGTCTCCTGGAAGCCGGGCAGCTGCGCACGCTCTTCCTTGCTCTTGCCCAGGCAGAGCCGGTCGTAGCCGATCACATCCCGCTTCTCCGCCTGTTGCTGCTCGCGCATCTCCTTCAGCCGCTCCGAGCTGCACCAGCAGTAGTAGGCATGGCCGTCGGCGATCAACTGCTCGACGAAGGGCCGATAGGTCTCCAGTCGCTCCGACTGCCGGTAGGGGCCGAAGTCACCGCCCTGCTGTGGCCCCTCGTCGGGACCAAGACCGAGCCATTCGAGGGTGTCGTAGATCTGCTGCTCCGAGCCGGGCACCAGCCTGGCCTGGTCGGTGTCCTCGATCCGCAGCACGAAGGCGCCGGCGGTGCGCCGGGCCCAGGCCTTGTCGAACAGGGCCATGTAGGCGGTTCCGACGTGCGGATCACCCGTCGGGGACGGGGCGACGCGCAGCCGCGCGGGCGACAGGTCGGCGGTGGTGGGGACGGAGTTCAGCGCTTCAGTCATGATGGCGCCAGCCTATCGTGAGCGCCCGCCGCCACCGGCAGGGCGACGCGTCGCGGGTGCATGCTAGTTTTGCCGCCATGAATGCCCCTGATCCCGTGGTTGCCGCCAATGATTTCATCCGCGATGCCGTGCGTCGTGACAATGAGCAGGGGACCTACGGCCAGCGTGTGCAGACCCGCTTCCCCCCCGAGCCGAATGGCTACCTGCACATCGGCCATGCCAAGGCGATCGTGCAGAACTTCTCCGTCGCCCAGGAATTCGGCGGGGTGTGCAATCTGCGGCTGGACGACACCAACCCGGGCACCGAGGAGACGGAGTACGTCGACTCGATCAAGGACGACATCTCCTGGCTGGGCTACACCCCCGGCATCACGGTGCACGCCAGCGACTACTTCGAGCAGCTCTACGCCTGGGCCGAGCACCTGGTGGAGCAGGGCCTGGCCTATGTCGACGACCAGGATGGCGAGACGATCAGCGCCCAGAAGGGTGGCTTCGGCGTGCCCGGCACCAATTCCCCCTTCCGGGATCGTCCGGCCGCCGAAAGCCTGGACCTGCTGCGCCGGATGCGCGACGGGGAGTTCCCCGACGGCTCGCGATGCCTGCGGGCGAAGATCGACATGGCCTCGGAGAACATGTGGCTGCGCGACCCGGTGATGTACCGGATCCGGCACGCCGAGCACCACAACACCGGCAACACCTGGTGCATCTACCCCACCTATGACTGGGCGCACGGCCAGAGCGATGCCATCGAGGGGGTCACACATTCCCTGTGCAGCCTGGAGTTCGACGCCCACCGCCCGCTCTACGACTGGTTCCTGGAGCACCTGCCGTTGCCTGGCGACAAGCCGCGCCAGATGGAATTCGCCCGGCTGGAGCTGACCCACATCATCACCTCCAAGCGTCGGCTGAAGAAGCTGGTGGACGAGGGCATCGTCGACGGCTGGGACGACGCCCGGATGCCGACGCTGCGTGGAATGCGCCGCCGCGGCTACCCCGCAGCCGCCATCCGCAATTTCATGACCGCGATCGGAACCACCCGCAACAATTCGGTGAAGGCGATCGAGGAGTTCGAGTCCTTCGTGCGCCGCGAGCTCAACCTGACGGCGCAGCGGCGGATGGCGGTGCTGCGCCCGCTGAAGTTGACCCTGACCAATTGGCCCACCGACGCCAACGGCGAGCCGGTGGTGGAGTACTTCGAGGTGACCAACAACCCGGAGCGCGCCGAGGACGGGCTGCGCCGGATGCCCTTCAGCGGCACCCTGTACATTGAGCAGGACGACTTTGCCGAGGTGCCCCCGCCGAAGTACTTCCGGCTGACGCTGGATCGGGAGGTGCGGCTTCGCGGCGCCTACTTCGTCAAGGCGCACGACATCGTCAAGGACGCCGACGGCAATGTGGTGGAGGTGCTGGCCACCTACGATCCCGCCACCCGCGGCGGCGACGCCCCGGACGGCCGCAAGGTGAAGTCGACCATGCACTGGGTCTCCGCGGCACACGCGGTGGATGCGACGGTGGCCCTCTACGAGCGGCTGTTCACCGCCCGGATCCCCGGCGAGGCCACCGGCGAGGCGCTGGATGACCTGAACCCCGAATCCCGCACGCTGCTGACCGGCTGCAAGGTGGAGCAGGCCCTGGCCGAGGCCCAGCCCGGTGAAGTGGTGCAGTTCGAGCGCACCGGCTACTTCGCCTGCGATCCCGACCAGCCGATGCTCTTCCACCGCACCGTGGGTCTGCGCGACGAGTGGGCGGCCCTGCAGAAGCGCAAGTAACCCGCCGCGGGAGGACAGGGCACGGAGTGCTCCTTCCGACCGCGGCATCCGCCCGCGCCCAACCCTCGGTCACCCAGCGCCCGCCCGAGCTAGAAGATCCCGAGCACCCTTCCCACCCACCACAGCGCAAACAGGGTCGCCGCGATCATCGCCAGGATTGCCACCAGCACCATCGCGCTGGCGGCCGCCAGATAGGCCACGCTGTTGCGTTCCACCCGTTTGGGGTCGGCGACGGCGCGTTCCAGCAGCCGCAGGTTCTTCCGGTTGGAGCGAAAGCCGATGTCGGCCAGGTCCCCCACCAGCGGGATCTGCCCCAGCAGCGCGTCCAGTCCGCAATTGGCGACCATCCGGGCCAGCACCGGCAGCGGCACCTGGGCGCGGACGGCGTCCACCAGGATCAGGCTGGCCATCGCAGTGGTGGCCGCATCACCGACGCCGGGGACCAGCCCGAGCAGCGCGTCGGCGCCGATGGTGATGTTGGTGCCGGGAATGGTCACCAGGTCGTCCAGCGTACGCGCCAGACTGCGGGAGGTGCCGACGTCGGGTCGCGCGGCCCGCCCGGCGCGGGGATGTGGGGTGCTCACGGGACAACGGTAGCCGTGCAGCCAAGAGCGGAATGCGCGGTCGGCGGCGCGGAAGTGCCGGTGGCTCCCATTAGGCTCATCGGCATGAAGCCCACCTCCACCTACCGGCTGCAGATCACCCCCGACTTCCGGCTGCAGGATGCCGCCGCGCTGGTCGACTACCTGGACGAGCTCGGCGTCGGCGCGCTCTACCTCTCCCCCATCCTGACCTCGACCACCGGCTCCGGCCACGGCTACGACGTCACCGACCCGACCACGATCGACCCGCAGCGGGGCGGTGAGGAGGGCTGGCGGGAGCTGGTCACGGCCACCCGCGCCAAGGGGCTGGGGATCGTGGTGGACATCGTGCCGAACCACCTGGGCATCGCGCATGCCTGGGAGAATCCCGCCTGGTGGAGTGTGCTGGAGCACGGGCAGGAGTCGCCATACGCGTCGTGGTTCGACGTGGACTGGGCCGCCGGCCCGATCGCCGTCCCCGTGCTGGGCGGGGCTGACGACGTCGAGCACCTCAGCCTGAACGACGACGCCACCGAGCTGAGCTTCTACGAGCATCGTTTCCCCGTCGCGCCCGGGACCGCCCAGCCGGGTGATTCGCCTCGTCAGGTGCATGATCGCCAGCACTACCGGCTGGTTCCGGGTGTCGAGGGCAATGAATTGTTGACCTATCGACGCTTCTTCGCCGTGGCCACGCTGGCCGGGGTGCGGATCGAGGATCCAGAGGTCTTGCGGGCCACCCACGAGCGGGTCTTCCGGATGGTCGCCGAGGACGGCATCGAGGGGCTGCGGGTGGACCACCCGGACGGTTTGGTGGACCCGAAGGAGTACTTCGAGCGGTTGGCCGAAGCCTGTCCCGAGGCGTGGATCGTGGCGGAGAAGATCCTGGAGCACGGCGAGCCGATGCCCGACTGGCCGGTCGCGGGCACCACCGGCTACGACGCGATGACCGAGGTCAACCAGGTCTTCGTCGATCCGTCGGCGGAGGACTTCTTCACCACCGACTACCAGCGACGCACGGGCGACGAGCTGGACGTGGAGCAGCACGTGCTGGCCGGGAAGACCTGGATGGCGAAGGAGATGTTCGGGGCGGAGACCCGACGGCTGATCTCCCTGCTGGATCTGGGCGGCGTCTCGCCGGAGCGCATCGCGGAGGGCCTGCACCAGCTCGCCGCCCGGATGGAGGTCTACCGCACCTACCTGCCCGACGACGATGCCGCCCTGACGGCCGCACTGGCCAATACCCGGCACGACGTGACCGCTCTGGCGCCGGTGCTGGACGTGCTGGAACCCCAGCTGCTCGACGTCAACCTGGAGGCGGCGCGCCGCTTCCAGCAGTTCACCGGTGCGGTGATGGCCAAGGGCGTGGAGGACACGGCCTGGTACCGGGCCAATCGCTTCGTCGCCCTCAACGAGGTGGGTGGGCATCCGTCGAGCTTCGGCATCGAACCGCGCGACTTCCACCGGGCGATGGATCGCCGGGAGCGGGAACTGCCGGAGTCGATGACCTCGCTGGCCACCCATGACACCAAGCGCGGCGAGGATGTCCGTGCTCGGCTGGCCGCCCTCTCCGAGCTCCGCGAGCCCTGGACCGCCTTCCTGGACGCCTTCACCGAGCACACCAGCATCCCGGAACCGACCTTCGCGCACCTGCTGGCGCAGACGCTGGCCGGGACGGGCCCGATCGAGACCCGGCAACGGCTGCACGACTATGCGGTCAAAGCGATGCGCGAGGCCGGGCTGGCGACCAGCTGGATGGCTCCCGACGAGGACTTCGAGGGCGCGGTCCATGCCGCGGTCGAGACCAGCTACGACCACCCGGCCATTCGCGGCTCGTGGGACGAGCTGACCGCCGCCCTGGACGCGCCGGCCCGCAGCAACAGCCTGGCCCAGAAGTTGGTGCAGCTGACCATGCCCGGCATTCCCGACGTCTACCAGGGCACGGAAGTCTGGGACGACTCCCTGGTGGACCCGGACAACCGGCGGCCGGTGGACTACCCCGGGCTGCGTGACCTGCTGACCCGGCGCCCGGCCGACGCCCAGGATCCGGCGGCGAAGCAGGCCGTGGTTCGCACCGTGCTCCGCCTTCGCCGGGAACGTCCGGAACTGTTCGCCGGCTACCGCCCGGTGGTGGCCAGCGGGATGGCCGCCCAGCACCTGCTGGGCTTCGAACGCAGCGGCCTGCTGACCCTGGCAACCCGGCTTCCGCTGCGGCTGGAGCAGGAGGGTGGTTGGCAGGACAGCACGCTGGCACTCGACGGCAGCTGGGTTGACCAGGTGACTGGCGTGACCCACCAGGGGGCGACCCGCCTGTCCGAGGTCTTCGCCCGCTTCCCGGTGGCCCTGCTGGTCCGCGCCTGAGCCCTGTCAGCCAGCGGCGTAATCGGCTGGTTCTTGGGCCCTGGCCCACCCCTTTGGGTCTAGCGTGAGAGTCATGCGCCCGAGGTGGGGCGTCCCCACAGGAAGAGGAGTCATGGGACTTTTTGACAGTATCAAGGACAAGCTGGGCCTGGACAAGGACGAGGCGCAGCCTCAGGCAGAGGTGACCCCCGAGGAGCAGGCCCGGTTCGACAGCGAGCAGGCCGGCAATGAGGCCACCGCGGCCGCCGCCCAGGCAGAGCTGGACGCCAAGGAGAAGGCCGATGCCGAGGCCCGCGCCAAGGCCGAGGCCGATGAGAAGGCCAAGTCGGATTCCGCCGCAGCTGCCGATGCCAAGGCCGCCTCGGATGCCAAGGCGAAGGCCGACGCCGATGCCAAGGCCGCCTCGGATGCCAAGGCGAAGGCCGACGCCGATGCCAAGGCCGCCTCGGACGCGAAGGCGAAGGCCGAGGCCGAGGCGAAGGCCAAGCAGCAGGCCGAGGCCAAGGCAGCGGAGCAGCGCAAGGAGCAGCAGGCTCCGGCGCACGCCCCCGCCGCCCCGGCAGTGAAGCCCAAGCGCACCTACACGGTCAAGCCCGGTGACAACCTGAGCGAGATCGGCGCCAAGTTCGGCGTCGACTACATGGACATCGCGCGCGCCAACGGGGTGAAGAACCCTGACCTGATCTACCCCGGCCAGGTCTTCACCATCCCGGAGTGACCTGCGGATCAGCCAGGAGCACAGGAGGGCCACACACCACCCGGTGTGTGGCCCTTTTCCCTTTGCCCGATGGGCTTCGAACAAGCACAAATGATGGGGCCCCGATCCTTGCGGATCGGGGCCCCACCGTTTGAATCAGGCTGTCACCTGACCATGATCAGTGACCTGGGGTCACTTGAGGATCTTGGTCACGCGGCCGGCGCCGACGGTGCGGCCACCCTCGCGGATGGCGAACTTCAGGCCGTCCTCCATGGCGACGGGCTTGTTCAGGTGAACGGTCATGTCGGTGTTGTCACCGGGCATCACCATTTCGGTGCCCTCGGGCAGCTGAACGACGCCAGTCACGTCCGTGGTGCGGAAGTAGAACTGGGGGCTGTAGTTCGAGAAGAACGGCTTGTGACGGCCACCCTCCTCCTTGGTCAGCACGTAGACGGAACCCTCGAAGTCGGTGTGAGGGGTGGTCGAGCCGGGCTTGATGACACACATGCCACGCTCGACGTCTTCCTTCTTGGTGCCGCGGAGCAGCAGGCCGACGTTCTCGCCAGCGCGACCCTCGTCGAGGATCTTGCGGAACATCTCGACACCGGTGACGGTGCTGGACTGCTTCTCCTCGCGGATGCCGATGATGTCGACGGTCTCGCCGGTCTTGACGATGCCACGCTCGATACGACCGGTGATGACGGTGCCACGACCGGTGATCGTGAAGACGTCCTCAACGGGCATCAGGAAGGGCTTGTCGGTCTCACGCTCGGGCTGCGGGATGTACTCGTCGACGGCGTTCATCAGCTCGACGATGCTCTCGCCCCACTTGGCGTCGCCCTGCAGGGCCTGGAAGGCCGAGACGCGCACGACGGGGCAGTCGTCGCCATCGAACTCCTGGGAGGACAGCAGCTCGCGGACCTCCATCTCGACGAGCTCGATGAGCTCCTCGTCGTCCACCATGTCGCACTTGTTCAGCGCGACGACGATGGCGGGCACGCCGACCTGACGGGCGAGCAGCACGTGCTCGTGGGTCTGCGGCATGGGGCCGTCGGTGGCGGCGACCACGAGGATGGCGCCGTCCATCTGGGCAGCACCGGTGATCATGTTCTTGACGTAGTCGGCGTGGCCGGGGCAGTCAACGTGCGCGTAGTGGCGCTTCTCGGTCTGGTACTCGATGTGAGCGATCGAGATGGTGATGCCACGCTGGCGCTCTTCGGGAGCCTTGTCGATGTTCTCGAAAGCGAAGGTCTCGTTGAGATCCGGGTACGTGTCGTGGAGCACCTTGGAGATCGCCGCGGTGAGGGTGGTCTTGCCGTGGTCGATGTGTCCGATGGTGCCGATGTTGCAGTGCGGCTTAGTCCGCTCGAACTTGGCCTTTGCCACTGAGGGCTCCTTCTGGATTGCCGCCACGCTCTCCGCGGGGCGTACTGGGTGTAACCACAGCGGGGAGATCCCGCTGTGTGTCCTGATTTACTAGGCTCGGTTCCCCGTCCAGCAAGCTGGGCAAGGGTACCGTCCAAGTTTTGTGCACCCGAGCTTCATAGTCAAACTGATTCCCGGGTGCTGGCCCGGCCGGGCGGAGGATCACTCCCCTACCCGGCCGGACCGAAACCACTCACTCGCCGCCGCGGGCCTTCGCGACGATCTCGTCGGCGACATTCTTCGGGGTCTCGCCGTAGGAGTCGAACTCCATCGAGTACGAGGCCTGACCCGAGGTCTTGGACCGCAGGTCACCGACGTAGCCGAACATCTCGCTCAGCGGAACCAGGGCGCGAACCACGCGGTTGCCGTGCAGCTCGTCCATGCTCTGGATGTGGCCACGACGGGCGTTCAGGTCGCCGATCACGGTGCCCAGGTAGTCCTCCGGGGTGGTCACCTCGACGGCCATCATCGGCTCCAGGATGGCCGGGTCGGCCTTGCGAGCGGCCTCCTTGAAGACCATCGAGCCGGCGATCTTGAACGCCATCTCCGAGGAGTCGACGTCGTGGTAGGCGCCGTCGGTCAGGGTGACGCGGATGTCCTCCACCGGGTAACCGGCCAGCACGCCGAACTGCATGGCGTCCTTGATGCCGGCGTCGACGGCCGGGATGTATTCCTTGGGAATGCGACCACCGGTGACGGCGTTGACGAACTCGTAGCCCGAGCCCGGCTCCAGCGGCTCCAGGTCCACGATCACCTTGGCGTACTGGCCCGAACCACCCGACTGCTTCTTGTGGGTGTAGTCGACCTTCTGCACCGGACGGCGCAGGGTCTCGCGGTAGGCCACCTGCGGCTTGCCGATGTTGGCCTCGACCTTGAACTCGCGCTTCATCCGGTCGATCAGCACCTCGAGGTGCAGCTCGCCCATGCCGGCGATGATGGTCTGACCGGTCTCATCGTCGGTGTGGACGCGGAAGGTCGGATCCTCCTCGGCCAGACGCTGGATGGCGACACCCAGCTTCTCCTGGTCCGACTTGGTCTTGGGCTCGATCGCCTGCTCGATGACGGGGTTCGGGAACTCCATCGACTCGAGGATGATCGGGTTGCCCGCGTCGCACAGGGTCTCACCAGTGGTGGTGTCCTTCAGGCCCATGACGGCGCAGATCATGCCGGCGCCGATCGAGTCGATCTCCTGACGCTTGTTGGCGTGCATCTGGTAGATCTTGCCGATCCGCTCCTTCTTGCCCTTGGTGGCATTGAGCACCTGGGTGCCCGCCTGCAGGACGCCGGAGTAGACCCGGATGAAGGTGAGCTTGCCCAGGTGGGGATCGGCGGCGATCTTGAAGGCCAGGATCGACAGCGGGTCGTCATTGCTGGGGTGACGCTCCAGCACGGCCGACTCGTCGCCGGGCTTGAAGCCCTCGATGGCCGGCACGTCCAGCGGGGACGGCAGGTAGTCGACGACGGCGTCCAGCAGGGGCTGCACGCCCTTGTTCTTGAAGGAGGTGCCACACACGACCGCGTTGAACTTGTTCTCCAGCACACCCTTGCGGATGCCCGCCTTGAGCTGCTCGACGGTGGGCTCCTCACCCTCCAGGAACATCATCATCAGCTCGTCGTCGGCCTCGGCGACAACCTCGAGCAGCTCGGCGCGAGCCGCCTTGGCCTTCTCCAGCATGTCGGCCGGGATCTCCTCGACCTCGTACATCTCGCCCATCGAGGTCTCGCCGCGGTAGGTCTTGGCATTCATCTCGACCAGGTCGACGACGCCCAGGAAGTCCTGCTCGGCGCCGATCGGCAGCTGGATGATGGCCGGGGTGGCCATCAAACGCTCACGGATGGTCTTGACGCAGTGGTCGAAGCTCGCACCGGTGCGGTCCAGCTTGTTGATGTAGCAGATGCGCGGCACGCCGTACTTGGTGGCCTGACGCCACACGGTCTGGCTCTGCGGCTCGACGCCGGCCACACCGTCGAAGACGGCGACGGCACCGTCGAGCACGCGCAGCGAGCGCTCCACCTCGACGGTGAAGTCCACGTGGCCGGGGGTGTCGATGATGTTGATCTGGGTGTCGTGCCAGAAGCACGTGGTGGCAGCGGAGGTGATCGTGATGCCACGCTCCTGCTCCTGCTCCATCCAGTCCATGGTGGCGGCGCCGTCGTGCACCTCACCGATCTTGTGGGTGATGCCCGTGTAGAACAGGATGCGCTCGGTAGTGGTGGTCTTGCCGGCGTCGATGTGGGCCATGATGCCGATGTTGCGGACCTTGGCCAGGTCAGTCTTCAAGTCGATGGCCACAGGGCTTCAACCTCAAATCTTTGAATGGGTTTGAACAGGTTTGGACGTGCAACACGTCCGGGAGAGGATTCTACCCGTCCCGGACGTGATGAATGCCCCAGCACCGGGTGACCGGAGCTGGGGCGAAAGATCACCAGCGGTAATGGGCGAATGCCTTGTTGGCCTCGGCCATCTTGTGGGTGTCCTCACGCTTCTTGACCGAGGCGCCCAGACCATTGGAGGCGTCCAGGATCTCGTTCATGAGGCGCTCGGCCATGGTCTTCTCACGACGAGCGCGAGAGAAACCGACCAGCCAACGCATGCTCAGGGTGGTGGCGCGAGCGGGCTTGACCTCGATCGGCACCTGGTAGGTGGCGCCGCCGACGCGACGCGACTTGACCTCGAGCGAGGGCTTGATGTTGTCCAGCGCGCGCTTCAGCGTCTGCACGGGATCGACACCGGTCTTCTCGCGGGTGCCCTCCAGCGCGGTGTAGACGATGTCCTGAGCGGTGGTCTTCTTGCCGTCCAGCAGGATCTTGCTGACCAGCTGGGAGACCAGCGGCGACCCGTAGACCGGATCGATGATGACGGGGCGCTTGGGCGCCGGACCCTTGCGAGGCATTACTTCTCCTTCTTCGCGCCGTAGCGGCTGCGAGCCTGCTTGCGACCCTTGACACCCTGGGTGTCGAGCGAGCCACGGATGATCTTGTAGCGAACGCCGGGCAGGTCCTTCACACGACCGCCGCGCACGAGCACCATCGAGTGCTCCTGCAGGTTGTGACCCACGCCGGGGATGTAGGCGGTCACCTCGATCCCGGAGGAGAGGCGAACACGGGCCACCTTGCGAAGCGCCGAGTTCGGCTTCTTCGGGGTGGTGGTGTACACGCGAGTGCACACGCCACGACGCTGGGGCGAACCCTTGAGCGCGGGGGTCTTGTTCTTGCTGACCTTGTCAGTGCGGCCCTTGCGGACCAGCTGCTGGATTGTAGGCACCGGCTGGTATCTCTTTCGTTGTCTGGATGGTCTAACCCTGGCTTGCAGCTCCCGCGCGTCAGTTGTGGACCACCGTTATCCCCAGCTGGTGCAGTTGTCTGCAGTGCGAACTCCGCACCGTTGCCGTCCACCTCGCAACGTTTAGGAGGACGACCCCACTGCCAGGGCACGCACAAAGGCCCGATCTGATCGAGCACAGGTCACAAATTTACTCGACGTGTGCCCCGGGGTCAAAACGGGGCCCCGTCCGGCCCGCTGGCTACGGGCTCCATCCTCAGCTCAGATCCGTGACCACCCGTGCCACCAACTTGGCGCGGACGTCGTCGGCCAGCAGGTCACCCGCCCGGAGCACCTGTTCGGCCAATTCCGGGCGGATGGTCCGTGCCCAGAAGACGTCGCGGATGGTGACCCCATGGGTGGGGACGTCCACGCGTCGCGCCACCGCCCCGGGCTCGATCCGCCCGGGCCGCAGCACCCGCAGGTAACTGCCGGCACCGCCCGCCGCGGTGAACTCCTTGATCCATCCCGGGCGATCGGCCACCCGTTGGAAGGTGCGGCAGGGAATGCGGGGCACGCTGACCTGCAGCAGCACGTCGCCGATCGCCCAGCACTCCCCCACGATCGACGCGTTGAGGTCCCAGCCCGCGGTGGTCAGGTTCTCCCCCATCCAGCCCGGCGCCAGTCCACGGACCAAGCGGGAGCTCCACAGGGCCAGATCCTCGACGCCCACCGCGTAGACCGCCTTGTCGCTACCGCCATGGTGCTTGCGGTCACCGACGAAGTCACCCTCGACGCCCGAGGAGCGCGGGCCGTCCGGGCTGCGCGGGCCCGGGTCGCTCACGGCGATCACGTCCACCGGTCGTTTGTCGTGCCCCGTCGGCCTGCCGTAGCCGCCCAGGTCATCGCAAGGGGCGCCGACATTGACCGAGACGATCCGCATGACTTTCAGCCTAGCGGGCCCCGCGACCGGCTCGGGATCGTGCTGGCATGGCCGTGAATGCCACTGGGGCGCCTTCCCGAAGGAAGACGCCCCAGTGGGTGTCACGGTGAGACTCAGCGCATGTCGCCGAAGTCCAGGTCCTCCAGCGGAACCGCCGCGCCCGTGCCCGACCCGAAGTCGTAGTCGAACGGGTCGTAGCTCATGGTGAAGGCAGTGGCCTTCGCCTCCGCGGTGGGCTCCACCCGGATGTTGCGGTAGCGCTCCAGACCGGTGCCGGCCGGGATCAGCTTGCCCAGGATCACGTTCTCCTTCAGGCCCACCAGCGAATCCGACTTGCCGTGGATGGCGGCGTCGGTCAGCACCTTGGTGGTCTCCTGGAAGGAGGCCGCGGACAGCCAGGACTCGGTGGCCAGCGACGCCTTGGTGATACCCATCAGCACCGGACGACCCTCGGCGGGCTTGCCGCCTTCGGCCAGCGCCGTGCGGTTCTGGCTCTCGTAGGTCGGGCGGTCGACGAGCTCGCCGGGCATCATCTTGGTGTCGCCGGAGTCGATCACGGTCACCCGACGCAGCATCTGCCGGATGATGATCTCGATGTGCTTGTCGTGGATCGGGGCGCCCTGGGTGCCGTACACCCGCTGGACCTCCTCCACCAGGTGCTCCTGCACCTTGCGCACACCGCGAACCCGCAGCACGTCCTGGGGATCCAGGGTGCCGGCCGTCAGCTGCTCGCCGGCCTCGACGTGGTCGCCGTCCTTGATCGAGTGCTTGACGCCATTGGCGTCCTCGAACTCCAGACGGGCACGACGCGGCACCGGGTACTCCAGGTCTTCCTGGCCGTCGTCGCGCTTGATCACCAGCTTGCGCGAGCGGTCACCCTCCTCGATCGTGACCCGACCCGCGGCCTCGGCCATCGGGGCCTTGCCCTTGGGCTGGCGGGCCTCGAAGAGCTCGACCACTCGGGGCAGACCCTGGGTGATGTCGTCGCCGGCCACACCACCGGTGTGGAAGGTACGCATCGTCAGCTGGGTACCGGGCTCACCAATCGACTGGGCGGCGACGATACCGACGGCCTCGCCCACGTCGACCAGCTTGCCGGTGGCCAGCGAACGGCCGTAGCACATGGCACAGGTGCCGGTGGCGGCCTCACAGGTCAGCACCGAACGCACCTTGGCGGTGGAGATGCCGGCCTCAACCATGGCCTTGATCTCCTCGTCGCCCAGGTCGGTGCCCGCGGGCACCACCACGTTGCCCTTGTCGTCGACGGAGTCGACGGCCAGGGTGCGGGCGTAGACGGCGGTCTCGACATTGCCCAGGATCCGCAGCACGCCGGCCTCGTCAACCTCCGCGATCGGCTTGGTCAGGCCGCGCTCGGTCTGGCAGTCCTCCTCGCGGATGATCACGTCCTGGCTGACGTCCACCAGACGACGGGTCAGGTAACCCGAGTCGGCGGTACGCAGCGCGGTGTCGGCCTGGCCCTTACGACCACCGTGGGTGGAGATGAAGTACTCCAGGACCGACAGGCCCTCACGGAAGTTGGACTTGATCGGTCGGGCGATGATCTCGCCCTTCGGGTTGGCCACCAGGCCACGCATGGCCGCGATCTGACGCATCTGCGTCATGTTTCCTCGGGCACCGGAGTGCACCATCATGAAGATCGGGTTGGTGGCGGTGAAGTTCTTCTCCATCGCACTGGTCAGCTCGGCGGTCGCGTCGGTCCAGATCTGGATCAGTTCCTGACGACGCTCGTCCTCGGTCACGGCGCCACGCTCGTACAGCTTGTCAATCTTGGCGGCCTTGGCGTCGTAGCCGGCGATGATCTCCGGCTTGTTCGGCGGCGTCTGCACGTCGCCGATGGAGACGGTCACGCCGGAACGGGTGGCCCAGTGGAAGCCCAGGTCCTTCAGGTTGTCCAGGGTCTGGCCAACCTGCACCTTCGGGTAGCGCTCCGCCAGGTCGTTCACGATGGCGCCCAGCTGCTTCTTGCCGACGGTCTCGTTGATGAACGGGTAGTCGGCCGGCAGCGCCTCGTTGAAGATGGCACGGCCCAGCGTGGTCTCCAGAATCGCGGTGCCGTCGGGACGGACCTCGGCGCCCTCGGGGGCGACGATGTCCTTCAGCCGCAGCTTGATCTTGGCGCCGACCAGCAGCTCCTTGCGATCGAAGGCCATCAGGGCCTCGGCCAGCGAGGAGAAGGCCTTGCCGGTGCCCGCACCCTCACGCTCCTGGGTGAGGAAGTACATGCCGATGATCATGTCCTGGGTCGGCAGGGTGACGGGACGACCGTCGGCCGGCTTCAGGATGTTGTTCGTCGACAGCATCAGGATGCGCGCCTCGGCCTGGGCCTCGGCGGACAGCGGCAGGTGGACGGCCATCTGGTCGCCGTCGAAGTCGGCGTTGAAGGCGGTGCAGACCAGCGGGTGCAGCTGGATGGCCTTGCCCTCGATCAGCTGGGGCTCGAAGGCCTGGATGCCCAGACGGTGCAGGGTTGGTGCCCGGTTCAGCAGCACCGGGTGCTCCTTGATGACCTCTTCGAGGACATCCCACACCTGGGGGCGCTGACGCTCCACCATCCGCTTGGCGCTCTTGATGTTCTGGGCGTAGTTCAGGTCGTCCAGCCGCTTCATCACGAAGGGCTTGAACAGCTCCAGCGCCATCGCCTTGGGCAGGCCGCACTGGTGCAGCTTGAGCTGCGGGCCCACCACGATGACCGAACGGCCCGAGTAGTCCACGCGCTTGCCCAGCAGGTTCTGGCGGAAGCGGCCCTGCTTGCCCTTCAGCATGTCGCTGATGGACTTCAGCGGACGGTTGCCCGGCCCGGTGACGGGGCGGCCACGACGACCGTTGTCGAACAGCGAGTCCACTGCCTCCTGCAGCATCCGCTTCTCGTTGTTCACGATGATCTCGGGCGCACCGAGATCCAGCAGGCGCTTCAGACGGTTGTTGCGGTTGATCACGCGACGGTACAGGTCGTTCAGGTCGGAGGTCGCGAAACGGCCACCGTCCAGCTGCACCATCGGACGCAGGTCCGGCGGGATGACCGGGACGGCGTCCAGCACCATGCCGGCCGGCGAGTTCTTGCCGTCCAGGAAGGCGGAGACCACCTTCAGCCGCTTCAGGGCGCGGGTCTTGCGCTGGCCCTTGCCGGTCTGGATGGTGTTCTTGAGGTTCTCGGCCTCGGCGGTCAGGTCGAAGGTGGCCAGGCGACGCTTGATCGCCTCGGCGCCCATGAAGCCCTCGAAGTACTTGCCGAAGCGGGTCTTCATCTCCCGGTAGAGGATCTCGTCGCCCTCCAGGTCCTGAACCTTCAGGCCCTTGAAGCGGGTCCAGACGGCATCCAGCCGGTCCAGCTCGCGCTGGCTGCGGTCGCGGAGCTGCTTGAGCTCCTTCTCCGCGCCGTCGCGCACCTTCTTCTTGATGTCGGCCTTGGCGCCCTCGCTCTCGAGCTGCTCCATGTCAGCCTCGAGCTTGGCCATCCGCGCCTCGATGTCGGCGTCGCGGCGCTGCTCCAGCCGCTTGCGCTCGGTCTCCACCTTCGCCTCCAGCGACGGCAGGTCCCGGTGACGGGCATCCTCGTCGACGGAGGTGATCATGTAGGCCGCGAAGTAGATGACCTTCTCCAGGTCCTTCGGAGCGATGTCCAGCAGGTAGCCCAGCCGGGACGGGACGCCCTTGAAGTACCAGATGTGGGTCACGGGGGCGGCCAGCTCGATGTGGCCCATCCGCTCGCGGCGCACATTGGAGCGGGTGACCTCGACGCCACAACGCTCGCAGATGATGCCCTTGAAGCGCACCCGCTTGTACTTGCCACAGTTGCACTCCCAGTCCCGGGTGGGGCCGAAGATCTTCTCGCAGAAGAGGCCGTCGCGCTCGGGCTTCAGGGTGCGGTAGTTGATGGTTTCCGGCTTCTTGACCTCGCCGTGCGACCACTCGCGGATCTGGTCGGCTACAGCCAGGCCAATCCGGAGTTCGTCGTAGAAGTTCACGTCCAGCACGTTGGTTCTCTTTCTCCTGTTGGTTCAGGAAACTTCAAATGTCTGAGTACTTGTCTTGACTGAGTCACCCGGGGGCCGGCCGTCGGGCCGGCCCTTCCGGATGTGGGCGCGCGGTGCGCGCCCGTGGCACTCAGACTTCGTCGACGACGGCGAACGAGTCGCTGCCGGGACGACGGGAGAGGTCGATGCCGAATTCCTCGGCGGAGCGGTAGTCGTCCTCGCTGTCGCGAAGCTCCACCACGGTGCCGTCACTGGAGAGGACCTCCACGTTCAGGCACAGCGACTTCATCTCCTTGACCAGAACCTTGAAGGATTCCGGGATGCCGGGCTCGGGGATGTTCTCGCCCTTGACGATGGCCTCGTAGACCTTCACGCGGCCGGGGACGTCGTCGGACTTGATGGTCAGCAGCTCCTGCAGGGCCCAGGCGGCGCCGTACGCCTCCATGGCCCACACCTCCATCTCACCGAAGCGCTGGCCACCGAACTGCGCCTTGCCGCCCAGCGGCTGCTGGGTGATCATCGAGTACGGGCCGGTGGAACGGGCGTGGATCTTGTCGTCCACCAGGTGGTGCAGCTTCAGCATGTACATATAGCCGACGCCGACCTTCTCCGGGTACGGCTCGCCGGAGCGGCCGTCGAACAGGCGGGCCTTGCCGTCGCGGTCAACCAGGTGGTCACCGTCGCGGGTCGGGATGCCGTTCTCCAGCAGACCGGAGATCTCGTCCTCGTTGGCGCCGTCGAAGACCGGGGTGGCCAGTCGGGAGTTGCCGTCGACGTGGCCCAGGCCAACCTCGCGCAGCCGCTCCGCCCATTCGCCGTCGATGCCCTCGATGTCCCAACCGGTCTTGGCGATCCAGCCCAGGTGGTTCTCCAGCACCTGACCGACATTCATTCGCGACGGAACACCCATCGGGTTCAGCACGATGTCGACCGGGGTGCCATCCTCCAGGAAGGGCATGTCCTCGACGGGCAGGATCTTGGAGATGACGCCCTTGTTGCCGTGGCGGCCGGCGAGCTTGTCACCATTGGAGATCTTGCGCTTCTGGGCGACGTAGACCCGCACCAGCTGGTTGACGCCGGGCGGCAGCTCGTCGCCCTCATCGCGGTCGAAGACGCGCACGCCGATGACCACACCGGTCTCGCCGTGCGGCACCTTCATCGAGGTGTCGCGCACCTCGCGGGCCTTCTCACCGAAGATTGCGCGCAGCAGGCGCTCCTCCGGGGTGAGCTCGGTCTCGCCCTTCGGGGTGACCTTGCCGACCAGGATGTCGCCGGTGCCGACCTCGGCACCGATCCGGATGATGCCGCGCTCGTCCAGGTTGGCCAGCATCTCCTCGGAGACATTCGGGATGTCCCGAGTGATCTCCTCCGGGCCGAGCTTGGTGTCACGGGCATCGACCTCATGCTCCTCGATGTGGATCGAGGTGAGGACGTCGTCCTGGACGAGGCGCTGCGACAGGATGATCGCGTCCTCGTAGTTGTGACCTTCCCAGCTCATGAAGGCGACCAACAGGTTGCGGCCCAGGGCCATCTCGCCACCGTCGGTGCAGGGGCCGTCGGCCAGCGGGGTGCCGACCTCGACGCGCTGCCCCTGGGTGACCAGCGGGCGCTGGTTGATGCAGGTGCCCGCGTTGGAACGCTTGAACTTCTGCAACTGGTAGGTCTGGTAGGTGCCGTCGTCGCAGGCGACGTCGATCAGGTCGGCCGAGACCGCCATCACCACGCCGGCCTTGGCGGCGACGGTGACGTCGCCGACGTCGATCGCCGAGCGGTACTCCATGCCGGTGCCGACGAAGGGGGCCTCATTGCGCAGCAACGGAACCGCCTGGCGCTGCATGTTGGCACCCATCAGGGCGCGGGATGCGTCGTCGTGCTCCAGGAAGGGGATCAGGGCCGTGGCCACCGACACCATCTGGCGCGGGGAGACGTCCATGTACTCGACGTCGTCGCGCGGGACGGTGTCCACGTCGCCGTGCTTGATCCGAACCAGCACGCGCTCCTCGGCGAAGCGACCGTTCTCGTCGATCTCGGCATTGGCCTGCGCGATGACGTAACGGTCCTCCTCGTCCGCGGTGAGGTAGTCGATCTGATCGGTGACCGAGCCGTCGACGACCTTGCGGTACGGCGTCTCGATGAAGCCAAAGGCATTCACCCGGGCGAAGGAGGCCAGCGAGCCGATCAGGCCGATGTTCGGGCCTTCCGGGGTCTCGATGGGGCACATGCGGCCGTAGTGCGACGGGTGGACGTCACGAACCTCCATGCCGGCGCGGTCACGGGACAGACCGCCGGGGCCCAGCGCGGACAGACGACGCTTGTGCGTCAGGCCGGCCAGCGGGTTGTTCTGGTCCATGAACTGCGACAGCTGGGAGGTGCCGAAGAATTCCTTCAGCGCCGCGGTCACCGGGCGGATGTTGATCAGGGTCTGCGGTGTGATCGCCTCGATGTCCTGAGTGGTCATCCGATCCCGGACAACCCGCTCCATCCGGCCCAGACCGGTGCGCAGCTGGTTCTGGATCAGTTCGCCAACGGTGCGCAGACGACGATTGCCGAAGTGGTCGATGTCGTCCTCTTCGACGATGATCTGGGCGCCGTCGCGCTCGATCTCGGTCTTGCCCTCGTGCAGGGCGACGACATAGTGGATGGCCGCGACGATGTCGTCGACGGTCAGCACCTGCTGGTCGAAGGGCATGCCCAGGCCCAGCTTCTTGTTGATCTTGTAACGACCAACCTTCGCCAGGTCGTAGCGCTTCGGGTTGAAGTAGTAGTTCTTCAGCAGCGCCTCGGCGGCATCACGGGCCGGCGGCTCGCCCGGACGCAGCTTGCGGTAGATGTCCAGCAGCGCCTCGTCCTGGGTGGACACATGGTCCTTCTCCAGGGTCTGACGGATCGACTCGTACTCGCTGAACTCCTCCAGGATGCGCTCATCGGTCCAGCCGAGAGCCTTGAGGAGCACGGTGACGTTCTGCTTGCGCTTGCGGTCGAGCCGGACACCCACCATGTCCCGCTTGTCCACCTCGAACTCCAGCCAGGCGCCACGCGACGGGATGATCTTGCAGGTGAAGATGTCCTTGTCGGAGGTCTTGTCCGGGGTCTGCTCGAAGTAGACGCCCGGGGAGCGGACCAGCTGGGAGACGACGACACGCTCGGTGCCGTTGATGATGAAGGTGCCCTTGTCGGTCATCAGCGGGAAGTCGCCGATGAAGACGGTCTGGCTCTTGATCTCGCCCGTGTCATTGTTCATGAACTCGGCGGTGACGAAGAGCGGTGCCGCGTAGGTCACGTCGCGGTCCTTGCACTCCTCCACGGAGTACTTGGGGCTCTCGAACCGGTGGTCGCGGAAGCTGAGCGACATCGTCTCGGAGAAGTCCTCGATCGGGGAGATCTCCTCGAAGATCTCCTCCAGTCCGGACTTGGTGTTCACATCGGTACGTCCCGCAGCGAGAGCCTCGTCGACGCTGGTGCGCCAGGCTTCATTGCCGATCAGCCAGTCAAAGGACTTGGTCTGGAGGTCGAGCAGGTTCGGGACTTCGAGCGGTTCATGGATCTTCGCGAAGGAAATTCGTCCGCTGGTGGAGACGACATTCAGGTTCTTCGACGCAGTGCGCGAGGCGGCCAAGATATTGGTCCTTCCAAGAACTCGGAAAGGGTTCTTTGCATGCAGAACGACCCGAGTCAAGTCACGGGTCGACGGTTTGGCGATGGGGCAAAAGGACACACTACGCTAAACGTCTGTCAATGGCAACACGCGCACAGCGGTGCTTCGGGTTGCCGATCCAGCCAGCGGCGCGACCCTGCGCCACGTCCCCTCCGAGTCCAGTCGAGTCTAGCCCTTCCCGGTGCGCCCGCAAAGGCGCGGGCCCCCTAAGTTGCGAACCGGCCCGACCCACCACCATCCGGGCGACCCGTCGGCGGGCGCCCGCCCCCAGGTCGGCGCAGCTGGCCAGAAAAGAAGCCAGGGCGACCGGTTTCCCGGTCGCCCTGGCGACGATTCAGCGCTCCCCCGAAGGGGAAGGGGTCACTTGACGGTGACGGTGGCGCCGGCAGCCTCGAGCTGCTCCTTGGCCTTGGCGGCAGCCTCCTTGCCGACCTTCTCCAGGACGGCCTTGGGGGCGCCCTCAACGAGGTCCTTGGCCTCCTTCAGGCCGAGGCTGGTCAGAGCGCGAACCTCCTTGATGACCTGGATCTTCTTGTCGCCAGCCGACTCGAGGATGACGTCGACCTCGTCGGAGGCCTCCTCGGCGGCGTCGTCACCACCGGCAGCGCCACCGGCCGCGGGAGCGGCGGCGACGGCAACCGGGGCAGCGGCGGTGACGCCGAAGGCGTCCTCGAACTGCTTGACGAACTCGCTGAGCTCGATCAGGGTCATCTCCTTGAAAGCGTCAAGGAGCTCTTCAGTGCTGAGCTTGGCCATGATGGTCCTTTCGTATTTCTGTCTGATGCAGCGTCAGTTGGCCGCGTCGGTGTTGTCAGCAGCCGGGGCTGCATCTGCCGCATCAGCGGCGGGTGCCTCCGAGCTGGGCTCGGCGGCTTCCTGGTCAGCCGCGGGCGCCGAACCGGCGCCAGCGATGATCGAGGGGTCGGCCTGCGCCTTGGTCTCCAGCGCACCCAGGGCGCGAGCGGCCTGGGAGAGCGGAGCGGCAAACAGGTAGACGGCCTGCTGCAGGGTGCCCTGCATGGCGCCTGCGAGCTTCGCGAGGAGGACCTCACGCGACTCGAGATCGGCAAGCTTCTTCACCTCGTCGGCGTCCAGGACCTTTCCGTCCATGACACCGCCCTTGATGACCAGGAGGGGGTTTGCCTTTGCGAAGTCGCGCAGACCCTTCGCAACGGTGGCAACGTCACCGTTGATGAAGGCGATAGCGGTGGGGCCGGTGAGCTGCTCATCGAGCCCCTCAATGCCAGCTTCCTTGGCCGCGATCGTGGTCAGGGTGTTCTTCGCAACGGCGTAGCTGGCGTCTCCACCAAGCGACCTGCGCAGTTCCTTCAGGTTGCTCACGGTGAGTCCGCGGTACTCGGTCAGCACGGCTGCATCGGCGTTCTCGAAGCTCTGCTTCAGCTCGTCGACCGCAGCTGCCTTGTCTGGCCTAGCCATTGGGTCTCCTTCCCACTTCCTGTTGTTCGCGAACCTCCCCGTGACAGAGAGATCCGCCTGTGCCTCAAACCGTCGACACACGACGAGTGCCCGGTGCCAGGGCAACAAAAAAGCCCCGGCGCACAAGTGGCGCGGGGCAACTTCCGAAACCGACATCTTCATGTCGGGCTCGGGAATCGTACTGCGTTCACCTGCGCGGGCGTCCATCGCGATTGCTCGGATGGACTTTCATCACTACCAGCGGTCTTCGGCCCTGCCACTCTAGACCCAGATCGACGCCGCAACCAAATCGGGGCGACTGCGAGGCAGCGGACGGCCACCCGTCGGGCAACGACCCGGCGCCCGGCCACCTGCCCACCATCGTCGGACCCTCAGCTTTGAGCGGCTGACATCCCGGCGTCGGGCGAGTTGTGAACGTCCCCACCTGGGGTTGACTGTGACTTATCTCACTTGCCAGTTTCCGCGCCCCGCGAACATGCTTGCCAGCGATGGGTTGTCCATATCGGTGGACATCCGTGGACACCCCGGAACGTTCCTTAATGAACCCTGAGAGTTGGCGAAGAACGTTCAGGCCCGTAGTGTTCCACTGTCACCCCGATCGGGGACGAGCAGAACACCGCGAAAGACGCCCGGCACCGTGCCATCACCGGCGCCGACACCTATTCAAGGGGAAACACCTGATGACCACGCTCCGCAAGACTGCCCTGACCGCTGCCGCCACCGCTGCGGTCGGTTTCAGCACCTTTGCTGTGTCGGCGCCGGCCGAGGCCGCCAGCTGCACCACGACCGGCTACAACGTGCGCTGCTCCATGCAGAACGCCCGCAAGGTCACCAAGCGTCTTGGCTATGGCGCCCAGGGCAGCCAGGTTCGCTACCTGCAGCTGTCGTTGAACCAGGTCGGCTACAAGGTCAAGGTGACCGGCTACTGGGGCAGCCAGACCAATGCCCAGCTGCGCAACTACCAGGCCTCCCGGGGTCTGAAGCGCGCCAGCGTGGCCAACAGCAGCACCATGAACGCCCTGCGCAAGGGCGCCGGCAAGAAGGTGAGCACCCGTCGCAGCGTCACCAGCAGCGTCGGCAGCTCCGCCAAGGGTGCTCGCGCGGTCTCCTTCGCCTACGCCCAGATCGGAAAGCCCTACCGTTACGGCGCCACCGGCCCCTCCTCCTACGACTGCTCCGGCCTGACCGGTGCCGCCTGGCGCTCGGCCGGCAAGAGCGTCCCGCGCACCAGCTACGGCCAGCTCGGCGGCCTCAAGCGGGTCAGCAAGTCCAGCCTGCGCCCCGGCGACATCGTCGGCTTCTACGGCGGCGGCCACGTCGGCCTGTACATCGGCAATGGCAAGGTCATCCACGCTCCCCGCACCGGCCAGAACGTGAAGATCGCGTCGCTGAACTCGATGTCCTTCGCGGGCGCCGTTCGCCCGGCCTGACCGACCCACGGATCACCCTGGGACCGGCACTCTGGTCCCGCCACGATGCCCCCGGCTCCCCACAGGAGCCGGGGGCATCGTGTTGCACCCAGGTGCCGGTGACACCGACCGGGCCACGCCGTCTGCACGAGTGGGGGCTGGCGCGCCCACACCACACGTGGTTACCGGCTCCCCCGCGGGCCAGGCGCAGCCGGCGCGGGGACCAGCGCGACGGCCTGCCCGGCAGCACCGTGGCACACGCAGAACTCCCCGCCGCCCAGAGGGCGACGGGGAGTTCGGTGATCAGGGGATGAATCAGGCCTGCTCGGCCGGCTTCACCTTGGTGGGGTCGATCTGGACGCCGGGGCCCATGGTCGAGGAGATGGTGATCTTCTTCAGGTAACGGCCCTTGGACGCGTTCGGCTTCAGACGCAGGATCTCGTCCAGCACGGCGAAGTAGTTGTCCACCAGCTGCTTGGCGTCGAAGGAGGCCTTGCCCACCAGCAGGTGCAGGTTGGCGTGCCGGTCGACGCGGAACTCGATCTTGCCGCCCTTGATGTCGCTGACGGCCTTGGCGACGTCCATGGTGACGGTGCCGGTCTTCGGGTTGGGCATCAGGCCACGGGGACCGAGCACGCGGCCCAGGCGGCCGACCTTGCCCATCAGGTCCGGGGTGGCGACGACGGCGTCGAAGTCGAGGTAGCCGCCAGCCACCTTCTCGATCAGCTCGTCGGAGCCAACCTCGTCCGCGCCGGCGGCCTTGGCGGCCTCGGCATTGGCGCCATTGGCGAAGACAAGGACCCTTGCCGTCTTGCCGGTGCCGTGCGGGAGGTTGACCGTGCCACGGACCATCTGGTCCGCCTTACGGGGGTCGACACCGAGTCGCATGGCGACGTCGATGGTCTCGTCGAACTTGGCCGAGGCGCTGTTCTTGACGAGCTCGATCGCCTGCTCGGCGGAGTAGAGCTCGTTCTCGTCACGCTTCTCGGCTGCGGCCGTGTAGGCCTTGCTGCGCTTCATTGATCTGGTTCCTTTGTTTGTCTGCAGTCAGCCTCGTGGGCTGATCCACCAGGTGCTGGTCCGGACCGCGCGGGCCCTCCCAGCGGGGAGCGTCACCCAGCAGGTGCTGGGCGTCGAATCACTCGACGGTGACGCCCATCGAACGGGCGGTGCCGGCCACGATCTTCATGGCGGCCTCGACGTCGTTCGCGTTCAGGTCGGGGAGCTTGGTGGTCGCGATCTCGCGCACCTGGTCGGCGGTGAGCTTGCCCACCTTGTCCTTGTGCGGCACCGCGGAGCCCTTGCTCAGACCGGCAGCCTTCTTGATCAGCTCGGCGGCCGGCGGGGTCTTCGTGATGAAGGTGAAAGTGCGGTCCTCGTAGATGGTGATCTCGACGGGGACGATGTTGCCACGCTGGTTTTCCGTCTTGGCGTTGTACGCCTTGCAGAACTCCATGATGTTGACGCCGTGCGGGCCGAGGGCGGTACCGACCGGCGGTGCGGGAGTGGCTGCACCCGCCTGCAGGGCGACCTTGACGAGCGCCGCTACCTTCTTCTTGGGAGGCATGTTGGGTCCTTTTTCTTGGCTGGGCCACGCGGGATGCGTGGCCACTGGTCTTGCAGGTGACCGAGCTGGCGGCTCGGCCGACGTGAACTAGATCTTGGCGATCTGCGGGAAGGTCAGGTCGACCGGGGTCTCGCGACCCAGGATCTCGACCAGGGCCTTGAGCCGCTGGCTGTTCACGTTGATCTCGGTGATGGTGGCGTGGACGCCCGCGAACGGGCCGTCGGTCACCTGGACGGAGTCGCCGACCGCGAAGTCGACGACCTCCACCTTCTTGCGGGTCCGCGGGGTCGGGGCGGTCTGCTCGGACGCGACGCGCGCCATCACGGACGGCGTCAGCATCTTCTCGACCTCCTCCAGGCTCAGCGGAACGGGATTCTGGGCCTGACCGACGAAGCCGGTCACGGACGGGGTGTGGCGCACGGTGGACCAGGACTCATCGGTCATGTCCATCCGGACCAGCACGTAACCGGGCAGGACGGTTCGGGTCACGGTCTTGCGGGCGCCATTGCGGATCTCGACGGCCTGCTCGGTGGGCACGATCGTCTCGAAGATGTAGTCCTCCATGTTCAGCGTCTGCACGCGAGCATCGAGGTTCTGCTTCACCCGGTTCTCCATGCCGGAGTAGGTGTGCACCACGTACCACTCACCGAACTTGGTGCGCAGTTCCTGGCGCAGCTCCTCCAGCGCGGCCTCAAGGGCGGCGTCGGCATCCTCATCGGGCTCGGCCGCCTCGTCGCCGTCCTGGCCCTCGGCGGCCTCGTCGGCATCGTCGCCGAAGTTCAAATCGATCTTGTCGGCCTCGTCGGCCAGGTCCTCACCGAAGTCGAGATTCAGCTCGGTTTCGGGCGCCTCAGCCTCGTCGGCGTCGTCGAACTGCCCCAGGTCGATCTCGACCTCGGGAGTCTGCTCGGCCGACTCGTCGAATTCAGGGTGATTGGTCACGTGATTCTCCGTAGATAGAACTGGGGTCACTTGCCGAGGAACTTCAACAGCACCCACCCGAAGGCAGGGTCGAGAAGCCCGACGTAGGCAACGATGAACAGGACGAACAGCAGAACCACCACGAAGTACTGGCTGAGCTGGGAGCTGGTGGGCCAGATGACCTTGCGCAACTCGTCGACCGACTGGCCCACGAAGCCAGCCGGCGTAGTGCGCTTTACGGCCACCCCGGCGGCGGCAGAGCTCTTGGCCTGGGTCTTGCGAACCGGGGCACGCCGGGCGGCCACGGCAGTTTCCTGCGACTCAGCCTGTTCGGCGGGCTGCTTGGCCTGGCTCTTGCGAACCGGCTTCGGCATGTTGGCCCGGGGAGCCTGGGCCGGGGTCTCGGTCTCGGCGGGCTGCTCGGGCTGCGGCTGGACATCGCGCTTGCGGCGGACCGGACGCGACGACCGGGCGCGCGCGGCAACGGCCTCAGCGGCCGCCAACTGCTCGGGATCGTCGATCACCATGTCCTGCGGATCGGCGTGATCCGGGGTGCTGTCCTCGACGTCTTCGCCGGAGAGTTCCTCGGCCTCGTCATCCACGATCTCACCTGCGGGAAGATCCCGCGCCGGGCGAGAGAGCTGGTCACCCGCGGGATCCTGATCGAACGATTGCTGATCCGACTCGTTCTCGGCGTCGTCAAAAGACTTCCGCGTCTGGTCGTCGGCCACAGTGTTCCTTCGTTCGCGCCTCTCGGCTTGTGTCGGTGGCCCTGAATCGGGCCGGACGTTCTGCCCCGTGGGGATTGACTGGTCGGCAGGTTGAACCTGCTTCGCAGGGCAAGAGGGACTTGAACCCCCAACCTGCGGTTTTGGAGACCGCTGCTCTGCCAATTGAGCTATTGCCCTTCGATGACACCCGCGGGTGCCACCAAGATGAAAAGTGTAGTTGCTTTGTCGCCAAGAGTCGAACCGGGCTATGCAACCCCTTTCCTCAAGACCGTCGCAGACCCTTCCAGGCCGACGACGTGACCAGACGAACAGCATACGGCAGATCGTCAACCAGGTATCGCCGCGCCATCCGTCGCGGCTCCAGACCCATCCTGTGCAGCCACTCCGCGCCGATCTGCTGCAGCGCAGGATGCGCCCGGGGGGTGTGCCCTGCTGCCATGTCCAGGGCGCCACCGCAGCCCATGAACCAGGTCTGCGGCAGATCCTCCAAGAGCCGCAACGCAACCCGCTCCTGCCTCGGGAAGCCCAGCGCGACAAAGACCAGGTCGGGCTGCACCGCCTTCATGCGCTCCACCAGGCCGGTCATGTATTGCTGGTCGTGTTCGAAGCCCTTGGGCGGGCAGTCGGTCCCCACCAACTGCAGGCCCGGGAAGGAGCTGACGAACCGCTCCCCCGCTCGTTCGGCAACGCCGGGGCCCGCTCCCAGCAGGAAGACCTTGCGGCCGCGCCGGGCGGCCTCCTCGGAGAAGTGCCAGACCAGATCCGCACCGGTCACGCGCTCCGGCAGTGGCGTGCCCTGCAGGCGACTGGCCCAGACCAGGGGCATGCCGTCCGGCACGATCATGGTGGCGCGAGTCCTGAGGTCCGAGGCCTCCGTCCGTCCGAGCCGCAACATGATGTCCACATTCGCGGTGAGCAACAAGCCACCACGGCCTCGGTCCAGCTGATCCATCACGACCTCGACGGTCCGACGCCAGTCGATCGCATGGATCCGCACACCGTCGAGCTCAATGGTGGGCAGTGCCGGGCCCAAAAGTCGGTGCATCACAATTCTCCCCCGAGACGTTGACCGGCCCGGGTTCCCGATGCCGATGCCCTCGAGGCTACGTGACCAGATGGGCGAGTTCGGACGGACGAGCGACCAAATCCGCTGGGATCACCCACCCGGTCACCCGACATCACCCGGGAATGGCGGGGCGACCCAGCTCGCGGGCGAGGGCGGTGAATTGCGCTCACAGAGCGCAGCCCACCAGCACTGGTTCGGGCACCAGGACCACGCCGAAACGCTCGGCGACGCCGTCGCGGACCACCCTGGCGAGCTCCAGCAAGTCCTCAGCCTTCGCCCCGCCCCGGTTGGTGAGCGCGAGCGTGTGCTTGGTCGACAGGCTGGCCTGGTCGGAGACGGAGAAGCCCTTGGCATAGCCGGCGTGGTCGATCAGCCACGCGGCCGACGACTTGACCCGGCCGGAGCCGGCATCGAAGCGCGGGGCCTCGGCCGGGAGCGCGTCTGCTTGGGCCTGCTCCAGGATCGGATTGGTGAAGAAACTGCCGGCACTCCAGGTGTCGTGATCGGCCGGATCGCTGACCATTCCCTTGCCTGAGCGCAGCGCCAGCACCACCTCGCGCACCTGGCGGGTCTCGGCCCGCTTGCCCACCTCGACGCCCAGCCGATTGGCGAGCTCCTGGTAGCGGATCGGGGCAGACAAGTTCCCCAGGTCCAGCTGGAACATCACCTCGAGCACCACATAGCGACCGGTTGGTCCGCCGTCGGGCATCCGGGTCTGCTTGAAGATCGAGTCACGGTAGGCAAAGCCGCATTCGGAATTGGTGAAGGTGCGGTACTCCCCCGTCACCCGGTCCAGGGTCCGAACGCGGTAGACGGTCTGCGAGACGTCACTGCCATAGGCGCCGACATTCTGGATCGGGGTGGAGCCGACCAGGCCGGGGATCCCGGACAGGGTCTCGATGCCGTACCAGTCCTGTTCGATGGTGAAGGCGACGAAGTCATCCCAGACCTCCCCGGCGGCGACGGTCACGACGGCACCGCCGCAGCCCGCCACGTCGGCGCTGATGCCGCGGGTGGCAACCTTGACCACCGTGCCGGCGAAGCCCTCGTCGGCCACCAGCAGGTTGGAGCCGCCGGAGAGCACCAACAGGGGTTCTGCCGCCTGGTCGGCCTCGCGCACCGCGGCCACCAGTTCCGCCTCGGTGGTGGCGACCACCAGCTTGTGGGCCGGTCCTCCCACCCGGAAGGTGGTGTGCTCGGCGAGTTCCAGCGAGTCGGATCCCAGATCCCGCGGCGTCGCCTCACCGTCCACATGCCACATGTCGCAGGCATTGTCGTCGTTCTGCCCATACTGCGCCGGATCGCCCAGATCAATCAGACCGGGATTGTCGTTCGTCACAACGCCACCTCCACCTTGACCGCTCCCAACACCTTGTCCTGTTCGCAGGTGGCCTCCAGGGCCACCGTCGCGATGCCGTCCTCGACGGCGGTCACCCGGCCCCCGAAGCACACCGGCAGCCCCTCGTCGTCGTCCGGCACCTGGATCGGCCGGGTGAAGCGGACGAAGTAACTCCGGACCCGGGCCGGATCCTCACACCAGTCGGTCACCACCCGCAGGGCCGTGCCCATCGTCCACATGCCGTGGGCGACGACGCCGGGCAGGCCGATCGCCTGGGCGTGCCGGTCGGAGAAGTGGATCGGGTTCAGGTCCGTCGATGCCCCGCTGTAGCGCACGATCCGTTCCCGGGTGATGTGCACCTGCAGCTCGGGCAGCAGGTCCCCGACCGCGACCGTGGTGGGATCGAAGCTCATGGCTGGCCCCCTTCCGGGCGAGTGTGCAGCAATTGGCTGGCCGCCGTGCAGACCCGTTCCCCGTCGACGGTGCGCAGGGCCACGCTGATGCCGATCATGTCGGCAGTGCCTCGGTTGCGCACCTTGTCGATGCTCAGCTGGGCAACGATGTCGTCGCCCTCGCGCAGCGGCCGCACCCAGTCGAAGCGCTGGTCGGCGTGCATGGTGCGCATCAGCGCCAGCCCCAGTTCCTCATCATTGAACAAGGCATCCCAGGCCTGCGCCCCCAACACCATGGCGAAGGTGGGCGGGGCGATCGGGGATTCGCCGGCATAGGCCGGGTTCTCGTCGCCTCCCTCGCACCCTCCCAGGGCCGCGGCGAATTCCGCGATCTTGGCGCGGCTGATCCGATAGGGGGCGGTGGGCGGGTAACTGCGCCCGACGTGCTCAGGGGTGATCGGCATGTGCCCAAGGCTACCGGTGGGCACCGTCGGACGGTGTTTCCCCACACGTCGCCCGTGGTTCACCGGACGTTGAGAGGGTGTCGCCAATCTGCCGCGCCGAGGATGACGCGGCCCCTCACCAGAACCAAGGAGAACCCCATCGTGTCCACCAGCACACGTCGTGGCCTGCGAGCCGGGATCGGCATGGTCGCCGCCACCAGTCTGACCTGCGGCCTGGTCGCCGCCGTCCCCTCCGCCGAGGCCAGCGGTCCGGAGCCGCAGGCCCGGCCCACCAGCGGCACCTTCGAGCGTCTGGCCACCTTCCCCGCCTACCTCAATGCCAGCAAGTCCGAGCCCGCCGTCGCGGAGATCTCCACCGTGACGCCCGACGGCCGCACCGTCGTCTACACCGACTCGGCGGGCAAGCGGATCGGCTTCGTGGACATCCGCAAGGCCTCGCGCCCCAAGGCCCGTGGAACCGTGGCCGTCGGCGGGGAGCCGACCAGCGTCTACGCCACCGGCAACAAGATCCTGGTCTGTGTGGACCGCAGCGACGGTGACTTCGCCCATCCCAAGGGCGCCCTGCTGGTGTTCGACGCCAAGAGCCGCAAGCTGCTGCGCACCGTTGACCTGGGCGGCCAGCCGGACTCGATCGACGTCTCCCCCGACGGAAAATGGGCCACCATCGCGATCGAGAACCAGCGCGACGAGGAGGCCACCCCGAAGGGTCTGGAGGAGGGCGACATCCCCCAGGCACCGGCCGGCAACCTGTCGTCGATCCGGATTGACGGCCCGGTGATCAAGTGGCAGGTCAAGCGCACCAACCTGACCGGGCTGCGCGGCATGGCCGCTCCCAGCGATCCGGAACCCGAATACGTCAAGATCAGCCCCAACGGTCGCTACGCAGCGTTGACGCTGCAGGAGAACAACCAGATCGCGATCATCGACTACCGCCGCCAGCGGGTGGTCAAGACCTTCAGCGCCGGTACTGCGACCGTGAAGGGCGTCGACGTGAAGAAGGACGGGGTGATCAACCCGACGGGCACCATCACCGCGCCGCGCGAGCCGGATTCGATCGGCTGGATCGACAATCGGCACGTCGCCACCGCCAATGAGGGTGACTGGAAGGGTGGGACCCGCGGTTGGACCGTCTTCGACTCGCGCACCGGCAAGGTCACCTGGGATGCGGGCAACAGTCTGGAGAAGCAGGTGATCGCCAACGGCAACTGGCCGGAGAGCCGCGCGGAGAAGAAGGGCGTCGAGCCGGAGGGGCTGGCGGTGGCCACCTTCCGCGGACGGCGCTATGCCTTCGTCGGCTCGGAGCGCGCCAATGTGGTGGCCGTCTACGACGTGAGCAACCCGGCCCGGCCCAGGTACCTGCAGATGTTGCCCTCGACCAATGGCCCGGAGGGGCTGCTGCCCATCCCGTCGCGCAACCTGCTGGTGGTCTCCAGTGAGGTGGATGAGGCGGAGAACAATGTGCGCGCCAGTGTGCAGCTCTACCAGTTCACCCGCGCCACGGCGGCCAGCCGAGCCGCGAAACTGCGTCGCTACCCGCAGATCACGGCCACCCGCGGGATCGGTTGGGGCGCGCTCGGGGCGCTGGCGTCGGATCCTCGCAAGCCGGGCAAGCTGTGGAGCGCCACCGACGCCGCCTATGCCAACACCCGGATCCTGACGATCGACGCCACCCTTACCCCGGCCAGGATCACCGGCGCCACCCCGGTGACCAAGGACGGCAAGCAGGCCAGCTATGACGTCGAGGGACTGTGGCGAAAGCGCGACGGCAAGGGCTTCTGGCTGGGCGTCGAGGGCGAGACCGGCGACCAGAACAAGCTTGTGGAGACCGATGCCAAGGGCCGGGTGCTGCGTGAGGTGTCCCTGCCCGCCGGTTACGCCGCCAAGCTGGGCAAGCAGGGCATTGAGGGTGTCTCCGGCAGCACCAATGGCAAGGTGCTCTACGTCGCCTTCCAGCGCGAGGCAAAGGGTGAGGGCGTCGCCCGGATCGGCCGCTACGACATCGCCAAGAAGCGGTGGAGCTTCTACGGCTACCGGCTGGACACCACCACGACCAAGGGCGACTGGCTGGGGCTGAGCGAGGTGACCACGGTCAACGGTGACACCCTGGCCGTGATCGAGCGGGACAAGCTGAACGGCCCCGACGCCAAGGTGAAGCGGATCTACACGGTCAAGCTCACCAGCAAGGGCGTGTCCGACGGCAAGAAGCTGCCGGTGCTGCGCAAGCGACTGGCCGTCGACGTGCTGCCCACGCTGCGCGCCGGCAATGGCTGGACCCAGGAGAAGCTGGAAGGGATGACGATCGACCGGCGCGGCAACCTCTACGTGATCACCGACAACGACGGGGTGAAGGACGCCACCGGCGAGACGGTCTTTGCGAACCTGGGACGCAAGATCCGTCGCTGACCAGCCGGCGCCGGGTGACGCTGCCCGGCGACGATTCGTGACACAGCAGGGGGGGGGGGGGGGGGGGAGAAAAACCCCCCCCACCCCCCCCCCCCCG
>NZ_JBCDMV010000014.1:0-151304 GCF_038433135.1 Luteococcus sp. H91 | reverse complement strand
GGGAGAAGGTCGGAAAAAGGGGGGGGGTTTTCCCCGGGCCCAATCCCCCTGCTGTCCACCCCTCACGTCGGCGGTGCCGGTGCCGACAACAACACACTGGCCGCCACCCGAGTGGGTGTCGGCCAGTGTGTGAAGCCTTGACGCTCAGCGGGTCTCGCGGTGAGCGGTGTGCGAGGTGCACTTGGGGCAGAACTTCTTGAGTTCCAGCCGGTCGGGGTTGTTCCGACGGTTCTTCTTGGTGATGTAGTTACGCTCCTTGCACTCGGTGCAGGCAAGCGTGATCTTGGGACGAATGTCCCCGCCCTTCTTGGCCATGGTTGTTCCTTCGTGTGCTTGGCGCGTCCTGCCGGCTGGCAGGTGTGGTCTGTCTTGGTAGCGGAGGCGGGAATCGAACCCGCGACACAGCGATTATGAGCCGCTTGCTCTACCCCTGAGCTACCCCGCCAAGTTGCTCGCGGACCTGTTCGGTCTCCCGAGCCGCTGGGTGAACGGCCGTCCGTGAACAATCAGAGCCCCCAAGCAGAATCGAACTGCTGACCTTCTCCTTACCATGGAGACGCTCTACCGACTGAGCTATAGGGGCTTGCCGACGACCGAATCTACCTGATGAGCGAACTCACTTCAAATCCAATCCCGACTTCGTCTTTCTCGACCCGTGGGCCGCGGAAGGCGACTCGCAGAACAATAGAGGAATCCGACGACGCGCACAAATCGGGCTCCTTCCCACCGGCCCACACCCCGGGACGGCCCGGTGACAAGGCGCCCATGGCCCCCTAGCCTGTGCCCATGACCAGGTCACCGGAGCCCGTCATCGACCCGACCCGCTGGGAGGCCGACGTCGTGCTGGCCGACGGCGGAATCGCCCAGCTGCGCCCCCTCACGCCGGACGACCGGCAGGCGTTGATCGACTTCTACGCCCGGGTCTCGGAGCAGTCCAAGTACCTGCGCTTCTTCGCGGCCCACCCACAGCTGACCGAGAAGGAGCTGCACGACTACACCCACTGCGACCCCGACCGGGTGGCGCTGCTGCTGGCCGTCGACGAGCAGATCGTCGCCTTCGCCAACTACGAGGTGCTGGAGCAGCTGCTGCCGGCCCGGGTGGCCAATGTCGCCTTCCTGGTGCAGGACGACCAGCAGGGCCGCGGCGCCGCCAACATCCTGCTGGAGCACCTGGCCGAGATCGGCCGGGAGTGCCGGGTGGAGCGGTTCACCGCCGAGATGCTCACCCAGAACCGCAAGATGCTGCAGGTCTTCACCCACGCCGGTTATGTGGTGCGACCGGAGATGGCCGACGGCTGCCTGCTGGTGGATTTCCCGCTGGCCGCCACCGAACGTTCCCGAGCCGTGATGGAGCAGCGCGAGCACAAGGCCGAGAGCAATGCCATCCGCGGCCTGCTGCAACCCCGACGGGTGGCGGTGGTCGGCGAGGTGATGCGGGTCAAGGACATTGCCGCCAATCTGGTGCAGGGCGGCTACCGCGGCGAGCTGGTGGTCGCCACCGGATCGGACGGCTCCGCCGAGGCCCAGGCCCGCGCCCTGGCACAGATCGACGGCGATGTGGACCTGGTGGTGGTGCGGGCCGCCACCAGCGAGCTGGAGGAATTGATCGAGCAGGCCTCCCAGAAGCACGCCCGCGGCATCCTGGTGCTGGCCAGCGACCAGTCCACCCGGCTCGACCAGCAACCCGCCCGCCAGCTCGTCTCCTGGGCGCGCACCCACGGGCTGCGAGCGCTGGGGCCGTCGGCGCTGGGCCTGGTCAACAGCGATCCGGAGCTGCGGATGAACGCCTCCCCGGCATCGGCGCCACGGGAGGGCTGCGTCGGGCTGTTCACCCAGAGCGCTGGCGTGGCCACCATCGTGCTCTCGCGCGCCCTCGAGCTGGGGATCGGGCTGAGCTCCTTCATCGCCACCGGTGCCTTCGCCGATGTCACCGGCAATGACGTGATGCAGTACTGGTCGGACGACGAGCGCACCCGGGTCTGCCTGCTGTCGTTGGATTCGGTGGGCAACCCCCGCAAGTTCTTCCGGGTGCTGCGCCGACTGGCGCTGGCCAAGCACGTGGTGGTCTTCACCCCGTCGCGGGCGCTGCTCTCCGCCCACTCGGACGTCCCGGGCCTGCCGTCGGCGCCGGCCAGTGCGCTGGACCAGGTGATCGAGCAGTCCGGTGCGATCGTGGTCAGCCGGCGCGACACGATGTACGACGTCGCACAGATCCTGGCCCGGCAGGCCGTCCCGCGTGGCCGGCGGGTGCGGGTATTCAGCAATTCGTCGGGGCTGGCCAACCAGATGCGCCAGGCCGCGGTGCGTTTCGGACTGGAACCGGGCGAGGCGGTCACCATCCACGAGCACCCCTCCACCGGCGCGCTGGAACGCGCCGCCGCCGAGGCGGTGGCGGACCCCGAGGTGGATGCCGTGGTCGCCGCCGTGGTGGAGGTGGTGGATCCGGTGCTGGAGCAGGTCCGCGACGGCCTCGCGGAACTGGCCGCCTCCAGCGGCGAGACCACCGTGGTGGGGGTCTTCGTCGGGTTCCGGGAACTGCCGCAGCCCACGACGCAGGCCGACGAAGCGGGCGGGCTGCCCTGCTTCACCGCCTATGCCGACGCCCTGCAGGCGTTGGCGCTGATCGTCGACAATGAGGAGCGGCGGGCCAGCAAGCGCCCGCAGCCGGACGACGAGGTCTACCAAGGACAGGCCCAGGTGGCCCGCTCGATCATCGCCAACATCCTGCTGGAGGCACCCGAGGGCCGGTGGGCCAGCGACGGCGAGTGCTCCGCGATCCTGGCCGCCTACGGGATCGACCTGGTGCCCTGGCAGGCGGTGCACAGCCCCCAGGCGGCCATCGAGGCAGCCGAACGGCTCGGCTGGGATGTGGTGCTCAAGGCCACAGCGCCGGTGGTCCGTGGCCGCACCGACCTGCCCACCATCCACTTCCATCTCACCGACGCCGATGCGATGCGTCGCGCCTGGGATGCGCTGGGCCGTACCGCCAACGATCTGGGGCTCTGCGACGGGGACCCGACGGTGCTGGCGCCCGTGGTGCAGGCCACCACCCAGCAGGGCACCCCGCTGGCGCTGCGCGCGATCGAGGACGAGGTGCTCGGGCCGATGCTGTGCGTCGGCGTCGCCGGGGTGCCCACCGACCTGTTGGACGACCTGGCCTGGGGCGTCCCGCCGCTGCGCCGCACCGATGCCCGCGACATGATCGCCTCGCTGCGCGCCGCCGACCTGCTGCAGGGCTACCGGGGCGCTCCCCCGGCCCGGCTGGACAGCATCGAGGACACCCTGATGCGGCTGGCCCGGCTGAAGGATGACCAGGTGGCGCTGGCGGAGATCGAACTCACCCCGGTGCTGGCCGGGCGGGACCAGACCGCCATCGTCGGGGCCCGGATGCGGATCGTGCCGCTGCCCCCCGAGCGTGATCCGCTGGCCCGGAGGGCGACATGAGCATCCCCGTCGCCCCGCCGGAAAGCCGGCCGGTGCTTGTGCACTGCGAGGAACTGGAGCGGTTCAGTTTTGGCCCGGAACACCCGATGGGGCCGGACCGGGTACGGCTCGCGGTGGAGTTGGCCGACGAGCTGGGCCTGCTGGACGGCTTCGACGTGGTGGAGCCGATCCCGGCCGACGACGACCTGCTCCGCCCGGTGCACGAGGAGAGCTACATCGCGGCCCTGAACGACGGCCTGCCGCACCCGGAGTACTGCATCGGGATCGAGGACAATCCGGTGGTGCCGGGCCTGCCGCACGTCGCCTCCCGGATCGCCGCCGCCTCCGTGACCGCCGCCCAGCTGGTCTGGGACGGCAAAACCCGGCGCGCGGTGAATGTCAGTGGTGGCCTGCACCACGCCATGCCCGGCCAGGCCCACGGCTTCTGTCTGTACAACGACGCCAATGCGGCGATCGCCTGGCTGCTGGCCAATGGCGCCACCCGGGTGGCCTATGTGGATCTGGATGCCCACCACGGCGATGGGGTGGAGAAGGTCTTCTGGGATGATCCGCGGGTGCTCACCATCTCCGTGCACGAGACCGGCCAGCACCTGTTCCCCGGCACCGGCTTCGCGCACGAGATCGGCGGGCCCGATGCCCTGGCCACTGCGGTCAACGTGGCGCTGCCCACCCACACCGGGGATCTGGACTGGCTACGGGCGCTGAATGCCATCGTCTCGCCCCTGCTGCGGGCCTTCAAACCCCAGATCCTGATCACCCAGCACGGCGCAGACCCACACCGCGCCGATCCGCTCACCCACCTGGACATCTCCATGGACGCCATGGCGCTGAGCCAGCGCGCCGCGGCCGGCTGGGCGGATCGCTTCGCCCACGGATGCTGGGTGGCGCTGGGCGGCGGCGGCTACCAGCGGGACTCGGCAGCCCGGGCCTGGGCACACCTGGTGGCCGCCGTCGGCAACCAGACGATCGACCCCACCCAACCCACCCCGCGTGACTGGGCGGAACGGGTGCGTCGAGACCAGACCTCGGCCACCATGGGCGACGAGGGTGCGGCCGCGGCCCTGCAGGACTTCCGGCTGGACGCCTTCTACCCCGACATCCCCTGCCCCGCGATCAATGCCACCTCCCGGGCCGTCTTCCCCTACTGGGATCTCCAGCCCTACCACTAGTCCTGGTCTGCGCCTGCCGCAACCACGATCCCCGAGCCTGTCGAGGGGTGTGAGTGGGCAGGTACTACCGCGGGGGCATCCGCAGGGCGCCGTCGAGCCGGATCGTCTCACCGTTGAGGTAGTCGTTGTCCACCATCTGGCAGACCAGCTGGGCGAACTCCTCCGGCTTGGCGAAACGCTGCGGGAAGGGCACCCGGCTCTGCAGCTCGGTGCGGAAGTCCTCGTTGATCCCCTCCATCATCGGGGTCCAGACCACACCGGGCGCGATGCTGTTCACCCGGATGCCGACGCCGGCCAGGTCGCGCGCCGCGGTGATGGTCAGCGCGTAGACGCCACCCTTCGATGCGGCATAGGCGGCCTGACCGACCTGCCCCTCGAAGGCCGCCACCGACGCGGTGTTGACCACCACGCCGCGCTGGCCGTCCTCGTCGACGGGCTCATTGCCGGCCATCGCCTCGGCGGCATAGGTCATCACGTGGAAGGTGCCGATCAGGTTGACCTTGATGGTGCTGGCGAACAGAGCGGGATCGTGCGGGCCCTTGCGGCCGACGATCCGGGCCGACGGGCAGATGCCGGCGCAGTTGACCGCCACCCGGAGCGGGGCCGCGGCCTGTGCGGTGGCGATCGCCTGCTGCACGGCGGCCGGGTCGGTGACGTCGACGCCGAGGTATTCGACGCCCTCGGTCTCGGCCTTGGCCTCGCGCAGTTTGTCGATGCCGGCGGGCAGGTCGATCGCGAAGACCTTCAGGCCCTGGGCGGCCAGGGCGGCGGCGGTGGCCGCGCCCAGGCCGGAGGCGCCGCCGGTGACGACGGCGGAGGCGGGAGAGGTGAAGTCCATGATCATCTTCCTTCTGTGTGGTGGTCGGCGGCTCAGACGAAGGCGGAGACGCCGGTGATGGCGCGGCCGACGATCAGGGAGTTGATCTCGTAGGTGCCCTCGTAGGTGTAGAGGATCTCCACGTCGGCCAGCAGCTTGGAGACCTCGTTCTCGGTGAGGATGCCGTTGCCACCCAGCAGATTGCGGCCGGCGGCGGCCGATTCCCGGGCAAGCCGGGTGGTGGTGGCCTTGGCCATGGCAGCGTGCGGCATGTCGAAACCGCCGTCGGTCTGCAGCCGGGCGATCTGGGCCATCATCGCCAGGGAGCAGCTGGCATTGCCGACGATCCGGGCCAGCGCCTCCTGCACCAGCTGGAAGCGGGCCAGTTTCTTGCCGAACTGCTCCCGGGTGACGACATACTCCCGGGCGCGGTCGAAGATGGCCAACTGCACGCCGGCACCCTGCCAACCCACCCAGGCGCGGGAGTTGCGCAGCATCTCATTGGTGGCGGCAAAGGAGTCGCAGCCGGGGATCAGGTTCTCGGCCGGGATCTGCACCTGCTCGAAGGTCATGTCGGCGTTCTGCATGATCCGCAGGCCGAGCTTGTTCTTGATCTTGGTGGCCTGGAAGCCCTCGCGGTCGGACTCGACGATGAAGCCCTTGACCACATTGTCGGCGGTGTCGCGGGCGAAGACGATGGCGAAGTCGCAGAAGGTGCCGCCGCCGATCCAGCGCTTCTGGCCGTTGATCACCCAGCCGTCGTCATTGCGGGTGGCGGTGGTGGCCAGCCCGCCGGCGATGTCGGAGCCGTGATCCGGCTCGGTCAGCGCGAAGCAACCGACCTTCTCGAACCTGCGCAGCCCGGGCAGCCAGGTCTGCTTCTGCTCCTCGGAACCGAGCTGGTTGAGCAGGTCCAGCACCAGCTCGTTGTGGATGCCGACCAGGGCGGAGAGCGAGACGTCGGCCCGGGTCACCTCGGCATAGGCCAGGCCCTTGAAGAGCCGACTGGCGCCGGAGAACTCCAACTCCCCCAGACCGTGGGCGGCCAGCTTGGGGAGCAGGTCGAAGGGGAACTCCTCCCGATCCCAGTACTCCCCGACCACGGGGCGGATCTCGGTCTGCAGGAAGTCGTGCAGTTCCTGGAGTCGCGCGCGCTCGCCGGGCTCGAGCATGTCGGCCACCTGGAGCAGGTCGGCCTGCGGGAAGGCAATCCCGCTCAGGTGTGCGGTGCGGGAATCGGTACCCTCAACAACTGCTGACATGGAACTTTCCTCTCGTCGTAAGGAGCGCCATCGCACCCCACGGGAAACTGCGGATCGGGCCGTGACCTCAGCTGTGAGATTGCTCACACTGTACGATCTATGCCAATACCGTACTGCCAAAGTGGGATGATGGGAAGCCCTCGTCCAGACTTTTCTTGCCCCCCCAGGAGGACCAGCCATGCCCACCACCCCGCCCGCGGCCGCCAACCCCGGCGACGACGCCGGCCCGACCCTCGCCACCCCCCGACAGCGCGAACTCTTCGACGCACTGCTGACCACCTTCCTGGCCGAGGGCTTCGCCCACTTCACGATGGATTCCGCGGCCACCCGATTCCACTGCTCGAAGTCGACGATGTACAGCCTGGGCCGCACCGCGGACGACGTGCTGCGCCGGGTGCTGATCAGCTTCTTCCGAGAGGTGGCCCGCCGAACCGACCTGGCGCTCACCCATTACCGCTCCCCGGAACGCGCCCTCCAGGCCTATTTCGAGGCGATGGGCGCCGCCCTGGAACCGGCGTCGGCCACCTTCATGCGAGACGTCGCCAGCCATCCGGCCACCCGCGGGATCTACGACACCAACACCCACCACGCCACCCAGAAGATCCGCGCACTGATCGAGCAGGGAGTACGCGAAGGGAGCTTCCGCGAGGTCCCGCTGGACTTCATTGCCGAACTGATCGAGGTCTCGATGGAACAGATCCAGCAGGGCCGACTGCAGGGCACCCACCCGTCACAGGCCTACACCGAGCTGGGCAAGGTGATCCTGTTCGGCCTGGGCGCCCGCACCGGCGAGGCCAAGGACTGAGATTTTTTCTCCGAGATGCTCGACATTTGATTTGAAATCAAAGTAGAGTGATTGTGAGAAAGCTCACAGCAGCCGCCTCGACGTCAGAGACCGCCTCACAGCCAGACACAGCGCCACAGGCAGAGGCAGCCTCACAGCGACTGGCGGCCGCACCGTGGCCTTCGCACAGTGGCAGCGCAGCCACGCACTCCCGACCGGACAGGAGCATCATGACCACCACGAATACCGAGAAGTTCCTCACCGCCCGCGACCACCTGCTCAGCGTGCGAACCGACTACGACGCGGCCAAGGCCAGCTTCGAATGGCCCCGCTTCGAGCAGTTCAACTTCGCCCTCGACTGGTTCGACCACCTGGCCACCGCCGAGGAGTCCAAGGACCGCGAGGCCCTGATCATCGTCGAGGCCGATGGCCCCGAGACCCGCCGCACCTTCGCCGAGCTGTCGCAGCGCAGCAGCCAGCTGGCCATGTGGATGCGCAGCGTGGGCGTCAAGCGCGGCGACCGGGTGATGATCATGCTGCACAACCAGGTGGAACTGTGGGAGAGCATGCTGGCCTGCATCAAGCTCGGTGCCGTGATCGCCCCGACCACCATCATGCTCGGCCCGGCCGACCTGGCCGACCGCACCGAGCGCGCCGAGATCTCCTGGGTGATCGTGAACCCGGAGGATGCCGCCAAGTTCGGTGACGTGCCCGGCGAGCTGACCATCATCCAGGTGGGCGAGGCCGAGGCCGCCCAGCAGACCCACCCCACGCTGGACTTCTCCGACTCCTTCAGCGCCCCGGCCGACTTCGTCGTCGAGGCCCCCACCATGGCCGACGAGACCCTGCTGCTCTACTTCACCTCCGGCACCACGTCGAAGGCCAAGCTGGTGGAGCACACCCACACCTCCTACCCGGTCGGGCACCTCTCCACCATGTACTGGATCGGTCTGGAGCCGGGCGACGTGCACCTGAACGTCGCCGCCCCCGGCTGGGCCAAGCACGCCTGGAGCAACTTCTTCGCCCCGTGGATCGCCGGCGCCACCGTCTTCCTGTACAACTACTCCCGCTTCGACGCTGCCAAGCTGATGCAGCAGATGTCGAAGGAGGGCGTGACCAGCTTCTGCGCGCCGCCCACCGTGTGGCGGATGCTGATCCAGGCCGACCTCTCGCAGATGCCCAACCCGCCCAAGAAGCTGATCGCCGCCGGCGAGCCGCTGAACCCGGAGGTCATCTCGCAGGTGGAGACCGCCTGGGGCACCCGGATCCGCGACGGCTTCGGCCAGACCGAGACCACCGTGCAGATCGGCAACTCCCCCGAGCAGGAGGTCAAGCCCGGTTCGATGGGCCGGCCGCTGCCCGGCATGGACGTCGTGCTGATCGACCCGGCCACCGACGAGATCGGCGACCTCGGCGAGATCTGCCTGCGCCTGGATCCGCGGCCCGTCGGCCTCACCCCCGGCTACTACGGCGATGCCGACAAGACCGCCGAGGCCTTCCGCGACGGTTTCTACCACACGGGTGACATCGCGGAGCGCGACGAGGATGGTTACATCACCTACGTCGGCCGCGGCGACGACCTGTTCAAGGCCAGCGACTACCGGCTGTCCCCCTTCGAGCTGGAGTCCGCCGTGATCGAGCACCCGGCGGTGGCCGAGGTGGCCGTCGTCCCGTCGCCCGACCCGATCCGGCTGGCCGTGCCGAAGGCCTACATCATCCTGGCCGCCGGCTACGAGCCGAATGCGGAGACCGCCGAGGCGATCCTCAAGCACTGCCGTGAGACACTTGCTCCCTACAAGCGCATTCGCCGCCTCGAATTCCACGACCTGCCCAAGACCGTTTCGGGCAAGATCCGTCGGGTCGAGCTGCGCAAGCGCGAGGACGAGATCCACGCCGCGGACGGTGGTGCCACCAGCGCCGGCCAGGAGTTCGCGGACACGGACTTCCCGTCGCTGCGCGGCTGAGCGCACCACGAGCAATGCCCGGCTCCCCGCTTCGTTCCTGACGGACGGGGCGGGGAGCCTGCGTCACCCCACCGGCCCGTGCGGCCGGGGAACAGGAGTTTGAGTTGAGTCCGCAGACCAAGCAGCGCCCGAGCGACCCGATCGCCGAGGCACAGCGGCAATGGGTGGCCCACGGCTGGGAGCATGCGGCCCCGGGTATGGCCGCTGTCGTCTCCCTGGTGCGGGTGCACCAGCTCATGATGTCGCGGATCGAGCACGAGCTGAAGCCCTTCGGGATCACCTTTTCCCGCTTCGAGCTGCTCGCCCTGCTGATGTTCTCCAGCTCGCGCGCGCTGCCGATGAGCAAGGTCAGCGCCCGGCTGCAGGTGCACCCCGCTTCGGTCACCAATACCGTCGACCGGCTGGTCAACGATGGCCTGGTGGAGCGCCATCCCAATCCCGACGACGGCCGGGGGCTGCTGGTGGGGATCACCGACCAGGGCATCGCGCTGGTGCACAGCGCCGCGGCGGTGCTCAACCAGGTCTTCACCGATCTTGGCCTGGACGAGGCCGAACGCGACCAGCTGACCGGGCTGTGCAATACCTACCGGCGGGCGGCGGGCGACCTGACCGACTGACCCTCCACCTCGGCTGGCACCAGCCCTACCAAAAAGGGTGCACCCGGACTAGCCTCGTGCCAAGGAGGCAGTCATGAATACCGACCAGGCACAACGCATGTCCACCGGCCAGGGATTCGTCGCCGCACTCGACCAGAGCGGTGGCTCGACCCCCAAGGCCCTGAAGCTCTACGGCATCGCCGAGGAGCAGTACGGCTCCGAAGAGGAGATGTTTGACCTGGTGCACCAGATGCGCACCCGGATCATCACCTCGCCGTCCTTCACCTCGGAGAAGATTCTTGCCGCGATCCTGTTCGAGATGACCATGGACCGTCAGGTGGAGGGCGTCGACACCGCCACCTACCTGTGGGAGAGCAAGGGAATCGTTCCCATCCTCAAGGTTGACAAGGGGCTCGCCGACGAGTCCGACGGGGTGAAGCTGATGAAGCCGATACCCGAGCTGGACGCGCTGCTGGAACGCGCCGTGGCGAAGGGGATCTTCGGCACCAAGATGCGCTCCTTCATCGCGTCGGCCAATCCCATCGGTATCAAGGCCAATGTCGACCAGCAGTTCGAGATCGGCGGACGGATCGGCCACAAGGGCCTTATCCCGATCATCGAGCCCGAGGTGGACATCAAGGCCCCGGACAAGGCCGAGGCGGAGGACATCCTCAAGACCGAGCTGCTCAGCCACCTGGACGCACTTCCCAAGGAATGCCCGGTGATGCTGAAGCTCACCATCCCCAGTCAGGATGACCTCTACGCCGACGTGATCGCGCACCCGAATGTGCTGCGCGTGGTGGCGCTCTCCGGTGGCTACAGCCGGCAGGAGGCCAACGAGCGGCTGGCCCGCAACCACGGCCTGATCGCCTCGTTCAGCAGGGCCCTGACAGAGGGGTTGGACGCGCAGCAGTCCGACGAGGAATTCGACGCGATGCTGGCCGACTCCATCGACGGCATCTACCAGGCGTCGATCACGTAGCCACCCGATCCTCACCTCTCGACAGGCTCGGGAACTGGACACGAGGGCCTCGACGGACCCGGCCACGATGGCCGAGCCTGTCGAGGCCCTCACCTGTCTTCAGGGATCACTCGTGGGTGAAGTTCGGCTCGCGCTTCTCGACGAAGGCGGCCATCCCTTCCTTCTGGTCGGCGGAGGCGAAGACCGAGTGGAAGACCCGACGCTCGTACATCACGCCCTGCTGCAGGGTGGTCTCGTAGGCGGCATTGACCACCTCCTTGACCATGGTGGCGGCCACCTTCGACTTGGAGGCGATCAGCTCGGCGGTCTTGATGGCCTCGTCCAGCAGCTCGGCGGCGGGCACGATCCGGGCCACCAGACCCGAACGCTCGGCCTCCTCGGCGTCCATCATCCGGCCGGTCAGGCACATCTCCATCGCCTTGGCCTTGCCCACCGCACGGGTCAGCCGCTGGGAGCCACCCATGCCCGGCAGCACCCCCAGGTTGATCTCGGGCTGGCCGAACTTGGCCTTGTCCCCGGCCAGGATGAAGTCACACATCATCGCCAGCTCGCAGCCGCCGCCCAGGGCGTAGCCGTTCACCGCGGCGATCACCGGGGTGCGACGGCTGGTGAACTGGTCCCAACCGGCAAACCAGTCCAGGGTGAACATCTGGGTGGCCGACTTCTCTGACATCTCCTTGATGTCGGCACCGGCGGCAAAGGCCTTCTCGGAACCGGTCAGCACGAAGCAGCCGATCTCCGGATTGGCATCCAGCTCCGCAGTGGCGGCCGCCACCTCGCGCATCGTCTGGTCATTGAGCGCGTTCAGCGCCTTCGGCCGGTTCAGGGTGATGATGGCCACCCGGCCCCGGACCTCGACCAGGATGTTCTCGTAGCTGCTCATTCAGGCTTCCTTCGTCGTGTTGGCGCGAATCTCGTTGATGATGGCCGAGAAGTCCTTGGTGGCACCATCACCCTCGTTGAAGTGACGGTAGACGTCAATGGCCAGCGAACCCATCTTGGCATCCGTGCCCGTCAGCTCGATCGCGGAGGCCGCCAGACCCAGATCCTTGGTCATCAGCGCGGTCATGAAACCGGGGGCGTAGCCCCGGTTGGCGGGGCTGTTGGGCACCGGGCCGGGCACCGGGCAGTTGGTGTTCAGGGCCCAGCAGGAGGCGGTGGCGTTGGAGGCGACGTCGAAGAAGGCCTGGTGCTCCACGCCCAGGGACTCGGCCAGGACGAAGGCCTCGCTGACGGCGATCATGTTGATGGCGAGCACCATGTTGTTGCACAGCTTGACGGCCTGACCGGCGCCAGAACCGCCGCACAGCACCACCTTCTTGCCCATCGCCTCCAGGACGGGGCGGGCGGATTCCAGATCCTCGGGCTCCGCGCCCACCATGAAGGTCAGGGTGCCGGCCTCGGCGCCCGTCGTGCCACCGGACATCGGGGACTCGATGGCGCGGTGACCGGCGGCCAGCGCCATCTCCCGGGCCTCGCGGGCATCCACCACGTCGACGGTGGAGCAGTCGATGAACAGGGTGTCGGCCGGGGCATTGGCCAGCAGGCCGTCGGGGCCGCCGTAGGCGCCCTTGAGGATCTTGCCATTGGGCAGGCTGGTGACCACGAACTGCGCGCCCGTGACGGCCTCGGCCTGTGAGGCGCAGTTCACGACGCCATTCTGCGCGGCGCGCTCGCGGGCCTCGGGCACCGGGTCGAAACCCTGCACCGTGAAGCCGGCCTTGACGAGGTTGGCGGCCATGAAGCCGCCCATGTTCCCGAGGCCGATGAAGCCGACGGTCTGGTTCATGAGGGGAAACCTTCCTGTGCAAAAGATCGTGGGTGCAAGAGTTGTTGGGTCGGCGGGTGCCCGGGGTACCGGGCCCGGCAACACTGCCGGGCCCGGCCCAGAGGTGGTCAGCTGCGGCTGGCCAGCTGCGGTTCGGTGATCCGCTCGTCGGTGATCGGCGCGAAGACGGCCTCCACCTCGTCGGGGCCCACCTCGGCGAGGGTGGCGGGCTGCCACTGCGGGTTGCGATCCTTGTCAACCAGCTGGGCGCGCACCCCCTCGACGAATTCGTGCCCGCGCTGCATGTTCACCGAGACCCGGAATTCGGTGTCCAGGGCCTCGGCCAGACTCTGGCCCTTGGCGCGACGCAGGGATTCCAGCGTCACCTTCAGGGCCAGCGGGCTGTTGCGGCGGATCCGCTTGAGGGCGTCCCTGGCCCAATCGGCGTCGACGGCCTCCAGCGCGGTGAGGATCTCCTCCACCGATTCCTTGGAGTAGACCTCTTCGATGTCGCTGTGCTCCGCGTCGAAGCCTGCGGGGGCCGGCTTCGCGAAGCGCTCCACGACGCCGGCGTCGCCGGTGCTGCAGAGCTCGGCCACCAGGGCGTCGAGCTGGTCCTGCGGGACGTAGACGTCGGCCAGGCCACACTCGATCGCCTCACCCGCGCCCACGTGCTGGCCGGTCAGGGCCAGGTGCGTCCCGAGGTGGCTGGGCACGTGGGTGAGCAGGTGCGAGCCGCCGACATCCGGCACGAAGCCGATCCCGGTTTCCGGCATGCCGACCCGGGTGTCGTCGGTGACGATCCGGTGGGAGCCGTGCGCGGAGACACCGATCCCGCCGCCCAGCACGATGCCGTTCATGATCGCGACATAGGGCTTGGGGTAGGTGGAGATCGCCAGGTTCAGCTCGTACTCGTCGGCCCAGAACGTGGCACCATCCGTGCCATCGGCCAGGGCGTCGTTGTACAGGCTGACCACGTCGCCGCCCGCGCACAGGCCGCGCTCACCGGCGCCGGTGAGGATCACCAGGCTGACCCGGTCATCCGTCCGCCACTCCTCCAGCACCCGGGCGAGCACGTCAACCATGTTCTGGTTGAGCGCATTCATCGCCTTGGGCCGGTTGAGCGTGATCACGCCGGCCCGACCGCGGACCTCGGTCAGGACCTCGTCGGTGACCTGTTGGGTGGGCTGCGTCACGACTGGTCACCCCGCGGCATCACGAAGTGCGAGCCGTCCTGCGTGCCGGCGGCCCAGCGGGAGGTGACGGTCTTGGTCTTGGTGTAGAAACGGAAGGCGTCGGGGCCGTGCTGGTTCAGGTCGCCGAAGCCGGAGGCCTTCCAACCACCGAAGGTGTAGAAGCCGATCGGCACGGGGATCGGCACGTTGATGCCCACCATGCCGGTGTCGACGCGGTTGGCGAAGTCGCGGGCGGCGTCACCATTGCGGGTCATGATCGACGTGCCGTTGCCGTACTCGTGGTCGCTGACCAGGGCCAGCGCCTCCTCGTAGTCCTTGGCGCGGATGATGCACAGCACTGGGCCGAAGATCTCGTCGGTGTAGATCGACATGTCCTTGGTGACCTTGTCGAACAGGGTCGGGCCAATGAAGTAGCCGTTCTCGTGGCCCTCCAGCGTGAAGCCGCGGCCATCCACCACCAGATCGGCACCGGCCGCCTCGCCCTGGCCGATGTAGTCCTCGACGCGCTTCAGCGCGGCCTCGCTGACCAGCGGGCCGTAATCGGCCTTCTCGTCCAGCGACGCACCGACCTTGAGCTTCTCGGCACGCTCCTTCATCTTGGCCACCAGCGCGTCGGCGGTCTGTTCCCCCACCGGAACGGCGACGGAGATGGCCATGCAGCGCTCACCGGCGGAGCCGTAGGCGGCACCGACGAGGGCGTCGGCCACCTGGTCCAGATCGGCGTCGGGCATGATCAGCATGTGGTTCTTGGCGCCACCGAAGCACTGGGCACGCTTGCCGTTCTCCGCGGCGCGCACGTAGATACTCTGCGCGATCGGGGTGGAGCCCACGAAGCCGTAGGCCTTGACCCGGGGATCGTCCAGCAGCGCGTCGACCGACTCCTTGTCGCCGTTGACCACCTGGAAGATGCCAGCGGGCAGACCGGCCTCGGTCCACAGCTCGGCCAGGCGCATCGGGACGCCGGGGTCGCGCTCCGACGGCTTCAGGATGAAGGCATTGCCGGCGGCGATCGCCGGGCCACACTTCCACAGCGGGATCATCGCCGGGAAGTTGAAGGGGGTGATGCCACAGACGACGCCGAGCGGCTGGCGCATCGAGTAGGTGTCGATGCCGCGGCCGACGGCGTCGGAGTACTCGCCCTTGAGCAGGTGCGGGGCGGACATGGCGAACTCCACCACGTCGAGGCCACGCTCGATGTCGCCGTGCGAGTCGGCCAGCACCTTGCCATGCTCCATGGAGAGCAGGGTGGCCAGCTCGTCGGCATTGGCCCGGACCAGCTCGACGAACTTGCCCAGGATGCGGGCACGCTTCTGTGGGCTGGTGGCGGCCCAGGCGGGTTGCGCGGCGGCGGCCGCGTCCACCGCGGCAGTCACCTCGTCCTTGGTGGCCAGGGCGACGCGCGCCTGGACGGTGCCCTCGCTGGGGTTGTAGACGTCGCCGAAGCGACCGGACGTGCCCTCGACGACGGCGCCGTCGACGTAATGGTGGATCTCCCGAATGGTGGTCTCAGACATGGTTCAAATCCTTCGCCGCGTTGGTCTCCATTGACAGCCAAAGTGTGGCTTTAATCACACAGTACATAGTTTGACTTCCAAATACTAGGGGCCGTCTCGAAATCAGGACTCGAGGAGCAGGGCCTCACCCTGGCCGCCGCCACCACACAGGCCGATGGCGCCGCGAGACGCCTTGCCGGAGGCGATCTGATGGGCCAGGTGCACCGCCAGGCGGCCACCGGAGGCGCCAATCGGGTGACCGATCGAGATGCCGCCACCACACTCGTTCACCTTGGCCAGATCCACCCCGAGCTCGCGCGCGGAGTGCACCACCACGGCGGCGAAGGCCTCATTGATCTCGATCAGGTCCAGGTCTGCCACGCTCCAGCCCTGCCGCTGCAGCGCCTGGGCGATCGCCCGGGCCGGCTGGGCCTGCAGCGAGGCGTCCGGGCCAGCCATCTGCCCGCAGGCGCGCAGGGTGGCCATCACCGTCCAGCCCTCCCGCTCGGCCCGCGCCCGAGTGGTGAGCACCACGGCAGCGGCACCGTCGCAGATGGACGACGCATTGCCGGCGGTGATGCTGCCGTCGGGCGTGAAGGCCGGGCGCAGCGTGGCCATCGTCTCCACGGAGGAGTCGGGGCGAATCCCCTCGTCCCGGCTGACCACCTGCTCACCCTTGCGGGTCTTGATGGTGACCGGCACCACCTCGCGCGGGAGCACGCCGGATTCCCACGCCTGATGGGCGCGACGGTGGCTCTCGGCGGCGAAGGCATCCTGCTCCTGGCGGGTGACCGGGTAGCGCTCCGCGTAGCGCTCGCTGAGCTCGCCCATCGGGATCCCCAGGTCGGCGGCGGTCAGGCCGTCGTAGGCCATGTGGTCAACCATCTCGGCACCGCCGTAGGACTTGCCGGCGCGCAGCGCGGGCAGCAGGTGGGGCGCACGGGACATGGATTCCATGCCACCGGCGACGGCCACCTCGCTGTCGCCGCACCGCAGGGCGCGTGCGGCGTCGATGATCGCAGTCAGGCCCGACAGGCAGACCTTGTTCACCGTGTTGGTGTGCGCCTCCTGCGGGATCCCAGCGGCCAGGGCGGCCTGCTTGGTCGGGTTCTGCCCGACCCCGGCCTGCAGCACCTCACCCATCACCACCATGTCGACCAGCTCGGGACTGACCCCACCCTTGTCCAGCGCACCGCGAATGGCTACCCCGCCGAGCTCCGGTGCGGACAGTGCGGACAGCCCGCCGAGCAGCCTGCCCGACGGGGTGCGGGCGGCACCGATGATCACGATGTCGTCGGGCGAGAACACAGCATTGGGTTCGGTCATGACAACTCCTGGGGCTTGGTCTGCGCGCTAACCGCGACAGTACGATTTACTTACGGATCGTACCGTCTGGGGGCTTCCGGGGCTAGACCCCCGCGTCGGAGGTGGGACGGCTAGGCTGAACGCGACGTCATTCGTACTACCGATGGGACCCCTGATGGCCACTCCGCACATCGCCGCAGAGCCGGGCGAGATCGCACCCCTGGTGCTGATGCCCGGCGACCCCAAGCGTGCCGCCCGGATCGCCGAGACCTTCCTCACCGACGCAAGGCTGGTCAGCGACGTGCGCGGGATCGGCTGCTTCACCGGCACCTTCGAGGGCACCCCGATGAGCGTGATGGCCTCCGGGATGGGCGTCGCGTCGCTGAGCATCTACGCCACCGAGCTCTTCCGCTTCTACGGCGTGCGCCGGATCTGCCGGGTGGGCACCTGTGGCGGCATCTCGTCGACGGTGAAGGTGCGCGATGTGGTCATCGGCAATGTCGCGCACACCAATTCCAATGTCTCGACGCTCTACACCCCCGGCGTGACGATGAGCCTGGCTGCCAGTTTCGACATGCTGCGCGGCGCGGTGGACCAGGCCCGCTCGATGGAGCTCGACGGTGGGGCCTCGGTGCACGTAGGGCCGGTCTACTCGTCGGACTTCTTCTACCTGGGCCGCGCCGACGTGATCGAGGGGCTTGACCGGGTGGGCACGCTGGGCGTCGAGATGGAGGCGGCGGGCTTGTATGCCTGTGCCGCACTGGAGGGCGCCGAGGCGCTGACCGTGCTCACCGTCAGCGACCACCTGAAGGATGGTTCCGGCGACATGTCCGCCGAGGAGCGCGAGACCTCCTTCGGCAATGCCTTGCGGATCGCCGCGGCGGGCCTGCTGGCCTGAGCTCTCAAGCACCCTCGACAGGCACGCGGCCCCGAACTCCGGCGGGAGGGGTTCGGGGCCGCGTCGTGTGGTGAGGATCAGGCCTCGACGGCCTGCTTGGTGCGGATCAGGTAGTCGAAGGCACTCAGCGCGGCCGTGGCGCCGGAGCCCTGGGCGACGACGATCTGCTTGTACGGGATGGTGGAGCAGTCACCCGCCGCGAAGATGCCGGGGACATTGGTCTCGCCGCGATCATTGACCTCGATCTCGCCGCGCCCGGAGAGCTCGATGCCCGATTCCTTGAGCCACTGTGTGGTGGGCAGCAGACCGATCTGGACGAAGATGCCGGACAGCGCCAGTTCCTTGACCTCGTCGGTGGCGCGGACCTTGTACTTCAGGCCGGTCACCTGCGCCCCGTCGCCGACGACCTCGGTGGTCTGGGCGCCGAGGATCACGTCGACATTGGGCATGGAGCGCAGCTTGTCCCGCAGGACGCCGTCGGCGCGCATCTCGTCCATGAACTCGATGACGGTGACGTGGTCCACGATGCCGGCCAGGTCGATGGCCGCCTCGACGCCGGAGTTGCCACCGCCGATCACGGCGATCCGCTTGCCCTTGAACAGCGGACCGTCGCAGTGCGGGCAGAAGGTGACGCCCTTGTTGCGGTACTCCTCCTCACCGGGAACTCCCATCAGCCGCCACTTGGCACCGGTCGCGATGATCACGCTGCGCGCCTTGAGGCCGGCCTGGTCACCGAACTTGACGGCATGGAGGCCGCCCTCGGTGGTGGTGGTCTCGATGCCGGTGGCGGACTGGTTCTTGATCACGTCGATCTCGTAGTCACCGACGTGCTGCTCCAACGCGGCAGCGAACTTGGGACCCTCGGTCTTGGAGACCGAGATGAAGTTCTCGATGTCCATGGTGTCCAGCACCTGACCGCCGAAGCGCTCCCCCACCAGGCCGGTGCGGAAGCCCTTGCGGGCGGTGTAGATGGCGGCGGCGGCACCAGCGGGGCCCTGGCCGATCACCAGCACCTCGTAGGGTTCGCGCTCGTTGAGCTTGGAGGCGGCCTTGGCCCCGGCCCCCGAATCCAGCTTGGCGACGAAGTCGGCCATGTCCATCCGGCCAGAGGCGAAGGGCTCGCCATTGAGGTAGACCTGCGGGACGGAGAGGATGTTCTTGGCCTTCACCTCGTCCTGGAAGAGCGAGCCCTCGACGGCGGTGTGCTTGATCCGGGGGTTGAGCACGGCCATCGCATTGAGCGCCTGCACCACGGTGGGGCAGTTCTGGCAGCTGAGCGACATGTAGGTGGTGAACTCGTAGTCGCCGTCGAGATCCTTGACCTGCTGCATCAGGTCGGCATCCTCCTTGACGGGGTTGCCGCCCACCTGCACCAGGGCGAGCACCAGCGAGCTGAACTCGTGGCCCAGCGGAATGCCGGCGAAGCTGACGCCGGTCTCGGTGCCGGTGCGCACGATCCGGAAGGACGGCTTGCGTTCGTCGCTGCCGTCGGTGCGCACGGAGATCTTGTCCGAGAGCGCCGCGACCTCGTTCAACAGGCCGAGCATCTCCTGCGCCTTGGGACGGTCGTCGAGGCTCGCGATCAGCTCGACGGGCTCGACGACCTTGGTCAGCAGCTGGGAGAGCTGCGCGGTGAGTGCGGAATCAAGAACAGCCATGGCTCCTACTAGGGGTGCTGTGTGGTGGATGGTGTGACGGGCGGTCCCACGGGGCAAACCTGCCGCTCGGGGCCGCCGGACGCGATGACGGGGTAGAGCCCGGCCGGGCGACGACGGTGCCACCCGGCCGGACGGAACAGCAAGAGCGGAGCCCCGGGCAGGCCACGCGCGAGGTGCGAGCGCGGAGAGCCTGCCCCGGGCAAGCAGGCGACGAAGGAGCCGCTCGCTTGCCCGGAACAGACAAGTCGGCGGCGCAGCGCTTCCATGCCTTCCGGGGGGCCAACGGGGGCGGAGCCCCCCGCCCGGTCAGGCGACGAAGGAGCCGCACGACCGGACGGAACAGAAAGAGCGGAGCAAAGCGACTTCCTCGCCTTTCCAGGGGGCTCGGGGGGCGCAGCCCCCCATGATCAGATCTTGCCGACGAGATCGATGCCGGGCTTCAGGGTCTCCTCGCCCTCTTCCCACTTGGCGGGGCAGACCTCGCCCGGGTGGTTGCGCACGTACTGGGCGGCCTTGATCTTGCGGATCAGCTGGCCGGCCTCGCGACCGATGCCCTCGGCGGTGGTTTCGATGTACTGGATGATGCCGTCGGGGTCCACCAGGAAGGTGGCGCGGTCGGCCTGGCCGGCGCCGGGACGCATGTTGTCGAAGTTGTTGGTGATCTGGCCGTTGCTGTCACCCAGCATGTAGTACTTGATCTTGCCGACCTCGGCGGAGGCCTCGGTCCAGGCCTTGTGCACGAAGTGGGAGTCGGTGGAGACGGAGTAGACCTCGACGTCCATGCCCTTCAGCTCTTCGTAGTGGTCGGCCATGTCACCGAGCTCGGTGGGGCAGACGAAGGTGAAGTCGGCCGGGTAGAAGAAGAAGACGCCCCACTTGCCGAGCACGTCAGTGTCGGAGACCTCGACGAACTCGCCGTCCTTGTAGGCCTGGGTGGTGAAGGGGAGGATCTTGGTGTTCATCAGCGACATCGGGGAACCTTTCGATCAAATCTGGAGGTTTTCCAGAAACTGGAATCGTTCAAGAAATAGCCTAGGGTTTCCTCGCCGGCATTGCAAGGACTCGTCTCGAGATGAAGACTCCTCGGCCCACGACCCAATGTAGTAAGGGAACGTGACGCCCACCAGAGGAGTGCCAACCGCAGTGGGCGAACTCTTGGTGACAGGCGGACTCGTTGCCGGACAACGCCCACACTGAGGGCCACGCCCAATCCCCCGCCTTCGGCGCAGACCTGCTGCACAAAGTGGCAATCTTTTGACGGTTTGAACGTGTCAGGTCGGATTCTGTGTCCGGATGACTGCCATTTTGGGCGGCCCCAGCACGAAGGAGGAGAGTCAAACGGCCCGACAGGCGGGGCACAGCCCCCAGTAGATGACCTCGGCCTCGTCCAGCACGAAGCCGTGTGTCTCCGACGGGGTCAGACAGGGCATCTCACCGACTGCGCAGGGCACGTCGAGCACCACACCGCAGGCGCGACAGGCCATGTGGTGATGGTTGTCATGCGCGTGGATCTCGTACAGCGCCGGATGCCCGGCCAGCTCCACCCGTCGCAGCACACCCGACTCGCGCAGCACATTGAGCGTGTCGTAGATGGACTGCACGGAGACCGACCCCAGGCGCTCGACCACCCCGCGTCGGATCACTTCCGCCTCGGCATGCGGGGCCGCGGCGACGGCGTCGAGCACTGCGGTGCGGATGGCGGTGACCCGCAGACCGGCCTGGCGCAACGCGTCGGACGCAGAGAACGGCTCGTTCACGGTCGATCCTCCTCACGCATCTCCGGGCAATTGTTGAACATTCTTCCAGATGCACGAAAGCCCCGGATCGAGATCCGGGGCTTTCGAGTGGCAGGTGTAGGGTTCGAACCTACGTAGGCGTACACCGACAGATTTACAGTCTGCTCCCTTTGGCCACTCGGGCAACCTGCCATGCCGGTCAACCCGGCGAGGAGAAACACTAGCAGCACAACCCGGGATCGTGCCAATCGGCATCGAGCCACTGGCAGAATGGACGCCGAACCGCCGCCAACCAGAGGAGACAGCATGGCAGCCGACAGCTCTTTCGACATCGTCAGCAAGGTGGATCGCCAGGAGGTGGACAACGCCCTGGGCCAGGCCGCCCGCGAGGTGGGCCAGCGCTTCGACTTCAAGAACACCGACTCGTCCATCAAGTGGTCCGGCGACGAGGTGATCGAGATCGAGAGCAACGGCGAGGAGCGAGCCAAGGCCGTCCTGGACGTCTTCGAATCCAAGCTGGTCAAGCGCGGCGTCAGCCTGAAGGCGCTGGAGAAGGGTGAGCCCCGACTGAGCGGCAAGATGTGGAAGATCACCTGCTCCACCAAGCAGGGCATCACCCAGGAAAATGCCAAGAAGATCTCCAAGCTGATCCGCGACGAGGGCCCCAAGGGCGTCAAGGCGCAGATCCAGGGTGACGAGCTGCGGGTCAGCTCCAAGAAGCGGGACGACCTGCAGGCCGTCCAGGCCCTGATCAAGGAGCAGGACTACGACTTCGCGGTCCAGTTCGTGAACTACCGCTGACCCTGGGCCAACACCCTTGCCGCAGACCCCTCGGGACCCATCTGATCCCCGGGGAGTCCGCAGGCCCAGAGCCGCCCGCGCTTCCGCCCCGCCGACGGACCCCGCCGCCTTATGCACGGAATGGTCCGTATATATTTGCTGCATGACGAACGAACTCCCTCTTGTCGAGAAGTCCGGCGGCTGCGGTTGCGGCCATGACCACGAGCCCGAGGTGCCCACCCTGCTGGCCGGCCAGATCCCGCACGCCGTGCGGCACGGCGCCATCATCAGGTGCCCTGAGCCAGCTGCCGTCGGGCGGCGCGATGGATCTGGTGGCGCCGCACGTGCCCACTCCCCTGCTCAACCAGATCGAGCAGCTCTTCCCCGGCATGTACGCCACCGAGGTGATCGACCCGACCCCCGAGGCCTACCGCATCCGGTTCACCAAGGCCTGAGCACCAGCCCGGCGTACCCGGGGCCCACTCTGCACCCCAGCGGGCGACTGTGTACCCGCTCCAGCGGGTGCAGGGTGCACGCCCGAGGTGCTCAGTCGGGTCATCTTCTGGGCCGATGGTGGCTAGGCTGGCCGGCATGCTGCGCGTCGCCACCTTCAATGTGAACGGAATCCGGGCCACACAGAAGCGGGGATTCACCGACTGGCTGGCCAGCCGGGGCTGTGACGTGGTGGCGCTGCAGGAGGTCCGCTGCCCCGTCGCGCAACTGCCCGACGGGGTCTTCGGTGACTACCACCTGGCCTACGACGCCGGACAGCTGGCCGGCCGCAATGGCGTCGCCATCCTCACCCGGGAGCAGCCGCTGGACATCCGCAGCTGGGGCGCGGGCGCGCTGGTCCGGGCACCGGGAGATGCCCACGTTGAGCTGCGCGAACCGGCCGAACGCGACGCCCTGGCCAGGGAGCTGAAGGCCTTTGCCACCGAAGGCCGCTACCTGGAGGTGGATCTGGCGGACAAGCCGCTGACCGTCGGCTGCCTCTACCTGCCCAAGGGCGGGCTGCCCGCCCATCTGCAGGCCGACGGCAAGAATGGCCGGGAGAAGCCGGACGGCGGCGCCAAGTACGAGCGCAAGATGCGCTTTCTCAAGGGCTTCGCCCGGCACCTGACCAGGGCCCGGCGCAGTGCCGCGGCACAGGGCCGGGAATTCCTGGTGATGGGCGACTTCAACATCGCCCACGACGAACACGACATCAAGAACTGGAAGGGCAATCTGAAAAGCGAGGGGTTCCTGCCCGAGGAGCGCGCCTGGCTGGACGAGATCCTCTCCCCGCGCACCCTGGTGGACGTGGTGCGTGCCCTACACCCCGACCAGGACGGCCCCTATTCGTGGTGGAGCTGGATGGGCCAGGCCTTCGTCAAGGACGCCGGCTGGCGGATCGACTACCACTTCGCGACACCGAAGCTCGCCAAGCTGGCGATCACCGGCGGCACCGACCGCGCGGAGAGCTACGAGGCCCGGATGAGCGACCACGCCCCGGTTGTCGTCGACTACGACTTCTGAGACCGGACGCCGGCGGCGCCCCTGGCGTCCGTATTGAGCGCGCCAGCTGCGCAGGGAGGCGCTTCCCACCCAGCTCAAAGTGCAGCCAAGCACCTCAATGGTGCTCAGGCGTCGCGGAACATGCCCAGGACGAGCTCCCGCGGCACGTCCTCCACCCGGGCGTGGCGCCACTGCGGGTTGCGATCCTTGTCGACGAGCTGGGCGCGCACACCCTCGACGAAGTCGGAATCGGCGACGTAGTTTCGGGCCAGGACCAGATCCTGGGCCAGCACCTCGCGCACGGATTCCATGGCACCCGCGCGGCGCACCGCCTCCAGCGCGACGCAGACGCTCCACGGCGACTTGCTGCGGATCACGTCGACGCATTCCCGCGCTCGGGGGGCGGGGTGCAGCTCCAGTCGCTGCAGAATCGTCGTCGGATCATTGCCGGTGAAGCACTCGTCGATCCACGGCTGGTCCTGGGCGAGCTGGGAGCGCTCGGCCAGTTCGGTCCCTTCGACGGATCCGCGGGCCCCGCCGGGTTCGGGTACCGTGACCTCCGCGGACTCGGGGAGCACCTGGTGGACCAGGCCGGCGTGCAGGGCGCTGGCGGCGTCGATGGTGGCGCCGGTCATGGCCAGGTAGACACCCAGCTCGCCGGGGGCCGCGGCCAGCTGCCAGCAGATCCCGACGTCGGGGAACAGCCCGATCCCCACCTCCGGCATCGCCAGTTGCAGGTTGGGCGCGGCCTGCACGGAAGAGGCGTGCAGCGTCAGCCCCAGGCCGCCGCCCATCGAGATGCCGTGCAGGTGGGCGGTGATCGGCTTGCTGGAGCCCGCGATCAGCGCGTTCACACCGTACTCGACGCGGAAGAAGTCCACCGCGGCCTCTGGATCGTCCAGTACCAGCTGGCGAATCGCGCGGACGTCGGCGCCGGCGCAGAAGCCCCTCTCGCCAGCGCCCCGGATCTCGATCCGGGCCACCGAATCATCGTCCTGCCAGGCGTGCAGCACCTCGGAGATGCTGCCCATCATCTGCGGGCTGAGCGCATTGATGGCGCGAGGCCGGTTCAGCACCAGCCGCGCGATGTCACCGTCGCGCTCGATGGCCAGCTCGTCGATGGCCAGCTCGGCGGTGCGCTGCTCGGCTGAGGTCATGGCGTCCTCCTGGATCAATCGTGGCGTCTGCGAGCCAGCCTACGTCGGCGGGCCTCGGTGCTCTGTTCATGGGTGTACAGCTGCCAACCGAAGCCGGCAACCGCGGTGATACCCAGCGCGACGGCCGGGTTGAAGGAGTCCACGGCGCTGCGGCTGTTGCGCAGGGCCAGGTTGATCGCGGCATAGCTGAGCAGCACCACCGTGGTCCAGACGCTGGCGCGCACCATCCGCTGCGAGGGCCGGGTCAGCGGCACCAGCACCCCGCCCCACAACACGTACCAGGAGTGCAGCGCGGGCGAACACAACGCAACGACCAGGAAGCTCCAGCTGAGGAAGGTGATCGGGCGGCGACGGGCGATGGTCAGCGCAAAGGTGGCGATCAGCACGACGGCGATCACCATGCCCGAGGTGCGGGCATAGCGGATCACGTTGTGGCCGGTCGGATCCAGCCCCAGCCAGTTGGCCAGCAGCTGGCCACCCTGCCCGACGATGGTGGACGGGGAGACGGTGACCACCATGCCGGGCACATCGACGGCATCCAGCCAGCCATAGCCCAGCCCGGTGAGGCTGGTGATCCCCGCGAAGGTGCCGATCCCGATCGCCATGCTGACCAGCACCCGGGTGACGGTGGTCAGCAGCTCCTGCCAGCGCCAGCTGGCCCAGGGCTGGGCGATCAGCGGCAGGGCGTAGGCGGCCATGATCGCGGGTTGTTTGATGGCGGCGGCGGTGCCGATCAGCACGGCGGACAAGAGCCAGGCCCAGCTGCTGAGGAAGGCCAGCCACAGCCCGGCCACCAACAGCCCCACCATCAGGGCGTCGTTGTGCGCGCCGCCGATGAAGTCGATCACCAGCACCGGGTTCAGCGTGGCCATCCAGGCGGCGTCGGCGGGATTGATCCGCAGCTTGACCGCGATCCGCGGCACCAGCAGCCCGATCAGCACCACCCCGACCAGCGCCGGGATCCGCATGGCCAACGCGGAGACATAGGGATCGAAGCGACAGACATCGACGATCAGGTGCTGCATCTGCAGGCTCAACGGGCCATAGGGTGCGGGGGTGCGACGCCAGACCCACGCCACCTGATCGGCGAAGGAGCCGGGCAGCAACATCACATTGCCGTGGTAGGGATTGATGTCGTTGTGGATCAACCAACCCTGCGCTGCATAGGAATAGGCGTCGTGGCTGAAGATTGGTGGGGCCAGCAGGAAGGGCGCACCCCAGATGGCCAGCACCGCCCAGTGCTTGAGGTGGGTGTAGGCCACCTCCTCGCCGTCGGGCTGGGCGCCGGGGCGCATCCGGAACCAGGAGTCGACCAGCAGCATCAGCCCCGCCATCACCAGCAGCGTGCCGATGATCCGGGCGGGCGTTCCGGTGAAGTGCAGCCAGCGCAGCACCCGCCACCACGGCGTGCTCTGCGGCAGGTAGGCGGGGGTCAGCGAGCCCAGGGTGATCAGGGCGGTGCCGTAGGCGCCGCGACGCACATGCCGCACTCCCCAGGCGCGCCGCACACTGCCCCAGTGGAACTCCAGGTCTGAGATCACCGACCCGTTCGTGGCGACGCTCACCGGAGCTGCTCGCGACCCTGGTGCAGGGCCTCCGGGCTGTCGGCGCTGGCGACGTGCGGGCCAGCCCACTCCAGTGCGTCGAAGGGGCACTGCTCGACGCAGATGCCGCAGTACATGCACAGTGACCAGTCGATCTCGAAGCGATCCAGCACATTGACCGAGCGCTGGCGGGCCCGGGCATAACCGCTGGTGGCGGACGCGGCGGCACCGCCGATCGGGGCGCCGCCCTCGCCGGTGACCTGCTCGGTGTGCGAGTCGATCTGGATGCACCAGGCCGGGCACTCCCGGGCACAGATCATGCAGGAGGTGCAGTTGGCCTCGATCAGCCGGATGGAGCCGTGCCGGGTCTGGGGGGCCGGGGCCTCGACGGGCTCGGCCCCCGAGCCAACCTTCGGCTTCTCGCAGTCGCACCCACCATCCCCGAGCTTGTCGAGGGGTGTCGAACCCATCGTCGGGTCGGTCATCGACGCCTCCTGACCCGGCCACCGGAGACGGCGGCGGCGATCTCGGCGGCTTCGGGGGCCGGCGCGTCCGGGTCGCGGTCTCCCCAGATGGCGGCCTCCGGCACCCCGGGCGGAGCCATCTTGCGTCGGCTGGGAGCGGCGGCGCCCTCCCCCGGCTCCTTGGCACCCGGCCACGGCTGGGCTGCCCGGGCGGCCAGCACGAAGTCCTTGCGCAGGGTCCGGGCCGGTTCCAGCCCGCCTGGGGCATGGTTCAGCAGCGGAGCCAGGTCTCCCCCGTCGAAGACCACCCCGAAGAAGTCGTGCACCTCCCGCTCATGCCAGGCCGCGCCCGGCAGCAGCTCGGTGCAGCTGACCAGCCGCGGCTGTTCGCGGGGAATCCGGGTCTGCAGTCGCAGTCCGCGCGGCGGGGCGCTGGTGAAGTCCACCAGCCGCAGGATGATCCGCAGTTCGTCGGCGCGGCCGATCTCGTCAACGCAGCCCAGCCAGTCGAAGAAGCCGAAGCCCTCCCCGCTGGCCGCGGTGATCGCCGTCAGCCAGTCGTCGGGGGTGGTCTCACGCCGCTGGTCGTCCAGCCCGTGGGCGCTCATCCGGCCACCGCCCTGGCGTCGCGCACCTGACGGACGACGCCCGCCAGGGCGTCGGGCGGGGGCGGGCAGCCGGCGATCCAGGAATCAACCCGGACCAGTTGGTCGACCCCCTTGGTCACCGACGGCGCATCCCAGTAGGGGCCGCCAGCGCAGGCGCAGGCACCGAAGCTCACCACAAAAGGCTGGGGAAGGTTGTCAATTTCCTCCTTGACAATGCCCGCCAGCGCGTCGGTCAGGGTGCCGGAGACGACGGCCACCACCCGGGCCCCGTCGGGCACCTCGGTGAGCCGGGGCGCGCCCGTGGGAACCGCGAACTCCGTCTCGACGGCGCAGCAGGCCAGTGCAAGGTCGACGACCACCACCGATTGGTCTGAGTACCAGTCGATGAATCTGCCCTGCGCGTCACCTGTCACGTCGGCCAGCCTAACGTGGCGGGAAGCCAAGCCCATTTTCCGGAGGGTTTAGGCTTGCAGACTGAGTGTTGTTGTGTTCTCCGTTGTCGGTTGGAAAGAGGCCCCCGTTGTCCGCTGTGCATGTGCTCGACCGAGTGGTGATTCGCTTCGCCGGTGACTCCGGCGACGGAATGCAGCTGACCGGCGACCGGTTCACCCATGACTCGGCCACGATGGGCAATGACATCTCCACCCTGCCCAACTTCCCGGCCGAGATCCGGGCCCCCCAGGGGACGCTGCCCGGCGTGTCCAGCTTCCAGCTGCACTTCGCCAATTTCGACATCGTCACCCCCGGTGACCGCCCCGACGTGCTGGTGGCGATGAACCCGGCCGCGCTGAAGGCAAACCTGAAGGACATCCCCCGCGGCGGCCTGCTGCTGGTGGATACCGCCGAGTTCACCAAACGCAACCTGACCAAGGTGGGTTATGACGCCAACCCGCTGGAGGACGGTTCGCTGACCGACTACCAGTTGGTCGCGCTGGACCTGACCGGGCTGGCCGTCGCCTCGGTGAAGGAGTTCGGGCTGGGCCGCAAGGATTCGGCGCGCAGCAAGAACATGTTCGCGCTGGGCCTGCTGAACTGGCTCTACAGCCGCCCCACCGAGGGCACGGAGACTTTCCTGGGTGAGAAGTTCGCCAAGAAGCCCCAGATCCGCGATGCCAACGTCGCCGCCTTCCGGGCCGGGTATGCCTATGGCGAGACCACCGAGGAGTTCGCGGTCCGCTATGAGGTGGCCAAGGCCCCGATGCGCCCCGGCAAGTACCGGCAGATCTCCGGCAACCTGGCCACCAGCTACGGCCTGATCGTCGGCGCCGAGAAGGCCGGCCTGCAGCTCTTTCTGGGCTCCTACCCGATCACCCCGGCCTCCGACATCCTGCACGAGCTGAGCAAGCACAAGGCCGAGGGCGTGGTCACCTTCCAGGCGGAGGACGAGATCGCCGGCGTCGGTGCGGCGCTGGGCGCCTCGTTCGCGGGTGCGCTGGGTGTCACCTCCACCTCGGGCCCCGGCATCGCGCTCAAGGCGGAGACGATCGGTCTGGGTGTGATGACCGAACTGCCTCTGGTGGTCGTCGACGTGCAGCGCGCCGGCCCCTCCACCGGCATGCCCACCAAGACCGAGCAGGCCGACCTGCTGCAGGTGATGTACGGCCGCAATGGCGAGGCGCCGGTGCCGGTGCTGGCCCCGGCCACTCCCGCCGACTGCTTCGACATGGCGGTTGAGGCCGTGCGGATCGCGGTGACCTACCGCACCCCGGTGATCCTGCTCAGCGACGGTTACCTGGCCAATGGCGCCGAGCCGTGGAAGATCCCCGTCGTCGACGAGATCCCGGCGATCGACCCGAACTTCGCCACGGGCCCCAATGATGGCGAGGACTTCCTGCCCTACAAGCGGGATCCCGAAACCCTGGCCCGGGCATGGGCGATCCCCGGCACCCCCGGACTGGAGCACCGGATCGGCGGCATCGAGAAGGCCGATGGCTCCGGGAACATCTCCTATGACCCGGCCAACCACGACAAGATGGTGCGGCTGCGCCAGGCCAAGGTGGACGGCATCGTGCGCGACATCGCCGACGTCGAGGTGGACGACCCGTCGGGTCAGGCCAAGGTGCTGGTGCTGGGCTGGGGCTCCACCTACGGCCCGATCACCGCGGCGGTCCGCCGGGTGCGCAAGACCGGCCGCAACGTGGCCCAGGCGCATGTGCGGCACCTCAACCCGCTGCCCGCCAACCTGGGCGAGGTGCTCAAGGCCTATGACCGGGTGATCGTGCCCGAGATGAACCTGGGCCAGTTCGCCATGATGCTGCGCGCCAAGTACCTCGTCGACGTGCACAGCTATTCCAAGGTCTACGGCCTGCCGATCTCGCTCAGCGAGCTGGCAGCCGACCTGGAGACCGAGATCGACGCGATCGACCCGAACCATCCCGACGTGCCCGTCGACGACTTCATCGAGGAGGCCCCCGAGGGCCCGGGCAGTGAGGACATGGGCGACGGTCAGCTCGCGCCCGACTCGCAGCAGGCGCAGCTGCGCGCCGAATCCGCCCGCACCATCACCACCGACGCCGCCGAGGAGAGCAAGTGACCACCACCCAGCAGACCGAGTACCGCGGCCTGGCCGGTGTCCCGCTGAGCATCGAGCCGCTGAACCGCAAGGACTTCACCAGCGACCAGGAGGTCCGCTGGTGCCCCGGCTGCGGCGATTACGCCATCCTGGCCGCCTTCCAGGGGATGATGCCCGAGCTGGGGATCAAGCGGGAGAACACCGTGATCATCTCCGGCATCGGCTGCTCGTCGCGTTTCCCCTACTACGTCGACTCCTACGGGATGCACTCGATCCATGGCCGCGCCCCGGCCATCGCCACCGGTGTGGCCGTCACCCGTCCGGACCTGGGCGTCTGGGTGGTCACCGGCGACGGTGACTCGCTGTCGATCGGTGGCAACCACCTGATCCACGCGCTGCGCCGCAATGTGAACATCACCATCATGCTGTTCAACAACCGGATCTATGGCCTGACCAAGGGGCAGTACTCCCCCACGTCGGAGGCCGGCAAGGTGACCAAGTCCAGCCCGCTGGGCTCGGTGGACACCCCCTTCAACCCGGTCTCGCTGGCACTGGGCGCCGAGGCCGGCTTCGTGGCCCGCACCGTCGACTCCGACCGCAAGCACCTGTCCGAGGTGCTGAAGGCCGCCGCCGACTACCGCGGGGCCGCGCTGGTGGAGATCTACCAGAACTGCCCGATCTTCAACGACGGCGCCTTCGACGCGATGAAGGGCACCGAGGCCGATGAGGCGATCATCCCGCTGCGGCACGGCGAGCCGATCGTCTTCGGTGCCGAGAATCACCTGGGCGTCGTCCAGAACCGCGACGGCTCCGTCGAGGTGGTGGAGGTCAGCGAGGTGGGCCTGGACAAGATCCTGGTGCACGACGAGCAGCACGCCGACCCGTCGCTGGCCTTCGCGCTCAGTCGGCTGACCGATGGTGGCGTGATGCACCGCTCCCCGATCGGCATCTTCCGCAATGTGGAGCGGCCCGCCTACGACGACCTGGCGCGCGAGCAGGTGGAACTGGCTCGTGGCAGCCGCAGCGCCACCGGCCTGCAGGCGATGATCGACGGCAAGGACACCTGGCAGATCCAGCAGCACTGAGCCTCGGCACTCGGCCGGAGCCCCGGGCAGAACCGGCCGGCGTGTCAATGTTTGGTTTGCCGAGGGCCGTTCCGCAAACATGGCGCTTGCGTCGCCGGACTAGATTTGCGGGGTGACCGCAGCCCTTGATTCCGCCCGCGTCGATGCCGACGTCCGGCCGCAGGACGACCTCTTCCGCCACGTCAACGGCCGCTGGCTCAGTCAGGCGCCGATCGACGCCGACAAGTCCTCGGCCGGAAGCTTCGTCGACCTGACCGAGAAGTCCCGGATGGCGGTGCGCGCCATCGTCGACGAGTTGGCCACCCGGCCCGCCGTCGAGACCCCCACCGAGGAGGCCGACAAGATCGCCACCCTCTACCGGGACTTCCTGGACGAGGACGCGATCGAGCTGCTGGGTTCCGCTCCGCTGCAGCCGCTGCTGGCTCGGGTGGAGCAGATCACCGGCACCGTCGAGCTGGCCCGGCACTGGGGCTGGTGCCTGGGGCATGGCATCGGCTCCATCGTCGGGCTGGGCCCCGACGCGGACATGGCCGACCCCACCCGCTATGCCGTCTTCCTGGAGCAGGCCGGGCTCGGGCTGCCGGACCGGGACTACTACCTGGCCGAGGAGCACGCCGAACTGCTGGCCGGCTACCGGGCGCACGTGGAACGCAGCCTCACCCTGGCCGGCGTCGACGATGCCACCGCGCAGGCCGACGACGTGCTGGCGCTGGAGACCGAGCTGGCCCGGCGGCACTGGGAACGGGAACGCACCCGGGATCTCAATGCCAAGTACAACCCCAGCAGCTGGGCCGAGCTGAGCGCCGCGGTACCCACGCTTCATCTGGACGAGGTGGCGGCCGGGCTGGGCTGCACCGCCGAGGCGCTGCCCCTGGTGATCAACAGCCAGCCCAGCTTCCTCACCGAGGCCGGCGAACTGGTCACCGACGAGCGGCTGCCGCAGTGGCGCGCCTGGGCGCGCTGGCAGATCGTTGCCGCGCTCTCACCCTGGCTGTCGCGGGCCTTCGTCGAGGAGCGCTTCGACTTCTACGAGCACACCCTGCAGGGCATCCAGGAGCAGAAGCCGCGCTGGAAGCGGGGCGTTGCGCTGGTGGAGTCGGCGATGGGTGAGGCCGTGGGCCGGCTCTACGTCGAGCGGCACTTCCCCGCCTCCTCCAAGGCCGGGATGGACGAGCTGGTGGCCAATCTGCTGGCCGCCTACCGGGAGTCGATCGGTTCCCTGGACTGGATGGGTGAGCAGACCCGGGCGGAGGCGCTGCGCAAACTGTCCGCCTTCACGCCGAAGATCGGCCACCCGGAACACTGGCGCAGCTACGCGGATCTGGAGCTGGTTCCCGGTGACCTGGTGGGCAATGTGTTGCGCGTCGACGAGTTCGAGACCCGTTACCAGCTGGGCAAGCTGACCCGGCCGGTGGATCCGGACGAGTGGCTGATGACCCCGCAGACCGTCAACGCCTACTACCACCCGCTGCGCAATGAGATCGTCTTCCCCGCCGCCATCCTGCAGCCGCCCTTCTTCAACCCCGAGGCCGACGACGCGGTGAACTACGGCGGGATCGGCTCGGTGATCGGGCACGAGATCGGCCACGGCTTCGACGACCAGGGCTCGACCTGCGACGGCGACGGGGTGCTGCGCAACTGGTGGACCGAGGCCGATCGGGCGGCCTTCACCGAGCGCACCGCTGTGCTGGTGGAACAGTTCAATGCGCTGACCCCGCGTCAGCTGGCCGACGACCAGCCGCCGGTGCACGTCAACGGCGCCTTCACGATCGGCGAGAACATCGGTGACCTGGGCGGTGTCGGGATCGCGCTGAAGGCCTGGCGGCTGGCCACTGGCGGCGTCGAACCGGAACCGATCGACGCGTTGAGCGGCACGCAGCGCTTCTTCCACGGCTATGCCGCCATCTGGTGCAACAAGGCCCGCGACGAGATGGCCCGCCGCCTGTTGGTGGTGGATCCGCACTCCCCCGCGGAATTCCGCTGCAACCAGATCGTGCGCAATGTGGACGCCTTCCACGAGGCCTTCGGTACCACGCCGGACGACGCGATGTGGCTTGACCCCGAGCAGCGGGTCAGCATCTGGTGACGGTCTCGCCCCGCCGTCGGTGTCCGAATCGCGACGGCGGGGCGAGAGAATAGCGGCCCTGGTCAGGCGAAGAAACCGCTGACCACGGCGCTGACGGCCAGCAGGCCGGCCACCACGACGAAGACATTGGACGCCCGGCCGCGGTAGCGCTGCAGCACCGGGACCTGGTGGATGGCCCACATCGGCAGCAGGAAGAGCACCATCGCGATGATGGGGCCGGAGAGCTGTTCGATCATCGACAGGATGCTGGGGTTGATGACGGCGGCCAGCCAGGTGGTGAGGAAGATGAAGGCCGCAATCGCCTTGGTCAGCAGCGAGTTGCTGATCTTCGTGGCGTCAGGGTCGGCGAAGCGGATGATGCCGGCCAGGCCTTCGGCAGCACCCAGGTAGTGCCCGAAGAAGGATGACGCGATGGCGGTGATCGCCACCACCGGGCCCAGGTAGGAGATGAACGGCGCACCGTTCACATTGGCGAGGTAGCTGAGCACCGGCAGATTGGTCTCGCGGGCCTTGGCCAGGCCGTCGACACCGAGGGCCAGCACGCAGGACCAGACGAAGCCCATGGCGAAGACCACCAACAGCACCGTGGTGCGCTTGAGCACCTGTGAGGCCTTGTCCGGGGCGTGCTGGCCATACTCCTGCTTCATCGCCAGTGAGAACTGGCTGATCGCCGGGGAGTGGTTGAAGGCGAAGACCATCACGGGGATCATCAACCAGATGGACTTGGCAAGACTGCCAGCCGTCGGGACGTCGGCGGTGAAGAAGTCCAGCTTCCAGCTGGGGATCAGGTAGACGGTGACGCCGAAGAGCACCGCGATCAAGGGATAGACCAGCCAGCCGGTCACGATCAGCATGATCCGCTGACCGGCCACCATCACGCCCATCATGGCCGCGATCAGCAGGAAGCTCAACACCGCACGGGGCGGCGAGGGCTGGTGGAACTGGTTGACGATCAGGCTGTCCACGGTGTTGGTGATGCCGATGCCGTAGATCAACACGATCGGGTAGATCGCGAAGAAGTACAGCACGGTGACGAGCTTGCCGAAGCCGTCGCCGAAGAAGTCCTTGGCGACGACGGTGATGTCGTCGCCCGGGCGACGGGAGTGGCAGATCATCCGGGACAGGGCGCGGTGGGCCAGGTAGGTCATCGGCGCGACCATCAGCGAGACCACCAGCAGCGGCCAGACGCCGCCGGCGCCGGCATTGATCGGCAGGAACAGGATGCCGGCACCGATGGCGGTGCCGAACAGGCTGATCATCCAGTTGCGGTCGAAACCGTTCCAGCGCGGTGCGGCGGGCTCGATCCGGTGTGGGGCGGCCTCGACGGCCTGGTCAGACAACATTGTCTTCATGGTGTTGGTGCTCCTCAGCAGGGTTTTGGTGCGCGCTCAGCACGCCACGTAGTTGACCGCGAGGCCACCACGTGAGGTCTCCTTGTAATCGCTCGACATGTCGGCGCCGGTGGTGCGCAGCGTCAGGATGGCGGCGTCCAGTGACACCTGGTGGGTGCCATTGCCGCGCAGCGCGATGCGCGCGGCATTGATCGCCTTGGTTCCGGCGATCGCGTTCCGCTCGATGCAGGGAATCTGCACCAGGCCGGCAACCGGATCGCAGGTCAGCCCCAGGTTGTGTTCCAACCCGATCTCCGCGGCGTTCTCCACCTGGGCCGGGGTGCCGCCTCGCACCTCGCACAGCCCGGCTGCGGCCATCGAGCAGGCGGAGCCCACCTCCCCCTGGCAGCCGACCTCGGCGCCGGAGATTGAGGCATTCTGCTTGATCAGGATGGTGATCGCGGCGGCGGTCAGCAGGAAGCGGATCACGCCCTCCTCGTCGGCGTCGGGGCAGAACTTCATGTAGTAGTGCAGGACGGCGGGAATGATGCCGGCGGCGCCATTGGTGGGGGCGGTGACCACCCTTCCGCCCGACGCATTCTCCTCGTTCACGGCCAGCGCGAAGAGGTTCACCCAGTCCATCGCCCGCAGGGGGTCGTCCGAGTCGGTCTCGGTCTGCAGCGCCTCGTACAGCTTCGGCGCGCGGCGGGGCACGTCCAGCCCGCCGGGCAGGCTGAATTCGGTGCGCCGGCAGCCGTCGGTGACGCACTGCTGCATCACCCGCCAGATGTTCAGCAGGGCGGCGCGGGTCTCGGCCTCGGGGCGCCAGGTGGCCTCGTTGGCCAGCATCACGTCACTGATGGACATCCGTTCCCGGGCGCAGATGTCCAGCAATTGCTTCGCGGTGTCGAAGCGGTGGGGCAGTTGCACCTCCGGGTCCAGCAGCGGGGTCTGGCTGGTGGCGGCCTGTTCGTCAATCACGAAGCCGCCGCCGATCGAGTAGTAGCGGCTGCTGGCCAGAAGCTCTCCGGCGGCATCGAAGGCCTCGAAGGACATCCCATTGGGGTGGGCCGGCAGGGTCTCGCGCAGGTGCAGCACCAGGTCCTCAGCGCGGTTGAAGCCGATCCGGTGGCCACTGCCCAGCACCAACTGGCCAGAGGCCTCCAGCTCTGCCACCCGAGCATCGACGGTCTCGGTGTCGACGGTTTCCGGGTCCTCCCCCATCAGGCCGAGCAGGACCGCCTTGTCCGACCCGTGCCCCCGGCCCGTGGCACCCAGCGAGCCGTAGAGTTGGCTGCGCACGCGCGCGGTCCTGTCGGTGAGACCAGCCTGGTCCAGTTCGGCCAGGAAGAGTGCCGCGGCGCGCATGGGGCCGACGGTGTGCGAGGAGGACGGCCCGATCCCGATCGAGTAGACGTCCAGAACGCTGAGAGCCACGGTGCTTCCCTTCCCGAGAGGCCGCTCGACGTCGTCGTCGGATGTCGGCCGTTCGCGCCAGACGGTGAATTGTCTGATCGACGAACCAACTCTAGGGAGCCTCGGAGGTCATGTGGTCCGACCTGCCGCGATTCGTTGTTGACGTTTCGGAAAGGATGATTGTGGCGAAAATTGACAATCAGCTGGATATCTTGGCGATTGAGGCGTTCTCGCGACGATAGTGCTCCCGGGTGACCCTGCTCAGCTCCCCCACCACCGCCCCCACCACCGGTGAATTGCGGGTGGCAGAACGCACCAGGATCCGCAGTTCGCGGTAGGGGGCGGGCTCGACGTGACGCACCATCAGGTCTTCGGTTTCCCTGCCCAGGTTGAGCGAACTCATCAGGGCCACCCCGAAGCCCGCGCGGACCAGGCCCAGGGCGGCAACCAGATTGCTGCAGTGCGCCACCACCCGGGGTGTGAAGCCGGCCTGCAGACAGACCTCGCTGATCCAGGCCTCGAAACCGGTGTGCTCGGCGTCCATCACCCAGGCCTCGTCGGCGAAGTCGGCCAGATGGGCCGGGTCGGCGGGCGCGGGACGATGATGCGGTGGCAAGCAGAGCACGATCTCGTCGCGGGCCAGCGGAATGACGTCCACCCCCTCGCCGGGGAAGGAAATGCTGTTGTCCACCACGGCGACGTCGATCTCGCCGTCGCGCAGGCGGGCGACGCTCTCATGCGGTTCGGTGTCCATCACCAGGAGTTCCAGTTGCGGGTAGCGCTCCCGCAGGGCCATCAGCACCGTGGGCAGCACCGCCGACGCGAAGCTGGGGAAGGTGCTGATCCGCACCGCACCCTCGACGCCGGTGCGGAAGCGGGCCAGACTGCTCTCCGCCTCCTCGACGACGGCGACGATCCGGCGGTAGTGCGCCACCAGGCTGGCGCCTGCCTCGTTGATCCGCACGGTCCGCCCGGTGCGGTCGAACAGCGGCATCCCGACGTCCTTCTCCAGTAGGGCGATCTGCTGGCTGACGGTCGAGGTGGTGATGTGCAGGTGGGCCGCGGCGGCGGTCATGGTGCCGAACCGGTCGACGGCCGCCAGTACGTGCAGGCGTCGCAGGTCGAGCATCGTTCCTCCGTGCGTTGGCGTTCGGTGGGCCGTGCAGGTGTCACGCCGTAGTGACGGGGTGGATCAGTTGGAACGGCCCACCAGGTCGGTGCAGATCTTGGCCAGGGCGGTCTTGGCATGCCCGTCGGGCAGCGGCGCCAGATGGGACAGCGCCAGATCGGCGTGCCGCTGCACCTCGTCGCGGGCCCGCTCGATCACCGGGTGGGCCCGCAGGCCGGCCAGGGCCTCGGCCAGCTTGTCGTCGTCGGAGAGATCCGAGGCGATCAGCTGCTTGAGTGGCTCGTCGGCCGGGTCGGTGGAGGCCTGCAGCATCAGGGTGGGCAGGGTGGGCACCCCCTCGCGCAGGTCGGTGCCGGGGGTCTTGCCCGTGACATTGCTGGTGATGTCGATGATGTCGTCACTGAGCTGGAAGACGACGCCGATCTCCTCGCCGAAGGCGTCCAGGGCCTTGAGCACCTCGTCGGAGGCGCCGGCGACCATGCCGCCGAAGACGGCGGAGGTGGCGATCAACGAACCGGTCTTGTCGGCCACCACCTGCAGGTAGTGCTCCAGCGGGTCGTCACCCTCCTGCGGGCCGCGGGTCTCCGCGATCTGGCCCTGCACCAGCCTGGCGAAGGTCTCGGCCTGCAGCCGGACGTAATCGGTGCCCAGATCGGCGACGGTGGTGGAAGCCCGGGCGAAGAGGTAGTCCCCCACCAGGATCGCGATGGAGTTGTCCCAGCGACGGTTGGCGCTGGGGGCTCCGCGACGCTTGTCCGCGTCGTCCATCACGTCGTCGTGGTAGAGGCTGGCGACGTGGGTGAGCTCCACCACCAGGGCGGCGCGCACCAGGTCGTCCTCATCGACGTCGTCGCCGAAGTGGGAGCCGAGGATGACCAGCAGCGGGCGAAAGCGCTTGCCACCTGCGTCGATGATGTGACGGGCCGCCTCCGTGACGAAGGGGCTGTCGGCCACTGCCGCCTTGACCAGGTCCTCTTCGATCCTGGCCAGCCGATCAGTGACCGAGGCGTCGAAGGCCTCGTCCACGACGTGCGTCACGGTTCTCCTCATTTCATGCGATTGGGCCCATGCAGACCGTGCCCCAGCCTAGTGGGTGGCCCCGGCACCGCCCAATTCCCGCGCCGAGGCCTCGGCTCCACCTTGCTCCCGACGATGCTCGTCGCGCCCCCCGAAAAACCGGCGCCACGAACCCAGGCCAGCGCACCCTGCTCAGCCCGGCGCGACGTCAGCCCGCGACGCAGCCGCGAGGAACGAGCGGCGAAGCGCGTCGCGGAACAGACCAGTCGGAGCGAAGCGACTCCACCAAGAAGAACCCGACCACCCACGACATGCCACCCGAGCACCCAACGCAGCCACACCGGGGGCCCACGGGGGCGGAGCCCCCGTGCTGATGTTCAGAAGTCGAACAGGTCGAAGATGTCGAAGCCGTCGAAGAAGTCGCTGAGGCCGTCGAAGGCGTCGGCGAGCCCGCTCAGCCCGTCAAGGGAGTCGAACAGGCCGGAGGTGTCGCTGACCAGCTCCGCCAGGTCCAGCCCGGCGACGCCGAGTTCGGCCAGGTCGAGCATGCCGTCCAGCAGGTACCAGGCCATCGGGTCGCTGGCGAATTCGGCGGCGACGGCGGCGGCGTCGGTGAGCTGGGCGCGGCGCACCACCTCGCCGATCACGCCGGCCCAGCGGTCGGCCAGCCCGAAGATCATGGCATAGGGAAGGTAGCGGCTGAACTGGTCGGCGGCCTCCTCGAAGCGGATCTGGTCGGCCTCGGCGGTGGCCAGGTACTTACGGAAGCCAAGGGTCTGGATCCGCACGGCCGTCCCGATGGCGGTGCGCGGGGTGCGGCCGCGCACGAAGGTGCTGATCCGGCCGGGGTGCGGATGGCGCGGGTACCAGCCGAGACGCACCACGTCCTGGTAGAGCAGGTCCCGGCACTGGCGCAGCGGTGCGGCGAGCTGCTTCTTGACCTGCTCCAGCAGGACGGTCTCCACCTGCCCGGGGAAGAGTCCCTGCAAGAGCACCACCTCGGCCGGGGTGAGCTCGCTGGCCACGATGGGCCGCTGCAGGGTGAGCTGCCAGTCGTCGCCCTCCTTGGCGATGGTGAACCAGCCGCGCAGGCTCAGGTCGATCATCATGGCGCCCAGATCAGAGGGGTTCACCTGGCCGTCGATCACGGTGCCGGCCAGGGCGGGGGCGACGCCGTGGGGCGGGTGGAACTGTACCGCCACCTCACCCTTCCACTCCTTGCCGCGCACCGGCCGGGTGTCACCCGTGCCGTCGACGGGCACCTGTCCGGGGGTCAGTCCGACGAATTCCTGGTCCCGGCCGCGACGAAAGATCATGTCTTCGTTCTATACCAGAAATGGGGCCAGACAAGGCAGGACACCATCCACCTCGACCCCCACAGGTCGAGCCATCGGATCCCCTCCCCCCCGGCAGACAGCGAACCGGCCCGCTCCCGGGTGATGGGAGCGGGCCGGTTGGCTGTGGTGCTGGTCAGCGCAGGAAGATCCCTGCCTGCTGGGCCAGATCGAGCAGCGGCTGGGCGTAGATGCCGAAGACCAAGGTGCCGATGGCACCGAGCATGACCACCAGCCAGGTCATCCACGACGGGCTGACCACCTCCACCTCGTCGTCCACCGGATCCCGGAAGAACATCACGACGATCATCCGCAGGTAGAAGAAGGCGGCGATCAGGCTCATGATGATGGCGACGAAGACCAGCCAGGCGTAGCCGCCCTTCCAGGCCGCGGTGAAGGCCAATAGCTTGCCGATGAAGCCCGCGGTCGGCGGGATGCCGGCGAAGCTCAGCAGGAACAGCGTCATCAGGGCGCCGAGCGCCGGGTTGCGACGGCCGACGCCGCGCCAGGCGGTCAGGCTGGTGGCCTCGCCACCGGCCTTGCGCACCATGGTGATCAGGCCGAAGGCCCCCAGCGTCGCCAGGCCATAGGCGGCCAGGTAGAAGAGCACGGCGCTGGTGGAGCCGATTCCGCCCGGGGCCAGGCCGTTGGCGGCGGTATTGGCGCCGAGGATCGCGACCAGCACGAAGCCGGCGTGGGCGATCGAGGAGTAGGCCAGCATCCGCTTGACGTCGCTCTGGGTCAGGGCGACCACGCCACCGACGGCCATGGTCAGCACCGCGATCATGGCGAACATCGGCTGCCAGTCCCAGCGGGCGGCACCGAGCGCAACGTAGAACACGCGCATCATGGCGACGACGGCGGCGAACTTGGTGCAGATCGCCATGAAACCGGTGACCGGGGTCGGCGAACCGGTGTAGACGTCGGGGGTCCAGGAGTGGAAGGGAACGGCACCCACCTTGAACAGCAGGCCCATACCGACCAGCGCCATGCCGGCGATCAGCAGGCCATTGCCCTGGGTGCCGCGGCGGATGGCCTCGTCGATGGCGGCCAGCTGGAAGGAGCCGGAGTAGCCGTAGAGCAGCGCGGTGCCGTACAGGAAGAAGGCGCTGGACAGGGCGCCCAGCTGGAAGTACTTCAACGCGGCTTCCTGGCTGAGCATCCGGCGACGACGCGCCAGACCGGCCAGCAGGTAGAGCGGCAGGGAGAAGATCTCCAGTGCGACGAACATCACCAGCAGGTTGTTCGCGGAGGCGAACAGCATCATCCCGAAGATGCTGAACATCAGCAGCGGGAAGACCTCGGTGTGCTCGGCGCGGGCAGCGATCGCCTCGCGTTCCAGCGGGGAGCCCGGGACGGCCGAGCCCATCGCGGTGAACTGCGACTGACCGGCGGAAACCCGACGCTCGGCGAAGAGCAGCGCGGCCATCAGGCCGAAGACCAGCAGCGAACCCCAGACGAAGTAGGTGGGTCCGTCGACGGCGATGGTGTCGACGGCACCGATCTGGGTGCTGCCGATCAGCCAGTTGCGCACCAGCAGCACGATGGAGGCCAGCAGGGTGGCCATGGTGACGATCAGCTGCGCGCCGTAGCGCGGGCCGCGCTTGCTGGTGGTCTCCACCAGCATCGCCAGGCAGGCTCCCACCAGCACCAGGATCAGCGGCGCCAGCAGGCGGTACTCGAGCTTGGGCGCGACGATCTCAAGGGGAACCATGATGTTGAGCAAGCTCATCACTTGACTCCCTTCACGACGGGCTGCGGATCGGTCATGCCAACCTGGGCCATGGTGTCCTTCACGGTGTTCTCGGTGACCTTCAGCATCGGCTGCGGCACGAAGCCGAGCACCAGCAGCAGCGCGATCAGCGGGGCCATCACGGCCTTCTCCCGCACGTTGAGGTCATTGTTGGTGAAGTGCTTGTCGGCCTGTTCCGTGACCGGGCCGGTCATGGTCCGCTGGTAGGCCAGCAGGATGTACAGGGCGGCGAGCACGGTGCCCAGCGTCGAGACGGCGGTGATCACGGGGTGGCGCTGCCAGGCACCGGCCATCACCATGAACTCGCTGATGAAGCTGGACAGGCCGGGCAGGGCCATGGCCGAGAGGCCGGAGACCAGGAAGAGCCCGGCGGCCACGGGGGCCACCTTCTGCACGCCACCGAAGGCGTCGATGCCGGCGGAGCCGCGACGACGGATCAGGAAGCCGACCACCAGGAAGAGTGCGGCGGTGGAGAAGCCGTGATTCAGCATGTAGAAGACGGTGCCGTTCATCGACTGGCTGGTGAAGGCGAAGATGCCCAGCACCATGAAGCCGAAGTGGCTGATCGAGGTGTAGCTGACCAGCCGCAGCAGGTGCTTGGAGCCGATGGCCATCAGCGCGCCGTAGAGGATCGAGATGACCGCCAGCACCAGCACCACCGGGGTGGCCCACTTGCTGGCCTCCGGGAAGAGCGTCAGACAGAAGCGGATCATGCCGAAGGTGCCGATCTTGTCCAGGATGCCTACCAGCAGCGTCGAGGCGCCGGGGGTGGCCTGTTCGGCGGTGTCCGGCAGCCAGGTGTGCACCGGCACCATCGGGGCCTTGATCGCGAAGGCGACGAAGAAGCCCAGCCACAGCCAACGGCCGATGCTGCCGTCGATGTTCATCGCGGCCAGGTCCTTGATCAGGAAGCTGGGGTTGCCGCTCTGCGCGCTGTGGGCGCCCAGGCCGATGATGCTGAACAGCATCACCAGGCCACCGGCCAGCGAGTAGAGCAGGAACTTCAGCGCTGCGGCGCCGCGCTTGGCGCCACCCCAGCCACCGATCAGGAAGTACATCGGGATCAGGGTGGCCTCGAAGAAGAGGTAGAACAGCAGCGCGTCGGTGGCCATGAAGACGTAGAGGGCCAGACCCTCCAGGATCAGGGCCAGGGCGAAGAAGGCATTGCCGGACCAGTTGCCCTCGTCGTCGCCGACATTCCATTCGGCCAGCAGCACGATCGGGACCAGGATCACGGTGAGCAGCACCATGGCCTTGGCCATGCCGTCGAGGCCGAGGGCGTAGTGGGCGCCGATCGAGGCGATCCAGGTGTGCTCCTCGGCAAGGTCACCTCCGGTGAAGAAGGCGAGCAGGCCGATCGCCAGGGTGGCCAGGCTGATCGCCAGGCCGAGGACGCGGCCCGCACCCCCCTTCACGAAGAACAGGACCAGACCACCGACCAGCGGCACCAGGGCCAGCGCGGTGAGCAAGGGGAAAGTCATTGTTTCTCCTCCCCTCAGGCCAGCTGGCCGAGGATCAGTGCGAGCCCGACCAGGAGCGCGCCGGCGACCATGGTGAGGGCATAGCTACGGACGTAGCCGTTCTGCAGCTTGCGGACGACGGTGGACAGGCCACCCAGGGCAGAGGCGGTACCCATCACGGCACCGTCGACGACACCCCGGTCGGCCAGGCCGAGCGCACCGACCAGCTTCTGGCCGGGGTACATGAAGACGGCCTCGTTGAAGGCGTCGCCGTAGAGGTCATTGCGACCGGCCAGCGCCAGCGGATTGCTGGTGGCGGGCTGGTAACCGGGGATGTCCTTGCGGAAGAAGAACCAGCCCAGCAAGACGCCCAGCGCGACGACGGCCATGGTGACCAGCCCGATGGTGCTGACGTGGGTCAGCGACATGTGGTGCACGTCGGCACCGGTTGCCGGCTCCAGCCATTCCCCGATCCAGTTGTTCATCACGGCACCGGCGACGATGCTCAGCACGGCCAGCACCATCAGCGGGATGGTCATGGTCAGCGGGGACTCGTGCGGGTGGACACCCTTGAGCCAGCGCTTCTCGCCGAAGAAGGTCATCATCATCAGTCGGGTCATGTAGAAGGCGGTGACCAGGGCGCCCAGCAGGGCGAGCCCGCCGAAGACCGGGGACTTCTCGAAGGCGGCCTCGATGATGTGGTCCTTGGAGAAGTAGCCGGCGGTGAACGGGAAGCCGATGATCGCCAGGTAGCCCATCGCGAAGGTGAGGAAGGTGATCGGCATCGCCTTGCGCAGCGCACCGAAGTGCCGCATGTCGACGTCGTCGCCCATCCCGTGCATCACCGAACCGGCGCCCAGGAACATGTTGGCCTTGAAGAAGCCGTGGGTGATCAGGTGGAAGATCGCGAAGGCGGCACCGATCGGGCCGAGCCCGGCGGCCAGCATCATGTAGCCGATCTGGCTCATGGTGGAGCCGGCCAGCACCTTCTTGATGTCATCCTTGGAGGTACCGATCCAGGCTCCGAAGAGCAGGGTGACGGTACCGACGATGGCGACGGCCAGCTGTGCGGTCGGCGTCTGGTCGTAGACGTGGTGGCTGCGGATCACCAGGTAGACGCCGGCGGTCACCATGGTGGCTGCGTGGATCAGGGCCGACACCGGGGTGGGGCCCTCCATGGCGTCGAGCAGCCAGGCCTGCAGCGGCACCTGGGCGGACTTGCCGCAGGCGGCCAGCAGCAGGAACAGGCCGATCGCGGTCGCCCAGAAGCTGGACAGGCCGGCGGCGCCCTTGTTCACGTCGACGAAGGCGGAGCTGCCGAACTGGGCCAGCATGGTGAAGATCGCCATGGTCAGGCCCAGGTCACCGACGCGGTTCATCACGAAGGCCTTCTTGCCGGCCAGGGCCGCGGAGGTCTTGTGCTGCCAGAAGGAGATCAGCAGGTAGGAGGCCAGACCGACGCCCTCCCAGCCGAAGAAGGTGATCAGGTAGTTGTCGCCGAGCACCAGCGTCAACATGGCCGCGATGAACAGGTTCAGGTAGGCGAAGAAGCGACGCCGGCGCTCGTCGTGCGCCATGTAGCCGATCGAGTAGATGTGGATCAGCGAGCCGACGCCGGTGATCAGCAGCACGAACAGCACGGAGAGCTGATCGACCAGCAGGCTGACGTCGACCTTCCAGTTGCCCGCGGCGAACAGCGTCCACAGGTGGTTGGTGACGGCGCGTTCGGCCGGCTCCCGCATCAGCATCTCGCCGAACAGGCAGGCGCCGATGGAGAAGGAGTACAGCGATGCCAGAGTGGCCAGCAGGTGGCCCCACTTGTCGGTGGCCCGGCCGGCCAGCAGCAGGAAGGCCGCCACCAGTGCGGGAACCGCGATCATCGTCCAGGCAAACCGGAACATGCCGGTTGCCGCGACGGGAGTGACAATCTCGAGAAGATTCACCGATGCCCCCTCAGAACTTCAGCAGGTTTGCGTCGTCGACCGAGGCCGAGCGTCGGGTACGGAAGATGGTCACGATGATCGCGAGCCCCACCACCACCTCGGCTGCCGCCACCACCATCACGAAGAAGGTGGCGATCTGGCCGTCCAGGTTGCCGTGCATGTGGGAGAAGTTGACCATCGCCAGGTTGGCCGAGTTGAGCATCAGCTCGATCGACATGAAGGCGACCAGCGCATTGCGGCGCAGCAGGAAGCCGAGCACGCCAAGGCTGAACAGGATGGCGCTCAGCACCAGGTAGTAGTTCGGGTTCATTCCCGTCCCTCCTCGGCCTTGACCGATTCGATCGCGTCGAAGGCGCGCTTGGTGGGAGCGCTGAGCTCCTCGGGATTGGTCACCACGCCACGCTCGGCCATCGCGTCGACCACCGAGTTCTGGGCGATGCTGCCGTCGGGCAGCAGGGCCGGGGACTGGATCGCATTGCTGCGGGCGTAGACGCCGGGGTTGGGCAGGGCACCCGGGTGGGCACCCTCGGTGGCGTACTTGCGCAGGCGGGCCTGCACCTGGCCGGCCTGGCGGACCTTCGGGCGCAACTGCTCGCCGTGCGCCAGCACCATCGCGGCCAGCGCGGCGGTGATCAGCAGGGCGGCGGTGGCCTCGAAGACGAAGACGTACTTGGTGAAGACCAGCTCGGCCAGGCTCGGGACATTGCCGCCCTGGGCCGCGACGGCCTCCTCCAGACCCCTCGGCTCACCGACGATGCCATTGCCGATCGCCAGGATCAGCAGGGCGCCGAAGCCGACGGCCGCCAGGATCGAGGCGGCGCGGTGGCCACGGATGGTCTCCACCATCGAGTCGGTGGTGTCGACGCCGACCAGCATCATCACGAACAGGAAGAGCATCAGGATGGCGCCCATGTAGACGATGATCTGCACCACGAACAGGAAGGGCGCATCCAGCGACGCGTACAGCCCGGCCAGGGCGATCATCATCGCCGCCAGCGAGATGGCCGAGTGCACGGGCTTGCGACCCAGCACCATGCCCAGGGCGCCGAGCACCGCAACCGGTGCCAGCACCCAGAAGGCGACCGCCTGTGCGGTCACGAGTGGGACGAGGCTGATCATTTGGTCACTCCCCCATGAGTGGTCGAATCCTGATTGGTCATCCGGCTGGCGGAGGTGGCGCCGGTGGGGGCCGTGCGCACGTCCGGCTGACCGGTGGCGGGCAGACCGAGGAAGTAGTCCTTCTCGTCGTCGCCCAGCCGACGCGGGTGCGGCGGCTGCTCCATGCCGGTCAGCAGCGGGGCCAGCAGCCGATCCTTCTCGTAGATCAGCACCTCGCGGGAGCGATCGGCGAGCTTGAACTCATTGGTCATGGTCAGGGCGCGCGTCGGGCACGCCTCGATGCACATGCCGCAGAAGATGCAGCGCAGGTAGTTGATCTGGTAGACGCGGCCGTAGCGCTCACCGGGGCTGAACCGCGCGTCCTCGGTGTTGTCGCCACCTTCGACGTAGATCGCGTCGGCCGGGCAGGCCCACGCGCACAGCTCGCAGCCGACGCACTTCTCCAGACCGTCGGGCCAGCGGTTGAGCTGGTGACGCCCGTGGAAGCGCGGGGCGAAGACCTTCTCCTTGCCCTTCTGGGGGTAGCCCTGGGTGAAGGTCTTGCGGAACATGGTTCGGAAAGTGATGCCGAAACCGGCCCACTGGTCGAGGAGACCCATCAGGCGTCAACTCCGTTCTTGGTGGTGGCGAGGTCTTCCGACGGGTCAACGCGCTGGGCGCTCACCACGGGGTTGGTGCTCGGCAACGACTGACCGGGCATCGGGGGCACCGGGTAGCCGCCGGCGAAGGCGTCGAATTCGCCGGTCTGGTCCTCGTGGCGGTCCTCCTCCGGCTCGCCGCCGAAGAAGAGCCAGGCCAGCAGGGCGATCGCCAGCACGCCGAGCACGCCTGCCAGCACGACGCGGGTGGTGCCCTCGGCATTGAGCGAGGCCTTCAGCAGGGTGACGAACATGATCCAGACCAGGCTGAACGGGATCAGCCGCTTCCAGCCGATGCCCATGAACTGGTCGTAACGGAAGCGAGGCAGAGCGCCGCGGCACCAGATCAGGATGAAGATCATGATCTGGGTCTTGACGAAGAACCACAGCACGCCCCACCAGCCCTGGTCGACCGCGCCCACCAGGTTGAACGGGAAGGGTGCGCGGTAGCCACCGAAGAAGAGGGTCACGGCCAGCGCGGACAGCGTGGCCATGTGGATGAACTCGGCCAGGTAGTAGGTGCCGTAGCGAAAACCGGTGTACTCGGTGGAGTAGCCACTGACCAGCTCCTGCTCGCACTCCGCCAGATCGAAGGGCGGGGTGTTGGACTCCGCCAGGATCGAGATGAAGTAGATGCAGAAGCTGGGGAAGAGCACCAGCGCGTACCAGCCGGGCACCGGCACCTCGATGCCGAAGAAGTTCATGTGCTGGGCCTGCGCCTCGACGATCTCGGAGGTGGACATGGTGCCCGCCATCAGGAAGACGCTGACCAGGGACAGGCCCATCGCCACCTCGTAGGAGACCATCTGGGCGCTGGCGCGCAGGCCACCGAGCAGCGAGTAGGAGTTGTCCGACGACCAGCCGGCCAGCACCAGGCCGTAGACCGCCATCGAGCCGGTGGCCAGGGTGAACAGCACCGCGACCGGCAGGTCGGTGACCATCAGCCGGGTGGTGTGGCCGAACATGTTCACCTCACCGGCCAGCGGGATCACCGCCCAGGGGGCGAAGGCGCAGACACCGGCGATCACGGGGGCCAGCTTGAAGATGGTCTTGTCCGTGCCGTCCGGGATGAAGGTCTCCTTGAACAGCAGCTTCATGCCGTCGCCGATGGCCTGCAGCAGACCACCGGGCGAGTTCATGATCGGGCCCTTGCGGTTCTGCATCTTGCCGAGGATCCGGCGCATGAACCACACATTGAACAGGCACCACAGCAGCTGGAGCATGAACACGCCCAGCACCTTGATGGCAAGGATCCACCACGGATCCGGGCCGAAGATCGACGAAGCGTTGAGTGGCGTCATGCCACACCTCCAACCATTTCGGAGCCGACGGCTCCAGCGGGACGGGCTTCCAGGGCCACCAGGCTGCCCGCGGGGGCGGCCAGTGCCTCGTTGCTGACCGGCGCGGAATTCGCCGGCAGCCAGACCACGCCGTCGACCATGGCGGTCTCGACGACGACCGGCAGCTGGACGCTGCCCTTGGCGGTGCGCACCTCGACGATGCTGCCGTGGGTCAGGCCGTACTGGGTCGCGGTGTTCACCGAGACCCGGGCGACGGCCTGCGGAGCGGTGGCCATCAGGTGGTGGGCACCGTCGACGCCGGCAGAGCCGTCCAGCAGCACGCGCCAACTGGCCAGCAGCAGGTCACCCTGCCCTTCGGCGACACCGGCGGCGGGCGTCTGGGTGGCAGCCACCCGGGCGCCCTCCCAGTCCCCCAGCTCGGCCAGTTCGGCGCCGGCCGTGGCCGCGGTGCGCACCTGCAGGTCGGCGCCCAGAGCGTCGGCCAGCGCGGCGAGCACCCGAATCTCGGTCATCGGCGCATTGTTCTGCCGGTTGATCACGGCGACCGGGCGGGTGCGGTGCTCCCAGTTCAGGAAGCTGCCGGACTGCTCCTCGATCAGCGCGACGGGGAAGACCACGTCGGCCCGCTCAGCCACCTCGCTCAGCCGCTGCTCCAGGCTGACCACGAAGCCGGCCTGTTCGACGGCGGCGCGGGCCGCGGCCGGATCGGCCAGGTCGGCCAGCTGTACGCCGGAGACCACGAGCGCGGAGAGCTCCCCGGTGGCCGTCGCGGCCAGCATCTGGTCGGCGGAAAGACCGGGCTGGGTGGGCAGGTGGTCGACACCCCACGCGGCCTGCAGGTCGACACGGGCGGTGGCGTCGGCCACCGGGCGTCCACCGGGCAGCAGGTTGGGCAGGCAACCGGCCTCGATCGCACCCAGGTCACCCGCGCGGCGCGGGATCCAGGCCAGTCGGGCACCGGTGGCGTCGGCCAGCTGGCCGACGGCGGTCAGGGTGCCGGGCGACTGGGCCGCCCGCTCCCCCACCAGCACGATGGTCTCGCCGTTGATCTCGACCTGACCGGGCAGGGCCTGCACCGCGGCGGCCTCCTGGCCGGGCAGGGCGGGCACCAGGGTGGCGCCGAGCTTGAGCGAACCATTGGTGAGCAGGCTGCCGACGGTCAGCACCTCGAGCTTCTTCTTGCGGAAGGCCTTGCGCAGCCGCAGGAAGACGATCGGGCTCTCGTCCTCGGGTTCGAAGCCCACCAGCACGACCCGCTTGGCATTCTCCAGGTCGGTGTAGGTGACCGACTCGGCCAGCGTCCGGCCGGCGACCCGGGCGGCCAGGAAGTCGGCCTCCTCGGCGCTGTGCGGGCGGGAGCGGAAGTCGATGTTGTTGGTGCCCAGCACACCGCGGGCGAAGCGGCTGTAGGCATAGGCGGTCTCGGTCAGCAGTCGTCCACCGGTGAGCACACCCACCTTGCCGTTGGCGGCCTGCAGGCCCTCGACGGCGGCGTCGATCGCCTCGTGCCAGCTGGCGGGCACCAGCTTGCCGTCGCGACGCACCAGCGGGCTGGTGATCCGGTCGTCGCCGCGGCCGTACACGAAGCCGAAGCGGCCCTTGTCGCAGTTCCACTCCTCGTTGACCTCGGGATCCAGCCCGGCCAGGCGACGCTTCACCTGGTAGTGCCGGTGGTCGGTGCGCAGCTCACAGCCGGCCGCGCAGTGCTCGCAGCTGGTGGTGGTGCTGACCAGGTCGAAGGGGCGGCTCTGGAAGCGGTAGTCCTCGCTGGTGAGCGCGCCCACCGGGCAGATCTGGATCACATTGCCGCTGAAGTAGGAGTCGAAGGGCTGCTCCTCGAAGTTGCCGACCTGCTGCACGGCGCCGCGCTCCACCAGGGCGATGAAGGGATCGCCGGCGATCTGCTCGGCAAAGCGGGTGCAGCGGGCGCACAGCACGCAGCGCTCGCGATCCAGCAGGATCTGCTTGCTGACATTGACCGGCTTGGGGAAGGTGCGCTTCAGGTCATGGAAGCGGGTCTCGCCCTGGCCATGGCTCATCGCCTGGTTCTGCAGCGGGCACTCGCCGCCCTTGTCACAGATCGGGCAGTCCAGCGGGTGGTTGACCAGCAGGAATTCCAGGTTGCCCTGCTGGGCCTTGGCGGCCACCGGGCTGGTCACCGCGGTCTGCACCTGCATGCCGGGCATGACCTCGGTGGTGCAGGCGGCCTGCGGCTTCGGCATCCCGCGGCCATTGCCGGCGTCGGGCACCTCCACCAGGCACTGGCGGCAGGAGCCGGCCGGGTCGAGCAGCGGGTGGTCGCAGAAACGTGGGATGTCGATCCCGACGCTCTCGGCGGCGCGGATCACCAGCGAGCCCTTGGGCACGCTGACCTGGACGCCGTCGATGGTGAGGGTGACTTCCTCGGGCTTGGGAGCGATCTCGGTGCTCATGCGTGGGCTCCTGTCTTGACGGGGAAGATCGCCGACTTCTCGTACGGGAACAGCTCCCAGGCCGGGGTGCCATTGCAGCCGGCCTCGAACTCGTCGCGGAAATGCTTGATGTAGCCGTTCAGCATCATGCAGAAGGAGTCGCCGAGCAGGCAGAAGCTGCGGCCGGCCACATTGCTGGTGATGTCGATCAGCTTCTCGACGTCGTCGGGCTCACCCTCGCCGCGCTCGATCCGCTGCATGATCTGGGTGGTCCACCACGAGCCCTCACGGCACGGGGAGCACTTGCCGCACGACTCGTGCTTGAAGAACTCCATGTACCGCAGGGCCGCGCGCACGGCCGACGTCGTCTCGTCGAAGACCTGGATGGCCTTGGAGCCGAGCATCGTGCCCTTGGCCGCCAGGCCCTCGTAGTCCATCGTGACGTCGATGTCCTCGGGGGTCAGGATCGGCGCGGAGGCACCGCCCGGGCAGAAGAACTTGAGCTGGTGGCCCTCACGGATGCCGCCGGCCAGATCGATCAGCTCGCGCATCGTGATCCCCATCGGGGCCTCGAAGCAGCCGGGATTCTTCACATGGCCGGAGACGTTGTAGAGCGTGAAGCCCTTGCTCTTCTCCGTGCCCATCGCGTTGAACCAGGCCGGACCGTTCTTGATGATCGACGGCACCGAGGCGATGGTCTCGACATTGTTGACGATCGTCGGGCAGGCGTACAGACCGGCCACGGCCGGGAAGGGCGGCTTCAGGCGGGGCTGGCCGCGGGTGCCCTCCAGCGCGCTGAGCAGCGCCGTCTCCTCGCCGCAGATGTAGGCGCCGGCGCCCGCGTGGACGGTGATGTCCAGGTCAAAGCCGGTGCCCAGCACATTCTTGCCCGCGTAGCCGGCCGAGTAGGCCTCCCGCACGGCCTGCTGCAGGCGACGGATCGGCTGCAGCACCTCGCCGCGGCAGTAGATGAAGGCGTGGTGGCTGTTGAAGGCGTAGCACGCGATGATGATGCCCTCGATCAGGGTGTGCGGGCTGGCCATCATCAGCGGGATGTCCTTGCAGGTACCCGGCTCCGACTCGTCGGCATTGATCACCAGGTAGCGCGGATTCGGGTTGTCCTTGGGCAGGAAGCCCCACTTCACGCCGGCCGGGAAGCCGGCGCCGCCACGGCCGCGCAGGTTGGAGTCCTTGACTGTCGCGATCACCTCGTCGGGCTGCATCCGCAGCGCCGTGCGCAGCGCCTCGTAGCCGCCCTGCGACTCGTAGACGGTGATCTTCCAGGAACGGTCCTGACCCCAGTTGGCGGTCAGGACGGGTGCGAGGGGGTCGGTCACTTCTGTTCCTCCGGCTTCGGCTCGGGCGCGGGGAGGTTGGCCGGGTCGGGAGCCGACCAGCCGTTGGCCTGGGCGATGTTCAGGCCCACCAGCGACGCGTGCCCGGCGGTGGGGCCCTCGTCGGTGCGGCCGTCGGAGAAGCCGGCGAGCACCCGCTCGGCCTCCTTCCAGCTGGTGATCTGGGCGCCCCGGGTGGAGTGCACCTCGTCACCGGAGCGCAGCTTGTCCAGCAGTTCGACGGCGCTGTCCGGGGTCATGTTGTCCATGAACTCCCAGTTGACCATCATCACGGGCGCGAAGTCGCAGGCCGCATTGCACTCGACGGCCTCCAGCGAGATCGAGCCGTCCTCGGTGGTCTCGCCCGCCTTGATCCCCAGGTGCTTCTCGCAGGCGTCCAGCACGTAGTCGCCGCCCATGATCGCGCACAGGCTGGTGACGCAGACACCGACGTGCTGCTTGCCGGCCGGGCGCCGCTTGTACATGGTGTAAAAGGTGGCGACGCCGTTGACCTGGGCCTCGCTCACCCCCACCAGCTCGGCGGTGATCTTCACCCCGGCCGGGCTGACCCGGCCGTCGACCGACTGCACGTAGTGCAGCATCGGCATGATCGCCGAGCGCGGCTGGGGGTAGCGATCCAGGATGTAGCGCATCTCCTGGACGTGCTCGGCGGTGAGGTTGGTGGACTGGTCGGTGTGGTCGACGTCGCCCGAGACCTCGAAGTGGGACTGGAACTCGTGGCCGCTCATCGTGCGGTGCTCCTTGCTGCTGGGAGGTGCGTGGCGCTCATCGGTCAACGCCACCCATGACGGGGTCGATGGAGGCGATGGCCGGGACGACGTCGGAGAGCATGCCGCCCTCGGTCAGTGCCGGCAGCGCCTGCATGTGGTTGAAACCTGGGTCGCGCAGGTGCGCCCGGTAGGGACGGCTTCCGCCGTCGCTGACCAGGTGCATGCCCAGCTCGCCGCAGGGGTTCTCGATTGCCACGTAGACCTGGCCGGCGGGCACCTTGAAACCCTCGGTGACGATCTTGAAGTGGTGGATCAGCGCCTCCATGGATTCACCCATGATGTGCTTGATGTGCTCATGGGAGTTGCCCTGGCCGTCGGGGCCCAGCGCCAGCTGCGCGGGCCACTTGATGTGCGGGTCCTCGACCATCACCGGCTGTCCCATGGTGGCCTCCAACTTGGTGATGCACTGCTTGAGGATGCGCACGGACTGGTTCATTTCCTCCAGACGGATCCGGAAGCGTCCGTAGCAGTCGGGGGTGTCCCACGTGACCACGTCGAAGTCGTAGTTCTCGTAGCCGCAGTAGGGCTGCGTCTTGCGCAGGTCCCACGGGTAGCCGGCGGCGCGCAGCACGGGGCCGGTGACGCCCAGGGCCATGCAGGCACTGAGGTCCAGGGTGCCGACGTCGACGGTGCGGGCGCGGAAGACCGGGTTGGTGTTGCAGAACTGGCCCAGCTCCGGCAGGTACTTCTCCATCCGGGCCACCAGGGCGCGCAGTCGGTCCAGCCCGTCGTCGGGCAGGTCCACGGAGACACCGCCGGGACGCACGTAGGCATTGTTCATCCGCAGACCCGTGACGGCCTGCAGGAATTCCAGGGTGATCTCGCGCTCGCGCAGCGCCACCTCGGCCACCGAGGAGGCACCCAGTTCCAGACCGCCGGTGCCCACCGCAATCAGGTGGGAGCCGATCCGGTTGACCTCCATGGCCATCACGCGCAGCACGTCGGCCCGCTCGGGGGCCTGGATGCCCAGCAGCTTCTCCACGCCGAGGCAGTAGACCACCTCGTTGAAGATGCTGGCCACGTAGTTGGCGCGGGTGATGTAGGTCACGCCCTGCGTCCAGGTGCGGTACTCCATGTTCTTCTCGATGCCGGTGTGCAGGAAGCCGATGCCGGGGCGCAGCGAGATCACGGTCTCGCCGTCCAGTTCCAGGATCAGGCGCAGCACGCCGTGCGTCGACGGGTGGTGCGGACCGAAGTTGATCACGATCGTCTCGTCGCCACGCTCGGCGTGCTCGCTGACGATCTCGTCCCAGTCGGCACCCTGGGTCAGGTAGACGTGGTCGACGGGGGCCTCACCGGGCGCCGCGTAGAGGTCAGTCACGGTTTCCTCATTGCTGTAGTGGCTCATCAGTAGCTCCTGCGCTGGTCCGGCGGCGGCACCGTCGCGCCCTTGTACTCCACCGGGATGCCACCCAGCGGGTAGTCCTTGCGCTGCGGGTGCCCGGCCCAATCGTCGGGCATCAACACGCGGGTCAGGCCGGGGTGGCCGTCGAAGATGATCCCGAACATGTCCCAGGCTTCACGCTCGTGGAAGTCGGCCATCGGGTAGGTAGCCACCACGGAGTCGACGTGCGGGTGGCCGTCGGGCAGCGTCACCTCAAGCCGCAGGCGGCGGTTGTGGGTGATCGAGAGCAGCTGGTAGACCACGTGCAATTCCTCGCCGGGCTGCTCCGGGTAGTGCACACCGCTGATCACGCTGCACACCTCGAAGCGCAGCGCCGGGTCGTCGCGCAGCTGGCGGCAGACGGCGGCGATCGCCTCACGCCGCACGAACAGGGTCAGCTCGTCGCGGTCCACGATCACGCGGCCGGTGGAGTAGCCCGGAACCCGGGCCTCCAGGGTGTCGGCCACCTCGTCGAACCAACCGCCGAAGGGGCGCTGGGCGACGCCCGGGGCCTCCACGGTACGGGTGATCCCGGCATAACCCGAGGTGTCGGGCGAACCCTTGCCCCACATGCCCTGGCTCTGCTTCAACACATAGCTGCCCTCATGGGTCTGCGCCTGGTGGACCTCCACCTGACCGGGATCCAGCCGGCCCGACGGCTGCGCGTCCTCGCGCTCGACGCCGGCCTTGGGGGCGGCCTCGGGATCGGTGACGCGTTCGTTGATGGTCTTGTCCTCGCTCATCGCATGAGGCCCTTCATCTCATGGGTGGGGGTGGCCACCAGGGCGGCCTGCTCGTCGCGCTCCTGCTTGCGCTTCATGTCGCCCAGCAGCGGGTAGTGCTGGATGTCGGCGCGCAGCTTGAAGATGGCGTCGATCAGCTGGTCCGGGTTGGGCGGGCAGCCGGGCAGGTAGTAGTCCACGGGCACAATGTGGTCGACGCCCTGCACGATGGCGTAGTTGTTGAAGATGCCGCCCGAGCTGGCGCAGGCGCCCATCGAGATCACCCACTTGGGGTTGGGCATCTGGTCGTAGAGCTGACGCACGACGGGCGCCATCTTCTGGCTCAACCGGCCGGAGACGATCATCAGGTCGGCCTGGCGGGGCGAGGCGCGGAAGACCTCGTGACCCCAACGGGCGGCGTCATGCCGCGGGCCGCCGTAGGAGATCATCTCGATGGCGCAGCAGGCCAGACCCATGGTCAGCGGCCAGAACGAGGTCTTGCGCAGCCAGCCAACGACGGCTTCGGAGGAGGCGAGCAGGACGCTGCCGTCTTCTTCGGTGCTCATGTGGGTTTCCCTTCGTTTCGCTGGAGCTCAGTCCCAGTCCAGGCCGCCGCGGCGGTAGATGTAGAAGTAGGCGATGAAGACCGTGACCATGAACAGCAGCATCTCCACCACGGCAAAGGTGCCGAGCTTGTTGAAGGAGACCGCCCACGGGTAGAGGAAGACGATCTCGATATCGAAGATGATGTAGAGCATCGCGATCACGTAGTACTTGACCGGGAAGCGACCACCCCCCTGCGCCTGCGGCGTCGGATCGATGCCGCACTCGTAGGTCTCGAGCTTCGTCCGGTTCGGCTGGTTGGGGCTGAACAGCATGTTCAGTGCCACCATCACCAGCACGAAGACGGCGCCCAAGGCTGCCAGACCGGTGATCGCAATGTAGGGGTTCATGCCCTTGCGCCCTTCCTGAGGTGTGCTTGCTTCATTCTTGCCCGAACTTGCCTCATCGTCATGCCTTGGGGGCCAGACGGGTCAGCGTGTTGATGATGTGGTCATCCAGGTCGCCGCCCCGGGCGTCGGTCAAGTTGGCCAGCAACTTGTGCACCAGGCGCATCAGGCGACGCCGCGGAAGGCCGTACTTGATGCACACGTGCATCACGGCGGGCTTGCCGATCAGCCACGCGAAGACGTGACCGAGCCGGAAATATCCACCGAAACTTCCTTCCAAACGCGAACTGTATCCCGCCAGCGCCCGCTCGGCGGCGGCGGTCCCCATCCCTTGGGCGTGGGCGGAGGCGATCGCGTCGGCGGCCAGCTCCGCGGCCTCCAGCGCGTAGTCGATTCCCTCGCCATTGAACGGGTTCACCATGCCGCCGGCGTCGCCCACCAGCAGCAGGCCGCGGGCATAGGCGGGCTTGCGGTTGAAACCCATCGGCAACGCGGCGCCACGGATCGGGCCCAGCCGGTTCTCCTCCGTCAGCTCCCACTCCGGCGGCGTGGCCGCCAGCCAGGTGCGCATCAGGTCCTTGTAGTCGGTCTTGCCGAAGGCCTCCGAGCTGTCCAGCATCCCCAGCCCGACGTTGACGATGGTCTGACCCTGCGCGTTGGTGCCCATCGGGAAGATCCAGCCATAGCCGGGCAGCACGTTGGACGTGCCCGGTTCCCCGTCCCAGAGCTCGAGCCAGGATTCCATGAAGTCGTCGGTGCCGCGGGGGCTCTGGTAATAGGCCCGTACCGCGACGCCCATCGGGCGCTTGTCCAACTTGTGTACGCCCATCGCGACGCCCAGCCGGGAGCTGACACCGTCGGCGGCCACCACCACAGGAGCCAGGAACTGCCGACCGTCCTTGGTGCTCACGCCAATGATCCGCTGGGTCTGCTCGTCCAGGATCGGTGCGGTGACGTTGGCGCCCTCCACCAGCTCGGCGCCCAGCGAGGCGGCATGCCGGGCGAGCTTCTCGTCCAGATCCATCCGGGCGCAGGTCAGGCCGAAGTTGGGGAAGTCGGCCAGATCGGGCCACGGCATGAACAGGTCCTTGCCATTGGCCGCGGTCAGCTCACCCCCGTAGATCTTGAGGCCCTCGTTGCGATGGAAGCCGTTGGCCTCGCTGATGTCCACGCCCAGCTTCACCAGGGCACGCACCGCGCGCGGGGTGAGGCCGTCCCCGCAGATCTTGTCCCGCGGAAAGGTGGCCTTCTCCAGCAGCACGACATCGAGCCCGCGACGCGCGAGATGGGCCGCCGTACCGGACCCGCCCGGACCGGCACCGACGACGATCACGTCGGCACGACGCGGCTCGGCGGGGCGGTTTTCGGGGTCGGCGGCAGGCACGGACGACGCAGACTGCGACATCAGCACTCCTGACCACTTGACTCCCCGGACCGAGTGACACCGATCTGCACTACGACAGGTCTGCGGGGGCCTTACCGGGCTGAGTCTAGGGCCAAGCCGACGGCGAACCCAACCTGCCACCCCGTCGGTGCCATTTACAGACTGACTAGGCCAAATGAAAACCATTTTCGCAACAGAACACTTGCCGAATTAGACATGTTGACCGGATTGATCGAGCCATTGAGCGGTCGGACACGTGAATGGGTACCATGCTTCGGTGATCTTGAACCCGGGCTCCGAGCGCTTGCGTGCACGTACTGTCTCCATTCCCGACCCGGGAAACCTCGAGCGTTTCCTGTCGCCGGGCGATTCCCAGGTCTTCCTGCGCCGCGGCGATGGCGTCGTGGGTATCGGTGAGGTCGCCCGCTTCACCACCGATTCGCTGGCCGCCGCCGACGTGTGGTGGAACGAGTTCGTCGCGGACCTGGAGAACGAGACCGAGCTGCCCGGCGTCTCCGGCACCGGGCCGCTGGCCTTCGGCTCCTTCAGCTTCGACGGGGACCACTCCGACGAGCCGTCGGTGCTGATCGTGCCCGAGGTGGTGGTCGGCCGCCGCCGCGGGCAGGCCTGGATGACCCGGATCGGCCATGGCGACGTCACCGACCAGATGCCCCAGCTGCAGGCCCCGCCCGTCGGGCCGGGTCAGGTGGAATTGCACGACGGCACGCTCGACGCCGAGGCCTGGCAGCAGACCGTCGCCGAGGCCGTGGCGATGATCAAGCGCGGCGAGGTGAACAAGGTGGTGCTGGCCCGCGACATCGTCGCGCGGGCCGAGCAGCCGATCGACCCCTGCTGGCTGGTGAACCAGCTGGTCAACCGCTACCGGGACTGCTGGACCTATCTGGTGGACCGCACCGTGGGTTCCTCCCCCGAGATGCTGGTGCGCACCGAGGGCGGGCTGGCCACCTCCCGCGTGCTGGCCGGTACCGTACGTCGCCCCTATGCCGCTGACACCTCCGAGCTGGCCACGGTACTGAACGGCTCGATGAAGGACCTGCGCGAGCACGAGTACGCCGTGGAGAGCGTGGCCCGCGGCCTGGAGGGCTGGTGCACCGGGATGAATGTCCCCGACGCGCCCTATGTGCTGGAGCTGCCGAATGTGCTGCATCTGGCCACCGACATCACCGGAGTGGTGCGCGAGGGCACCTCGTCGCTGGCCCTGGCGGCGGCCCTGCACCCGTCGGCCGCGGTCTGCGGCACCCCGACCCAGACCGCCCGCGAGCTGATCGCTGAACTGGAACACCTGGACCGGGGGCACTATGCCGGCCCGGTGGGCTGGATCGACTCCTGCGGCGACGGTGAGTGGGCGATCGCGCTGCGCGGCGGCCAGCTCTCGGCCGTGGACCCGCACGAGATGCACCTCTATGCCGGCTGCGGCATCGTGCGCGAATCCGTGCCCGCCGAAGAGGTTGCCGAGACCATGGCCAAGTTCACCCCGATGCGCCAGGCGCTCACCGGGGAGTGACCCGCCCGCTCAGCGCTTGCGCTTGACCACCTTCCTGGGGGTCTGCTTGCGCGGCGCCTGCTTGCCCTGACCCTGCGTGGTGGGGCCCTGCTTGGCGGCAGTGGCGCCCGACGGCCTGGCCGCCTGCTTCGGTGCCGAGGACTTGGGCGCGACGACGGTCTTGGCGACCGGCTTCTTCTCCCCTGCCCGTTCGGCCCGGGCCTCGGCCAGCTGCCGCTTCTGTTCCTCCTGCTGTTCCATCAGCGCCTGTTGGTCGATGCCGCCCATCCGCAGGACGCTGAAGCTGATCGCGGCCAGCACCAGCGAGACCCACGGACTGAAGCCCAGGATCACCGGCAGGGTGATCAGCGCCACCATGTCAAAGCCGCGGATCAGGTTGAACGCCAGGCCGGGCGGCATGGCACCGGCACTGGTGGAGACCATCGGGCCGCCGTAGTCGGCGGGCTTGGCGGAGACCCAGCGAATTGCGGCCACCAGGCCGGCGACGGCGCAGACCACGGCCACCAGGACGCTGCGGCCCGGATCGGGCTGTGTCTGGGTGCCGAGCCCGAGGAAGGCGGGCACCACCGCCAGCCCCCACAGCGCGGTCAGCACGGCGGGGACGATGGTGGTGGCGGTGCGGATCTCCGACGTGCTCCACGGCAAACTGCGGGCCAGGCCCTTGGTGCGGGTCAGTACCCGCAGGCTGCCGAAGAAGGGGATCAGGGCAGACATCAGCACCAGCGCGGAGATGGCGGCATTCAGCGAGCCTAGGCCCAGCGCCTGCACGGCATAGGGCACCACGACGCTGACCGCCAGAAGTGCCAGCGGCTTGGGAAAGCGAACCAGTCGCTGCACGTCGCGCCAGACCAGGGCCTGGATGCCGGTTCCCCGTCCCCGGGTGGGCCGGACGCTGCCGCGGGCCTGCGCGTCGCGCTCCACCAGGATGTCACGCATCAGGCCGAAGTCCAGGGCGAACATGGCGCCCTGCATGCCGCTGGCCAGCGATCCGCCGCTCAGCAGCCGGGCGCGCCGGATCTGGCCCAGCCGGGAGCGGGCGATCAGCCCGGCCACCGTCATCAGCAGCGCACCGAGCGCGGCGGTCAGGCCGGCCAGCTGGAGGGTGCGGTCATTGCCGATGTGGATCGAGGCCTTGCCGGTGGCGGTGGCGACGACGGCCAGCAGGGTGGCGACGCCGGCCAGCGAGACCAGCAGGTGCAGGGCGCGCACGGTCCAGGTGCGTTCGGCGCCCTGTTCCGCGGCCGCGACGGCCACCAGACCCGCGGCTCCCAGACCCGTCGCGCCGGCCCAGGCGAGCACCGCCACGCCGGGTGAACCGGTCAGCGCGGCCACAAGGGCCCCCATCGCGGCGCCCCCGACGAGGGCCAGCAGGATGGCCAGGACCAGCCGGCTGCCGAGCAGCTTGGCGCGGCGCAGCGGGGCGTCCATCAGCCAGAAACCCTCGGCGGCCGAGGCCAGCACCGGGCCGAACATCCGGCAGGCGGCCAGGGTCAGCGCCAGCGAACCGAAGAGCGCGGCCCAGGGCAGCAGCCCTCGACCGGACAGGCAGGTCTGGGTGGTGCAGGAGCTGGCGGCCTGCTGCGCGCTGATGATCACATTGATCACCATGGCGGCGATCATCACCACGGTGAAGACCGCGATGTAGGCGTCGGACAGGGCCTGACGCAGGTTGCGGGTGGCGCGGCCCTTGCGCCAGTCCTTCATCAGCAAGAGCAACTGGCGCTCGTCGGCCTCGTGCTGGGGTACCAGCGGTTCGGCGTGCTCGGCCATGGTCTCGTGAGCGGGGGTGCTGCTCATCCGCGCGGCCCGCCCAGCTCCACCTCACGGGCGCCCAGGGCGGCCACCAGGCTGGGTTCGTGCGAAGCCATCACGATGGCCAGGCCGTCGTCCAGATCCTGCCGCAGCCGCCGCCCGAGCCACGCGATGCCCTCGACGTCGAGCCGCTGTTCGGGCTCGTCCAGTACCAGCAGCTTGCGGGGGCGGACGAAGGCGGTGGCCAGGGCCAGGCGCCGACGCTGACCGGAGCTGAGCGTTCCCGGAAGCTGACCGGCCTGCGGCACCAGCTGCACCTGGTCGAGCACCTCGTCCACCAGCGTGTCGGGATCGGCCTGGCCGTGGGCGCGGGCCAGCAGGTCCAGGTGCTCCACGACGGACAGGTCGGGGAAGAAATCCAGGTCGTCGATCACGGTGGCCACATTGCGTCGCACGTCGGGATTGGTTTCCCGCATGGGCATTCCGCAGACCTCGACGGTACCCTCGGTGGGGCGATCGGCGCCGATGATGCAGCGCAACACCGTGGACTTGCCCGCGCCATTGCGCCCCGTGAGCGCGATGGCCTCGCCCTCGCCCACCTCCAGGTTGAAGTTGTCGACGATCACGTGCTCGCCGTAGGACTTGGTGAGGTTGGAGACCTTCAGGACGGTCTTGCGTTTGGCCATGGGCTCCATTCTGCGCCATCCGCGCGGGGTGTGGAAAAATGGCCGGGTGTTCGAGACCCGTGCCACCCTTGCCAAGCGACGTGCCGACGTTGCCCAGATGTTCGACGGCGTGGCCCAGCGCTACGACCTGATGAACGACGTGTTGACCTTCGGGCTGCTGCGCCAGTGGCGCCGCGACACCGTCGAGGCGGTCGATCCGAAGCCGGGCCACCTGATCCTTGACCTGGCGGGCGGCACCGGAAGCTCGGCCGCCAGCTTCGCCGTCGAGGGCGCGGAGGTCTTCCCCACCGACCTGAGCCTGGGGATGCTGCGGGTGGGGCGCCAGCGCCAGCCCGGGCTGCAGTTCGTCGCCGGCGACGCACTGCAACTGCCCTTTGCCGACAACACCTTTGACACCGTCACCATCAGCTACGGCCTGCGCAATGTGGAGGACACCGTCGGCGCGCTGCGCGAGATGCTGCGGGTCACCAAGCCGGGCGGGCAGGTGGTGATCTGCGAGTTCACCCACCCGACCAACCGCGCCTTCGCCTTTGTCTACGAGCAGTGGCTCCCCCGGGTGCTCCCGCTGCTCAGCAAGGTCTCCAGCAATCCGGCGGCCTATGAGTACCTCTTCGAGTCGATCCTGGCCTGGCCGCCGCAGGAGGAGCTGGCCGAATTGATGAGCCAGGCCGGTTGGCAGGCCGTGGGCTGGCGCAACCTCAGCCAGGGAATCGTCGCCCTGCACCGTGGCTGGAAGGCCTGAGGTAGCGGCTGCGATGGCGATCATTCTTGACCCCTACGCGGCTCGGTCCTGCCCGGTCAAGACGCAGAACCGTTACGACCCGACGGTCCAGACCCCGCAGAGCCAGCCCGACGAGGCCCTGCAGGAGCTCTTCGCCGGTGGCAAGGCCTACGAGGACGAGGTGCTGCAGACCCTCTCCCGCAGTTCCGACGCGCTGGACCTGCGCGAGCTGCCGGACCGTACCAAGGCGGAGCAGCTGACCTTGGAGGCGCTGGCGGAGGGTCGCTCCATGGTGGTCGGGCCGCAGCTGCCCATCGACGTCGCTGGGCATCGCAAGGGCCACCCGGATGCGCTGGTGCGCGGGGCTGACCAGGCCGACGGCCGCCCCGGCTACCGGCCGGTGGAGGTGAAGCGGCACCGGGTGCTGGAGCTCACCCACGCCGAATGGCCCTGCCGGTTCGCACGCCTGACCGAGCCCACCGAGGACTTCGAGAAGGTCGGTTACGTCTTCCGCTCCTCCCGCGAGGGTGACCTGCTGCAGATGGTGCACTACTGGCGGCTGCTGGAGGCCGCCGGTTTTGCCTGCGGCGGCGCACCGACGGCGGGGGTGGTGGGCACCGACCAACCGTTCACGCCACACCAGCCGGTGATCAGCTGGGTGGATCTCTCCCGCAAATTCCTGCGCACCTTCTCCCGTACCGCGGTCAGCGGCTGGAAGCTGCGCAGCGCGCTGGAGCGCTATGACCACGAGTTCGGCTTCCGGGTGAAGGTGGCGCAGGTGGCCAGCCGTCGCACCGGCGGCGACGACGACCCGCGCCCGATGGTGGCGCCGATCGTGGTGCGCGAATGCGACCACTGCACCTGGTGGGAGGCCTGCAAGCCGCAGCTGCGCGACGACGACCTGAGCCTGCGGATCAGCAAGTCCCCGCTGGACGTGCGGGAGATCAGCGTGCTGCGCAGCCGAGGGATCAACACCCTGGCGGATCTGGCCAGCACCGACGTCGAGGCGCTGATGGAGAGCTATCTGCCGGAGGTGGCGCACCGCTCGGGCGCCGACTCGCGGCTGCGACTGGCGGCCCGCCGGGCGTCGCTGATGCTGGCCGGGGTGGAGCTGGAGCGGCTCAACGAGGACCCGATCGACCTGCCCGAGGTGAGCCTGGAGATCGACTTCGACATCGAGACCTCCGCCGGGGACCGGGTCTACCTGTGGGGCTTCCTGATCGACGACCGCCAGAGCGACAATCCGCCCTTATACAAGGCCATCTCCCGCTTCGAGGAGCTGGACAACCGCTCCGAGGAGGAATTGGCGGCAGAGGCGATCGGCTGGCTGGATCGTGTGCTCACCGAACGCCCCGACACGCTGGTCTACCACTACTCGGACTATGAGGTGGTGCACCTGATGCGGCTGGCCCGACGAATGGACGATCCGCACGTGCTGGCGGCCGCCAACCGGGTCAAGGCGCACTTCGTGGACATGTTCACCCTGATGAAGGGGCAGTTCTTCGGCACCAATGGGTTGGGGCTGAAGGTGGTGGCCCGCTCCGGGCCCGGCTTCGAGTGGCGCGACGACGACCCGGGCGGCCTGAACTCTCAGAAGTGGTTCCGCGACGCGGTCATCGGCCCCGATGAGCTGACCCGCACCGAGGCCACCACCCGGGTACTGGAGTACAACGAGGACGATGTGCGGGCCACCCACCAGCTGCGCGGCTGGCTGCGCGGCCTGGACGCCTGATCCGCAGGCCCAACCTGAGCGCACGGCAGGGCCCCTCGACTAACTCGGGGATCGTGTCAGGGTTGGGCGCCTGGGTTGGGTGCTCCACGGACTCAACCACGATGGCCGAGCCTGTCGGAGCCCCTCAGAGGGCGGCCACGCGTTGCGCCCAGGCCCGACGCCCGTCGCGGCTGACCGGCACCACCAGGAGTTCGGGGCCGCGCACCGGCACCCGCAGTCGCTGGCCCAGCTCCTCGGCGTCGGTGACCGTGGCGCTGGCCCAGCCGTGCGCGGCGGCCAGCCCGGCCAGCTCGACGGTGTGCGGGGTGCCGAAGACCTTCTCGAAGCTCGCCCGGTGTTCCGCGGCGCCCTGCTCCAGGGTGTGGAAGATGCTGCCGCCCCGGTCATCGACCACCACCAGCCGCAGCCGGGGCCGCTCCTCCAGGCTGCCCAGCCACAGGCCGCCGGCGTCGTGCAGGAAGGTCAGGTCACCCAGCAGGCAGGTGGTGGGCTGGTCCAGGGCCAGGGCGATCCCGGCGGCGGTGGAGATCACCCCGTCGATGCCCGCCAGCCCGCGATTGGCATAGACCCGGGTTGCCAGCGTGGCCGGGGCCTCGGGGATGGGCGCCAGGTCGGCATCGCGGATCGGGTTGGAGGAGCCCAGCACCAGCACCTGACCTGCCGTGCGATCCACCACCAGGTTGGCCACCTGCTGCGCGCTGAGCACCGGCTCCTGCCCCACCTCCGGGCGCTCGGCCAGCTCGATCCGGGTCTGCATGTCCAGATCCGCCGTCAGCCACTGGTTCAGCCAGTGTTCGTCGGCGGCCGGGGCAAGATCAACATCGTCGACGACGGCGCTGGCGGTGAAACCCGGATCTGGCCACCCGGCCCGCTCGGTGACCATGATCACCTCGACGTCGGGGCGGCGCAGCAGCCGGGTGATCGACCGAGACAAGGTGGGATGCCCGAAGACCAGCACCCGCTGGATCCGCCCACCAAGATCATCCTTGCCCAGCAGCAGCCGATAGCTGGAGATGGCCCGGCCGATCCGGGCATTGCTGGAGGGCTCTGCCAACAACGGCACCCGGCCCGCCTCGGCGACGGCGGCGGCCCGACGCCCCAGCGCTGGCGAGGCGTCGCCAGCCAGCACCACGGTGCGGGGCTGGCCGTCGAGCGGGAGCGCCGGGCCGGGCTGGCTGGCGTCGATCCGCCACGGCCCGGGCTGGTCCAGCTCTTCGTCGGTGGGCATCAGGGGCTCGTCGAGCTGCAGGTTGACCTGCACCGGGCCCGGGTTGCGGGTGCGGGTGCCCGCGGCCAGCGCCAGCGCGGTGCGCAGCTGGAAGCGCCAGGACGCCGGGTGGCCGTCACTGCCCAACTGCACCTGATGGCGCACCTGACTGGCGAACAATCCGAACTGGTTTCCGGTCTGGTTGGCGCCGGAGTTGATCATGGTCAGCGGGCGGTCCGCGGAGAGCACCACCAGCGGGATGCCGGCCTGGTTGGCCTCCATCACCGCGGGCGCCAGGTTGGCCACACCGGTGCCCGAGGTGGTGACCACGGCGACGGGCTCACCCAGCGCCTTGGCGATTCCCAGCGCGAGGAAGCCCGCCGAGCGCTCGTCGATCCGGACGTGCAAGCGGAGGGGGGCCTCGACAGGCTCACTTGCGCGGTGCAGCGCCATCGAGAGCGGGGCATTGCGGGAGCCGGGAGCGAGCACCACGTGCCGCATCCCCGCTTGCCGGAGCTGTTCGACGATGCACTGGGCCAGTAGCCAGGAGCTCATCGGGCGGCCTCGGCCATCCGCACGGCCCAGGCCTCGACGCGATCGGTCGGGGCGGAGCAGGCGGCCATCCGCGCCGGATCCACCGTCACGTCGGTTACCGGGAGCTTCCCGTCGACGGCGATCAGTGCTTCGGCAGTGAGGTCGTCGGTGAACATCCGCAGCGTGTTCAGTCCGCAGGCGTACGGCAGGTCGGGCAGGGCGGCGGCCAGCGCGATCCCCATCCGGATGCCGATGCTGGTCTCCAGCGCCGAGCTGACCACCACCGGCAGACCAAGATCATCGGCCAGCTGCAGGCAGCGTCGCACTCCCCCGAGCGGCTGCACCTTGAGCACCGCGATGTCGGCGGCCTCCAGCTGCTTGACCCGTTCCGGGTCACCGCTTCGACGAATGGACTCGTCGGCGGCGATCGGGATGGCGATCCCCCGTCGGGCCAGTGTCTTGCGCAGGCGGGCCAGGTCTTCGGTCGGCAGCACCGGCTGTTCGGCATATTCCAGATCGAAGCGGCCGAGCTGGCGCAGGTTCGTCAGGGCCGTCTCCACGTCCCAGCCGCCATTGGCGTCGATCCTGATCTTGCCGTCGGGCCCCAGCGCGTCGCGCACCGCCTCCACCCGGGCAAGATCATCGGCCAGCGATTGGCCGGGCTCGGCCACCTTGACCTTGGCGGTAGCGCAGCCCGATTCCCGGGCGATCCGGTGGGCCTGCTCGGCGTCGACGGCGGGCACGGTGCAGTTCACCGGGATCGCGTCGCGCACCGGGGCGGGGAATCCGTGGTCCGCGGCCTCGCGGGCTGCGGCCAACCAGGGCCGGATCTCGTCGACGTCGTAGTCCAGGAAGGGGCTGAACTCGCCCCAGCCCGCCTCGCCGGCGAAGACGACGCCCTCGCGGGTGGTGATGCCGCGAAAGCGGGTTCGAAGCGGGATCTGGTAGACGTGCGTCGGCATGCAGGCCAGCCTAGCCCCGGGCCGGATGCGGCTCAGCCGAGCACGCAGCCGACGAACAGGCCCACCGAACAGGCCAGCTCGGCGAAGCCGGTGAGCTTCAGCACCCGGATCAGGGCCTTGCCGGTGGCGCCGCCGAGCACGGTGCGGGTGGCCGGCAGCAGGAAGATGAGCATCAGCAGACCCAGCAGCGCCCACCAGGTGGTGAGGGCGGCGACGGCGACGGTGCAGACCACGGCCAGGGCGCTCAAGCCGGCGAAGAAGCGTCGGGTGCCGGCATCGCCCAGCCGGGTGGCCAGGGTGCGCTTGCCCACCTCTCGGTCACCGACGATGTCCCGCAGATTGTTGGCCACCAGGATCTGGCAAGCCAGGATGCCGATCGCCACCGAGGCGGCCAGCGTCGCCCAGGTCACCCGACCCAGCTGCACATAGGTGGTGCCGCAGACCGCGACCAGCCCGAAGAAGATGAAGACGAAGACCTCTCCCAGCCCGGCATAGCCGTAGGGGTGCTCCCCGCCGGTGTAGTACCAGGCCGCCAGGATGCACAGCGCGCCGACGCCGACCAGCCACCAGTGGCCGGTGATCAGCACCAGCCCCAGGCCCGCCAGGGCGCCCAGGCCGAAGCAGCCGAAGGCGGCGGCCTTCACCTGGGCCGGGCGCGCAGCGCCGGACCCCACCAGGCGCATCGGGCCGACGCGGTCCTCGTCGGTGCCGCGAATGCCGTCGGAATAGTCATTGGCGAAGTTCACACCGATCTGCAGGGCCAGCGCGACGACGAAGGCCAGCAGCGCATGGCCCAGTCGGAATCCCCCGGAGAACCAGGCCGTGGCCGATCCGGCCAAGACCGGCGCCAGCGCCGCGGGAAGGGTGCGCGGGCGCGCCCCCTCGATCCATTCACCAACAGTTGCCACGAAAGCTCAGTCCTTCTTGTCCAACAGCTCGCCCAGCAGCGACTGCCGGTCAATCTTTCCACTACTCGTCCGCGGCAGGCCATCGACGCTTGTCAGGGCGCGCGGCAGGGCCGCCCGGCCCAGAGCGGGCGCCAGCCGGGCCTGCCACCAGACCAGGTCATGCGCTGAGCTGCTGATCAGGGTGATGCGGCTACCCCATTCCGCGTCGGGGACGGCCAGGACGACGCTGGTGCCCGGCTCCACCGCATCGACGGCGCGCTGCACCGCCGCCAGATCCACATTCACCCCGCCGGAGATCACCACGTCGTCCATCCGGCCGAGCACCCGCAGCCGGCCGTCGACGATCTGGCCGCGGTCCTGGGTGATCACGGTGCGCCCGTCCAGGGTCTGGGCGGTCAGCTCGGTGTTGAGCCGGTAGCCGCTGAAGGCCATCTCCCCGGTCAGCAGGATCCGGCCGGAGGGGGCCTCGGCGGGATCGGCCGTCGCGGCTGGGATCTGCGCACCCGATCCAAGCACGATCTCCGAGCCTGTCGAGGCGCCGGCCAGCCCCACACTCACCCCGGGTAGCGGCTCGCCGTCCCAGACGCAGCCGCCGCAGGTCTCGCTCATTCCATAGGTGGTGATCAGGTTCAGCCCCTGGTCACGGGCGGATTGCAGCAGGTCCGGATCCACGGCGGCGCCGCCCAGCAGGATCACGTCGTAGCGGGCCAGCGACGCCAGCACGTCGGGCCGCTCCATCGCGCGGAAGAGCTGGGTCGGCACGATCGAGATGGCATTCGGGCCGGGGGCCGGGGCCAGGTCCGACAGGTCACTGGTCGCGAAGCGCACCGGCCGCCCGGCGACGTGGGCCCGGACCAGCACCATCAGGCCGGCCACATAACCCACCGGCAGCACACAGGTCCAGGTCATCACCCCCAGCCGGGACTGGGCGGATTCGGCGGCGGCCAGCAGGGCGCGCCGGGAGAGCACCACTCCCTTGGGCACGCCGGACGAACCCGAGGTGGCCACCACCACCGCGGCATCGGCCTCGGTCACCGGCAGCTCTGGGCGGAGCATCGCCAGCGTCTGTTCGGGAACCTCCCCCACCGGTGCCAGCACCGTGCGGCCCGCAAGGGCGTCGGGCAGCAGGCCGGGCAGTTCGGCGGCCGAGCAAAGACGCAGGCTGGAAGAGGTCACCAGCAGACCGTATCCGAATGAGCGAATCCAGCGGTGGAGAGTTAGTCTGGTGCCCCCCACATCCCGTCAGGAGAGCAACCACCGGTGAGCCCCGCCACGTCCCAGACCTTTTCCTCGCTGAGCAATCCGAACTACCGGATCTGGTTCCTGGGAGGTCTGGTGAGCAATATCGGCGGCTGGATGGCGCGTACCGCGCAGGCCTGGCTGGTGCTGGTCATCCTGACCGACGGCAATGCCCAGGCGCTGGGCTACCAGACGGCGCTGATCTTCCTGCCCGCCCTGCTGCTGAACCCGATTGCCGGCAGCGTCGCCGACCGGTTGCCGAAGCGCACCATCCTGCTGGCCAGTGCGCTGGTGGGCCTGACCAGCGCGGCCGTGCTCTCGGTGTTGACCATCACTGGTCAGGTGAAGCTGTGGCAGGTCTTCGCGCTCTCCCTGCTGGACGGGCTGGGGATGGCCTTCGACAACCCAGCCCGGCAGGCCTTCGTCAGTGAGATCGTCCCCTTCGAGCAACTGCCCAATGCGATCAGCCTGAACTCCGCCAGCTTCAACGCGGCCCGGCTACTGGGCCCCGGCATCGGCGGCGCACTGATCGCGCTGGTGGGCACGGGTTGGGTGATTGCCGCCAATGTGGTGGCCTTCGCCGCCATGATCGCAGCCCTGCTCAGCATGAAGACCGAGCTCTTGCACCCGGCCAAGCCCGCCACCGGTCGCAGCGCCGGCTTCATGGCCGGCCTGCGCTATGTGAAGCGCCACCCCGACCTGATGGCGCTGCTCACCGTGGGTGTCGCCATCGGCGGTCTGGGCTTCAACTTCAACATCACCAATGCGGTGATGGCCACCCAGGCCTTCCACCGCGGTTCGGGTGACTACGGCATCATCGGTTCCTTCATGGGCATCGGCGCGCTGGTGGCGGCGCTGTGGTCGGCCCGACGGGGCAGCCCGCGGCTGCGGCACGTGCTGATGGGAATGGCCGGCTATGTGGTCTTCAACCTGGCCTCGGCGGTGAGCGGCAATTTCTGGCTCTTCGTGCTGCTGCAGGTGCCGGTGGGCTTCTTCACCATCACCGCGCTGGTCACGGCCAATTCGCTGCTGCAGACCGCCACCACGCCGCAGATGCGCGGCCGGGTGATGGCGCTGTGGGGGCTGACCATCTTCGGGATGGCGCCGATGGTCTCCCCGCTGGTGGGCTGGATCGGCAACCGCTTCGGCCCCCGTTTCACCCTGCTGTTCGGCGTGGTGGCGGTGGGCGTGATCCTGGTGGCGCTGACCGCGACGATCATGCACAACGACCGGATTCGGGTGCGCCTGGACTGGCACAAGCGGGCCCCGTGGATGCGGATCGAACGGCTGATCACCCAGGACGTCTCCGAGCTGCGGCGCTGACCAGTTCACCCTTTCGACACCCCGTACCCCTAGCGTGACGGTCATGAGCATCACCGTCGTGGCCCACCGGGGCGATTCCGAGACCGCCCGCGAGAACACCCCCGAGGCCTTTGCCGCCGCCGTCCAGGCCGGTGCCGACGTGGTGGAGCTGGACATTCGCACCACCCGGGACGGCACCTCGGTGGTGCTGCACGACGCCACCCTGCTGCGGCTGTGGGGCCTGCCGAACCGGGTGGACGCGATGGTCTCCTGCCCGGCCGCACCGGATGCCGCGGATGGCTGGATCGTGGGCAACATCAATGATGTGGGCAGCGGCGACTGTCGGATCCCCACCTTGGAGGAGACGCTGGCGCAATTCGTCGAGCTGAACCGGGAGCGCCGCACCCCCGTCACCATGCTGATCGACACGGTCGACGTCGACGACGCCCGAGCTGCGATCGCCGTGGTGCGGGCCTTCCAGAACGGCCCCGACGCCGATCTGGCGCCGATCAGTTGGTGCGGGGAGACCGACGCGATGCTGGTGGTGCGCGAGCAATTGCCCACCGCGGATCTGGCTTACAACCACGACGGCGGCGAGTTGGATCTGGAGATGGTGCGACGGCTGCGCCCGTCGGCCATCAACGTGGAGTGGACGCTGCTCACCGAACAGTTGGTGGGCCAGGTGCACCGGATGGGGCTGGAGCTGGCCTGCTGGACCATCAACGACGCCCGGACGATGAGCGTCGCGATCGACGCCGGGGTGGATCGGATCACCACCGACCGGCCGCGGCTGCTGCGACGACTGCTGAGCGGCGGCACCAGCCCGCTGGCCCTGGTGGGGCTGGATGTGGAGGCCTTCGCCGTCGCCACCGAGCTCAGCCTGGAAGCCGCCCGGATGGTGCGGGTGGCGCATGACCTGGCGGTCTGGGCCAATGGCTTCACCCGCACCGCGGCCCTGGGACGGGTGGGCAACAAGGCACATCCGGCGGATCTGGTGACCGAGGTGGACGTCGCGGTGGAGCGGCATGTGCGGGCGGTGATCGACCAGGCCTTCGACGGCAGGCACCTGGTGGTCGGCGAGGAGCTGGGCGGTGAGCCGGAGCCCGGCCGCCCCACGTGGTACCTGGATCCGGTGGACGGCACCACCAATCTGGCCAATGGCCTGCCGTGGACGTCGATGAGCCTGGCGCTGGCCGTCGACGGTGAACCGCTGGTGGCCGCCGTGGCGCAGCCGGCCATGGACAATGTCTTCCTGGCCGCCCGTGAGCTGGGCGCCACCCTGAACGGCGAGCCGCTCAAGCTGTCCGTCACCGAATCGCTGGCCGGGCGCACCGTGCTGACCGAGTGGGATGCCCACACCCCCTGGCCGGGGATGGACGACTTCCTGGCCGCGCTGGCCGTCGAGCACTGCACGCCGCGGATCATGGGTTCGGGAACCCTCACCCTGACCGGGATTGCGGCCGGCTGGGGCGCCGCGGGGGTGGTGCACGACTTCAACCCGATCGACCATCTGGCGGGCCTGCTGATCGGTCACGAGGCGGGTGCCGAGGTGTTGGACCTCGACGGCAACCACACGCTCTTCCCCGGCGACGGCGGGGTGCTGGTCGCCGCTCCCGGCGCGGGAGAATTGCTGCTCGACTGTCTTCAGAAATGTCCCCGCCCAGTGCTTTGATGGAAAGCATGAAGAAGCTGATCAATTCCGTCGACGACGTGGTCGCCGAAACCCTGCTGGGGATGGAGGCTGCGCACCCCGATCGGCTGCGCATCGACCACACCAACCACGTGGTGCTGCGCAAGGATGCCCCGGTGAAGGGCAAGGTGGGCCTGGTCTCCGGCGGCGGCAGCGGCCACGAGCCGATGCACGGCGGCTTCGTCGGCCTGGGCATGCTGGACGCCGCCTGCGCCGGCGCCGTGTTCACCTCCCCGGTTCCGGACCAGATCATGGCCGCCACCACCGCCGTCGACGGTGGCGCGGGCGTGCTGCACATCGTGAAGAACTACACCGGCGACGTGATGAACTTCGAGATGGCGGCCGAGCTGGCCGCCGCCGAATCCGGCATCCGGGTGGAGGCGGTGGTCACCGACGACGACGTCGCGGTCACCGACTCGCTCTACACCGCCGGGCGACGCGGGGTTGGTGTGACCGTGCTGCTGGAGAAGATCGTCGGGGCCGCCGCCGAGGCGGGCCGAGACCTGGACGCCTGCCTGGAGCTGGCGAAGAAGGTCAACGGCCAGGGCCGCTCGATGGGGATGGCGCTGACCAGCTGCACCGTGCCCGCCGCGGGCAAGCCCACCTTCGAGCTGGCCGAGGACGAGATGGAGCTGGGGGTCGGCATCCACGGCGAGCCGGGCCGGGAGCGTCGCAAGCTGGCGCCGGCGCGCGAGGTGGCCGCGATGCTGATCGAACCCATCCTGGCGGATCTGGACTTCACCGGCTCCCCGGTGATCTGCTTCGTCAACGGCATGGGCGGCACGCCGCTGATGGAGCAGTACCTGATGTACGGCGAGATCAGCAGGCTGCTGGCGGCCAAGGGCATCACCGTGGCCCGCAACCTGGTGGGCAGCTACATCACGTCGCTGGAGATGGCGGGATTGTCCGTCACCCTGCTCAAGGCCGACGACGACCTGCTCACGTTGTGGGACGCCCCGGTGAACACCCCCGGACTGCGCTGGGGTGTGTGACGTGGACATCAGCAAAGCAGCCGCCTGGATGGCGGACTTCGCCGCCCAGATCAGCGAGAACGCCGCGAACCTGACCGAGCTCGACCGGCAGATCGGTGACGCCGACCACGGATCGAACATGGAGCGCGGGATGAAGGCCGTCGCCGCCCTGGACGCGGCCGATTTCCCCGACGCCCCCACCTACCTGAAGAAGGCCGGCATGACCCTGGTCAGCACCGTCGGCGGCGCCTCGGGCCCGCTGTACGGCACCTTCCTGTTGCGCTTCGCGGGCGCCCTGGAGCCCGAGGACACTCCCGCGAGCATCGCGAAGGCGTGGCATGCCGGGTTGGACGGGGTGCTCTCCCGGGGCAAGGCCGGGCTGGGCGACAAGACCATGGTGGATGCGCTGCAGCCCGCCGTCGAGGCAATGGAGGAGACCAGCGAGAGCGTCGCCGCCTGCCTGCAGGCCGGCCTGGTCGCCGGCACCCAGGGCCGCGACGCAACCATCCCCATGGTCGCGCGCAAGGGCCGCGCGTCCTATCTGGGCGAGCGCAGCGCGGGCCACCAGGATCCGGGAGCAACCAGTCTGGTGCTGTTGCTGGAATCGGCCGCCCGCACCCTCTCGTGACCGCCACCCTGCCCACCACACTGCATCGGGGGATCCAGTGATTTCGATCGTCGTCGTCTCGCACAGTCACGCCCTGGCGGCTGCCGCAATCCAACTGGCACAGGAGATGGCCGGCGAGCGGGCGCCCCGGGTGCTGGCCGCCGCCGGGCTGGACGAGACGACGCTGGGCACCGACGCCGCCGCCATCGCCGCCGCCTACGAGGAACTGGATGGACCCGACGGGACGCTGGTGCTGCTGGATCTGGGCAGCGCCGTGCTCTCGGCGGAGATGGCGCTGGACTTCGTCGAACCGGAGGTCGCCGGCCGGGTACGGCTGTGCCCCGCCCCGCTGGTCGAGGGGCTGGTGGTGGCCGTGGTCGCCGCCTCCACCGGGGCCTCGCTGGAGGCCGTTGCGGCCGAGGCTTCGGGGGCGCTGCGGGCCAAGCAGCAGCATCTGACCGACACCTCCTCCGACGCCGCTTCCCCGCTGTCGGCCCCGGCGGTGACCGCGGCGCCGGACGGCAGTCTGGAATTCCGCACGGTGCTGCGCGCCAAGCACGGCCTGCACGCCCGTCCGGCGGCGCTGGTGGTGACCGCTTTGGCGGAGCTGGATGCGGAGGTGGACGTCGTCGCCCCCGACGGTTCGGTGGGCGACGCCTCCAGCATCACCCAGCTGCAAGCGCTCGATCTGGCCCACGGCGACCAGTTGCTGGTGCGCGCCAGCGGGCCCGACGCCCAGGCCGCGCTGGACGCCGTCCGGGCGCTGGCGGAGCGGGACTTCGGCGACCGTCCGGATGTCGCCACGGCCAGCTAGGCTGTTCGCCATGACTGACGCGACTCGTTCTGCTTGGGGCTGGGGCCTCGCCACCGTTCACGTTTCCGGACAGGTGCTGGACACCTGGTTCCCCGCCCCCGCGCTGGGCACTCCCGACGAGGGCACCAAGGCCCCCGCGGAGATGATCGCCTCCCAGACCGAGGACTCCGACCGGCAGGTGAAGATCACCGTCGTCAAGACCGTAATCGACCTGGATGCCGCTCCCGCGGATGTCAGCGACGCCTACCTGCGGCTGCACCTGCTCAGCCACCGGCTGGTCAAGCCGCACGGCCAGAACCTGGACGGCCTGTTCGGCATCCTGCCCAATGTGGTGTGGACCTCGGCCGGGCCGTGCGCGGTGGAGGGCTTCGAGCAGGTCCGGCTGGCGCTGCGCAACACCCGCGGCATCGTGAACATCCTGGGTGTGGACAAGTTCCCCCGGATGGTGGACTACGTGCTGCCGTCGGGCGTGCGGATCGGCGACGCGGATCGGGTGCGGCTGGGGGCACACCTGGCCGAGGGCACCACCGTGATGCACGAGGGTTTCGTGAACTTCAACGCCGGCACCCTGGGACACTCGATGGTGGAGGGCCGGATCTCGGCCGGGGTCACCGTCGACGACGGCTCCGACGTGGGCGGCGGCGCCTCCATCATGGGCACCCTGTCCGGTGGCGGCAAGCAGGTGATCAGCATCGGCAAGGGCTGCCTGCTGGGGGCCGAGGCCGGCGTCGGCATCTCGCTGGGTGACAACTGCGTGGTGGAGGCCGGGCTGTACGTGACCGCCGGCACCAAGGTGAAGCTGCCCGACGGTCAGGTGGTCAAGGCCACCGAGCTGAGCGGCGCCAGCGACATCCTGTTCATCCGGGATTCGCAGACCGGCGCCGTGATCGCCAAGCAGCGCGGGGAGCACAAGATCGTGCTCAACACGGACCTGCACCAGAACTGATGGCCTCTCCCCGACGCAATTCCCTGCTGGCGCTGCTGGTGGCCATCGTGCTGCTGGTGGTGGGCGCCGGCTGGCTGGTGAACAAGATCACCTCATCGGTGACGATGGTGGTGCCGCCCGCCGAGCAGTGCACGGTCAGCGTCGGGGAGGTGTCCGACACCCTCAGCCTGGAGCAGTCGGAGAATGCCGCGATCATCGTGGCGGAATCGATCCGGCGCGGGCTGCCCGCCCGCGCCGCGTCGATCGCCTTGGCGACGGCCAAGCAGGAGTCCAAGCTGCGCAACATCGACTACGGTGACCGGGACTCGGTGGGGCTCTTCCAGCAGCGGCCCAGCCAGGGCTGGGGCACGGTGGAGCAGATCATGGACCCGTGGTATTCCACCGGCAAGTTCTACGACGGCCTGGTCAAGGTGCCGGGTTGGGAGTCCGGGGACATCAACGACGTCGCGCAGGAGGTGCAGAAGTCGGGCGTGCCCGAGGGCTACCGCAAGCACGTCGATGCCGCGAAGGCCTGGGCCAGTGCGCTGAGCGGCCACTCCCCCGCGGCGGTGCGCTGTGTCGACCGCGGAGGCGATTCTCCGGACACCAAGCGGGCGACGGCCATCGTGCAGCGTGCCTTCAAGGGTTCCGTGACGGCCAGCCAGGGGCAGGCGCAGATCACCCTGAACTCATCGGACCCGACGAAGTTGTGGGCCGCCGCCCAGCTGGTGCTCGCGACGACGGAGACGACGGGTGTGACCGCGGTGAGCGTGGGCGAGCAGACGCTCCAACTCAGTGCCAGCGAACTGGCCCAGTGGAGTGCCGCCTCGGCGGGCGCGAAGAAGCCCACCGAGGCGACCATCACGCTGCGTGCGTGATCAGGCAGGACACGTGGGCCACCAAGGCATCGAACCACACAGCGACAGGCTTGGCCCATCTCCAGTGGCGAAAATGAGCCCGAACAAGTTCCACATATGCTTTCATCCTTCCGTGATGCTGGATGCACCATGGATCGAGAGAGCGGGACCATGACGGCGTTGACACGAAATCACGTACCTTCGGGCACGAAGCGCAGCCCTTCGACCAAGTTGGCTGGGCCGGTCCGCTCCCTGACATGGCACACCAAGGCCTTCTCGGGGATCGGGGGAGCATTGCTCCTTGCGGATCTGGTCATGCTGTCCCAAGGAATTCACGTTTTCAACGTGCTCTCCATGCTGACTCTCACCGCGGCTCTAGCCCTGTTCAAACAGCGGCTTCCGATCGCAGTGGCACTGCTCACGAGCGCCTCCATGCTGCAGGCGTGCATCCCAGTCGGCAAGTTGGGTATGGCGGCCTACGGTTGGATTCTCCTTGTGGCTGAGGTGGCTGCTCTGGGAAACCGGTTTTCCCTGGCTGGAGCCTTCGCCTGTTCCTTCTCTCTCTCGCTATGGGAGTCCAGACGAGCTGGCAGTGTGGGCGATTGGGCCACCGCTTCACTTGTATTCCTCTTCATCTATGCGGCGGCCGCTCTTCTCGGAATGATCATCCACAAGCGAGACGTGACGGCAGAGGAAATGACCACCGCGCGCCTCACGGCTCAGCGGCGTGAGATTGCTGGCGAATTGCATGACACCGTCGTGCATGAGGTGACCATGCTCGTGCTGGAGGCGGAACGTGGACAGTCCCGGCCCGCCGAAGCGCGACAGCTACTGTCCACCATCGCCACAAGCGGACGGCGAATCAACACGCAGTTGCGCCAGATGATGAACCTACTTGAGTTGGACCTTCCCCCGGAGCGGATGGATCTTTCTGAAATGATCGAGCACATCCAAGAGCAATTCAGCCGCGTTGAACGTCCCCTGAACGTCTCTGTCAGTGGACCGATCGATTCGTTCACGCCAGCGATCAATGACTCGCTGGCCCGTGTCGTCAGGGAAGGAGCGAACAACATCTTGCGGCACGGAGACCCCCGGGGAGCATCGGCGATCATGGTAGCTGTGCAGGAGCAACGGGTGGACATCTTGATGACAAACGCCATGCGACCAGGTCATGATGAGAGGAATTCTGGCCTCGGCTTGATCGGGATGAGGCAGCGAATGGCGTCCATCGGTGGGACTGTGGAGAACTATGAGGACGGCGTCACCTGGAGCCTTCGTGGCAGCGCCCCTCGAACATCGGGAGCGGCACTCAATTCATGAACTCGGTTCGAAAACTGGGATCCGTCACATAGAGAGCAAGCTGCGTGCGGTTCTGCACGTGGGCGCGTTGGGCCAATCGCCCGACGATCTGCTTCACCGATGACAGGCTGCGGTTGAGCTGCACAGCAATCTGGTCATTGGACAGTCCGCGACAGACCAGGTCGAGCACCTCACCCTCCTGAGGCGATCGCACGAGGTCTCGTCGGACACGCAGCGCATCCTCACCCGATTGGCGCGAGACATGCGGCGAGATGACGGTGAATCCACGCGCCGCCCAGTGAATCATCTGCTCCAGGTCCTCGGGCGGCACATCCTTGGTCAGCGCCCCGGAAACCACCCCTGCCACCGCGTCCTCCACAGTGATCAAGTCGGGGTGAGAGGTCAGGTAGATCACCTTGATGGGCACATCGCGCAGGGCGCGTGCGACATCTGGGCCCGTGAGTCCGGGCATTCTCACATCCAGCAACAAGACCTCCACCCGGTCGTGGACCACTCGAGCCAACGCTTCTCGCCCATCTCGGTAGATGCCCACGACCTCGATGCCATTGATCGCACGCAGCAGCGCGTTCCACGCTGCACGCATGGGCGCCGAGTCATCACACAGAGCTACCCGGATCGTCATTCCGCACCCGGGGCCGTCGGGAAGGCACCAAACTTTGCACTTTGGTACACGTCGCCTCGCCGCAAGTGCACGATCATCGCCCATCTCCTTCATTGTCCAGCGGCCGCCCACCAGACTGCTCATGCGGACTCGACGAGGTGCCATCACCTCCCCGGGGGGGGTGAGTCTGCTTCATCTCATCATTTCAGTGAAAGGAACGATGATGCGCAAGTCCACCTCTCTCGCCGTGGCGGTCGCTGCCGTCGGCACCGTCGCCATCAGTGCAGCTCCCGCCCACGCCGCCACGGTGCAGCGCCAGTGCGGCAACACCGTCCAGATGTGCCTCCACTACAACTCGTCCAACAGCGGATACGGAGCCGAGTTCGGCAGCCAGTCCAACATCTCATCGTTCAACCCCAGCAGGAACGGCGGCGTCAGCTACCTGTTCATGGCGGGGGCGCGAGGTACCTCCGGCAGCGGCTACAACGTCTGGAACAACGCGGGTTCGGCCGCCAACTGGAGCACCACCCGTGGCTTCCGTGTCTACTTCAACTCCGGACTCTCCGGCACCAACGACTACATCCCCCCGAGCGTCCGCAGTAACCTCCCTCTCACCAAGAACCAGGACGCCTCCATGGGCTGGGCCTGAGCACCATCATGGTCGCTCACAATCGGCGTGCGTCCGCTCTGCGCGGGCGCACGCCCCTTGCCATTCTTGTCGTGTTGCTGTCGGGTGCTTGCAGCACGACACCAGCCAAGGTTCCCTCCCCCACCATTTCCGCCTGGCAGGTTCCGTCTGCCCAGACAAGCGGCAGCGAGTCCGCCGCTGAACAGCTGCCTCTGCAGCAGTACATGCTGATGGGTCGTGACCGGGAGACAGTCGTCCGAGCTCATACGGTGCTCACCCAGAAGTGCATGGAACGACAGGGATTCAAGGTGACGCTCCCCAAACCGGTCCCCGAGGCGGGTTCCTCGGTTGACCTCGCTTCCCGCCGATACGGGCTGAACAGCCTTTCCGATGCCAAGCAATTCGGCTTTCACACCGCTGACGACACCCCGGAGATCGTTGCCGGCCGAGCCGCCAGTGACGAATTCAACGCCACATTGACTCCAGCCCAACAAAAGGCCCTCGGGGGTGAACCCGTCTCGTCAACCGAACGCTTCCGCGAAGGTTGTCTGGGCGAGGCGGACAAGACGCTGATGGAAGGAACTACCCAGACCCACTTCGCGGGGCTCGGCCTCTCACCCATCGTGCGTAGCGTCAACCTTGACCCCCGTGCCACGGACTCGCCCAAGACGACAACGGGGTTGAAGGCATTCGCGGCGTGCATGAGCGCAGCAGGTTACCCGGAAGTGGCTGACCCCCGAGAAGCTCCGAGGAAGTACCTGGGAGCCGATGCTGTCACTCCCGACGAGACCAAAGCTGCCGTCACACAGTTCGAATGCCAGGAGAGCAGCGGCGTGACAAAGGCCATGAGAGAGGCCGAGACCACCTTCCAGCGGGCGGCGATCGACGCCAATCCGGAGGGCTTCGCAACCGTCAAGGGTGAACTTGCCACCCTTGTCCGGCACGCATCAGAAGTGACCACCAATGGCTAGGGCTCCTGAGCGCCGCTTCCTCATTCTCGTCGCTGTCGCCGTCGCCAGCATGCTGACAGGCGTCCTTGCCGGCCACTTCATGCGCTCCCCCGCGCAAAAGGCACTCGACACGGCCCCACCGCCGGTGAGCCGCATCACAGCACCGATTGAGGCCATGGCCGCCAAGGGGACCGTGGTGGCTCGTGCAACCCTCGTCACCGGGCAGCGCGTGGCGGTGGGGCCCGTGACATCTTCGGCCGCTCTGTCCGTGATCACTCGGAGCGCTCCAGCTGCTGGGAAGTCTGTCGCCGCTGGACAGCAGCTTCTGGAAGTCTCCGGGCGCCCCATCCTCGCACTCCAGGGCTCATTTCCCGCCTACCGGGATCTCGCACAGGGAGACAAGGGGCCCGACGTGCAGCAGCTCAACAGGGCACTGGCCAGCCTTCATCTCCCTGCGAGCGCAGGCTCGGACTTCACCTCCGCCACTTCCCAAGGGCTGGCTCAGCTCTACCGCTCCGCAGGTCATGACGCACCTTCCCGCATGGACCGTCGGGAAATCCTATTCATCCCGAGCTTCCCGGCCACGGTCATCACCAACTCGGCACCTGTCGGGGCACCTGCCACCAAATCCGATCTGGTGGTCCTGACCTGCGGGACAAGCAGTGCCACTGCCCAAATCCCGGCTGATGCGGCACGCACCATCACCAAGGGAGCCCGAGCCACGCTGGACCTCGACAAAGCTGCTGTTCCGGCCGTCGTGGAGAGCATCGATGCTCCAGCTGGCCAGACGGTCACCGTACACCTGCGCCCGGAAACGGCCTTCCCGGAGGGAAGTGATGGCAAGGACGTGCGGATCAACATCGAACAGCAACTGTCACGCAAGGGGGCCTTGGCCGTCCCGTTGAGCGCCGTGTACTCCCGCACCGACGGCCGCACGGTCGTCCTCGTGCAGCACGACAAGACCGAGACGACCGTAGAGGTGACCCCGGGCGCCAGTGCCGATGGCATGGTGGAAGTGACGCCCGTGGCAGACACGCCCGGACTCAAGATGGGTGACGCCGTGGTGGTGAACGGTCCGTGACTGTCTTCGATCCACCAGTCCTCACGTTGACCGACATCAGCCTGCGTTACCCCGGCCCACCGCCAGTCGACGCCATTCGACGCGCCAACTTCCACCTTGATCCAGGCGACTATGTATCCCTGACCGGCCCTTCTGGTTGTGGCAAGTCCAGCTTGCTGAATGTCCTGGGACTGCTGATCCGTCCAACCGGCGGAGATTATTCACTGTGTGGAGTGGACGTCGCCACCGCAGAAGAGCGAGCCCGTGCCGCCTTTCGCGGTCAATGGATTGGCACCATCTTCCAGGCCTTCCACCTCCTCGACGATCGCAATGCCACGGAGAACGTGATGATGGCCGGCCTCTATGGCACTCTTGAACACCGTCGGGGAGACGAACAGGTCGAACGAGCGCGTGCCATGCTCCGACGAGTCGGCCTTGGCCACCGTCTGGAGGCTAACCCTGCAACTCTTTCTGGCGGGGAACGCCAGCGCGTGGCCATCGCCCGGGCGCTGTTCAACCGACCGAGGTTGTTGTTGTGTGACGAACCGACCGGCAACCTCGACAGCACCTCCACTGCCAGCGTCCTGGAACTCTTCGACGACTTGCACTCCCAAGGCCAGACCTTGCTTGTCATCACCCATTCCCCGGATGTTGCTGCACGGGCCCAGCGCAGTCTGCGGATGCTCGACGGCATCGTGGAGGATGACGCAGCGTGAATCCCGTCTCACAATTGCGTCTCGGGGACTGGCTTCACGAGATTATTCGCGGGGTCGTCTCCCGGCCGGCCCGAGTCGCCCTCACCATTGCGGGCACGGTAATGGGAACCGCCACTCTGGTCGCGGTCCTTGGCTTGACGGCCAGTGCCCAAGGCCAGGTATCCGATCGGTTCTCTCCGCTCCGAGCCACCCAGGTGGACGTCAAGCCACTCGACGCCACATTCGGTGATGGTGGCTTTCCGCGGGACGCCGAAACTCGCGTCGCACAGATCAGGGGGGTTCAAGCCGTTGGCCTCGCGTGGGAGGTGCCTGCGGCCAACTGGGACTCCGTGAGCGCACTGCCTCCCGGTAGCGGAGGCACGGCACCAACCGGCATCGGACTGCATGCAGTCAGCCCTGGGATGCTGAAGGCAAGCCGAGCCCAGCTCAGCGCAGGCCGAACCTTCGATGACTGGTGCGTCAAGACAAGCTGCCGGGCAGCCGTGCTGGGCAAGGTGGCCGCGCAGCGACTGGGCATCGGCACTCCTCGTCCCGGCCAGGCCGTGTTCATAGCTGGCGTCCCCTTCACGGTGCTGGGTGTGGTTGACGATGTGAAACGCAACCCTGAACTGCTTGGATCCGTCATGGTCCCCACGGCCACTGCGCGTGACATGTGGGGTGAACAGAACCTCCAGCCGTGGATGACCATCGACACCGCCGTTGGAGCAGCCGATGTCGCGGGGCGTCAAGTACCCATCGCCCTGCGCGCTGCCAAGCCGGCGGCCTACGAACTCGCCCTTCCACCAGATCCGCGCAGCCTCCAAGCTTCTGTCGGAAATGACATTGGGGGCCTGTTCCTGGCCCTCACAGGAATCACGCTGCTCGTTGGCGCATTCGGCATCGCCAACCTGACCACCGTCGCTGTGCTGCAGCGGGTGGCCGAGATCGGACTGCGACGGGCATTGGGAGCGCGGCCCATCCACATTGCGGCTCAGTTCGTCGGCGAGTCCAGCGTCCTCGGCCTCGTCGGTGGCCTGATCGGTACCCCGCTGGGCGTCTTCACCGTGTTGGCCGTGTGCTGGGCCCGGGACTGGACCGCGCTGCTCCCGCCGTGGCTGATGGCCACCCCCCTGTTGGGGCTTGCCGTTGGCCTGCTCGCAGGATTGCAGCCCGCAGCACGAGCCGCGCGCATCGAACCGGCGACAGCTCTCCAACGATGACTATTCCAAAGGATCCGCACGACGTGACCTCCCGAAACAACCGCGTCGCGCTGCTCTGTACCGGGACTGCGCTGCTGGCGACCCTGCTGGCCCAATATTTGTCCAGTTGGCCGGTCTTCTCACCCGACCTGCTCCTGGACGTGTCCGCCGACCGTCCTCTCTCCACATTCATCAAGAGCGTGGACCCAGCTTTCATCGTCTCGACTCCCGGCGAGAAATACGACGGAGTCTATTACTGGGCGATGGCCGTTGATCCCTTTGCCACCGGTACAGCGCACACCCTCATCGACATGCCCGGTTACCGCTACGGACACCCGTTGTGGGGATGGCTGGCCGGGGTCCTGTCCCTCGGACAACCACGCTGGCTTCCAGAAGTGTTCTGGCTGATGACATTGGCCGCCATGGCCTTGGCGGCTTGGTCAGTGAGCCGCCTGGCCGCCCGACTCGGAGCCAGTCCGTGGGCCGGTCTGGCCGTGGCCTTGTCTCCCGGTCTGCTGTTCAGTGCGAGCTCCGCCCTCACCGAACCGCTGCAAGCGGCACTGACCTGCCTCGCACTGCTCCTGTGGTCCCGAGGGAGGAAACGTGACGGGCTCTGGCTTGGAGCCACGCTCGTCGCCCTGTGCCTCACCAAGGAACAACTGGTCCTACTCCCCGTTGCCCTCGCAGTTGATTGGGGCATACGGCGGTGGAGGCGACTCGACACACCAGACTTCGGTCACCTGGTTGCCATTGCCGCTGGCCCCACCGCCCTGGTCATGTGGCAGGCCTACCTCCGAACCACCATGAGTCCAGACCAACTGGCCTACCAGGACGGGAACATCGGGCTGCCCTTCGGGCAGATGGGGGATCTGCTGCGGCGAGCTGCGGCCCTGCGAGTAGTTGATGACACCGGCGCACAGATCGGCAGCACGACACCATCCCTGATGGTGGCCATGGCCGCAGTGCTGCTCGCAGGAACCATCACCGGCCTTGCCCGACGGGATGCGCTGGGATATCTCGTGCTGTCGCTGACGACACTCACGACGTGCCTGGGACACCGAACGCTCCTGCTCCCACACGAAACCCTTCGCATCCCGTCGATCCCGGTACTTCTGGCACTGGTTAGCCTGCTGGTCGGCTTCCCGCCAAGAAAAGCGGAGCATTGACACCGATTCCATCACGCAATTCCACCAAGAACCGCACCCGAGAAGCTGCCCCCAAATCCGTGCGAAGATTGAGTCACTGCTTGTCAATGCCTCTGCCCCGCAGGCCGCTCCTCCCTCGGAACGATCAACCCCTCAGCCGCTCGGCGGCGGCGGTGATCCGCTCGTCGGTGGCGGTCAGGGCGATCCGGACGTGCTGGCCGCTCTGGGTGCCGTAGAAGTCGCCGGGGGCGGCCAAGATGCCGCGTTCGGCCAGCCAGTCGATGGTCTGGCGGCAGTCCTCGCCGCGCGTCGCCCACAGGTAGAGCGATCCCTCGGAGTGGTCGATGGTGAAACCGGCCTCCTCCAGCGCCGGCTTCAGGACGGCGCGGCGGGCCAGATAGCGCTCCCGCTGCTCCTCGACGTGGGTGTGGTCGGCCAGGGCGGCGGCCATCGCGTCCTGAACCGGGCCGGGCAGCATCATGCCGCCGTGCTTGCGCAGCTCCAGCAGCTCCATGCACAGCTTCTCGTCGCCGGCGATGAAGCCGCCACGGTAGCCGGCCATGTTGGACCGCTTGCTCAACGAGTGCACCGCCAGCAGGCCGTCGACCGAGCCACCACAGATGTCCGCGTCCAGCACGCTGAACGGCTCGGCGTCCCACGCGAACTCGCCGTAGCACTCATCGCTGGCCAGCACCGCACCGGTCTGGCGGGCGTACTCCACCCAAGCGCGCAGCTGGTCCTTGGACAGGATCGCGCCGTGCGGGTTGGCCGGGGAATTGATCCAGACCAGGGCTGGTACACCTTCGATCTGCGACGGGTCGTCGCAGCGTTGGATCTTCGCGCCGACGATCGCGGCACCCACCTCGTAGGTCGGGTAGGCGGTGCTGGGGATGACGACCAAGTCGTCGGGGCCCAGACCCAGCTGGGTGGGAAGCCAGGCGACGAGCTCCTTGGTGCCCACCACGGGCAGCACATTGCGCTCGGTCAAGCCCGACGCCTTCCAGCGTCGTTCCAGGTAGCCCAGGATGGAGGCGCGCAGCGCGGGGGTGCCCCAGACCGTGGGGTAGCCGGCCCAGCGGGTTGCGGCTGCCGTGAGCGCGTCGACGGCGACGGCGGGCGTCGGGTCCACCGGGGTGCCCACACTCAGGTCACAGATGCCACCGGGATGCGACTGGGCCGTGGCCTTGGCGCCCGCCAACGAGTCCCACGGGAAGTCGGGCAGGCGGGACGCCAGGCCGCTCATTCGCCCTGGGGCGGGAGAGCGGCGACCACGGGGTGGTCCTTGTCGATGGTGCCCAACTTCGAGGCGCCGCCGGGCGACCCGACACCGTCGAAGAAGTTCACGTTGACGTCGTAGTACTCCTTGAACTCCGCGGGAACGTCATCCTCGTAGAAGATGGCCTCCACGGGGCAGACCGGCTCACAGGCACCACAGTCCACGCACTCCTCGGGGTGGATGTAGAGCATGCGGTTGCCCTCGTAGATGCAGTCGACGGGGCATTCCTCGACGCAGGCACGGTCCTTGATATCCACACAGGGCTGCGCAATGACGTAGGTCACTGGGGTCTCCTCAATGATGAAGTTCGTGGTCAGCGTCGCATTCCGACGTTGACGAATTCACTCTACAACCAGGGCAATGCCTCAGTCACAGGTGATCTCGTCGGTGGGCGCATAGGTCCAGCTGTAGGGTTCTCGCTTGACAACCTTGCCGCCCTTGTAGAAGAGCCGGGCATAGTTCACGGTGAAGCCGGGCGACGCGGCCTGGGCGTGACAGGACGGCCCGGAGCGCTTGAGCTTGCGCCCGGTGGTGAAGTTGGACTTGGACAACGGGGTGGACTCCACCTTGTCGTAGACCTTGGTGGACCAGACCTTGAAGGTGATCGACCCCTTCTCCCCCGGCGCGGCCTTGTTCACATGACCCTGCAGCAGCACGCCGTAGGGGCTGTCGTTCTTGAACTTCACGTCGATGCTGCCGTAGTACAGCGTGGCCTCCCGGCCGGCCGGGTAGCGGTCGAAGTACATGGTGTGTGGCTGGTGCTCGATGTGTTCCAGGCCGGAGAAGAAGAGCGCGTTGTAGACGGTGGTGCCACTCTGGGAGATGCCGCCGGCATTCTCCCTCTTCATGTGGTCACCGCTGATCACCCAGCCGTCGACGAAGCCGGAACCGGCGGTGCGGGGCCCGATGGTGTCGTTCATGCTGAAGGTCTCGCCGGGGGCGATGTAGGTTCCGTCGACCCGCTGCGCGGCGATGCTCAGGTTGGTGTTGCGGTATTCCGCATACGGGAAGTAGGTGGTGAACTCACCCGTCACCTCCTTGATCGGGGCCTTCTTGGCCTCCTCGGTGGTGTGCTCCGGCTCCTTCTTGCTGACCGGCATCGTGATGGTGCGCTCGGCGCCGGTCTTGGTCATCGCGGCCGGGATCAGCTTGTCGAAGGCCTTGCGGTCGATTCCCTCACCGGGCTTGCCCGGAACCAGCGTCGGCTTGCCCCCGGACAACTGCCACTTGGCATCCTGCGGGGCCTTCAGCCCCAGCGGCTCGGCCTTGCGCTCGGCCGCCTTGAACAGCTTGTCCAGATTGGGGGTGGCGACGAAATTGCCGTCCTTGGTGCTGATGGTGGTCAACTCACCGATGCCGGGGCCGGTGAGCTCCACCTTCTCCTTCTTGCCGACGTCCAGCAGCAGCGGGGCACTGACCCGGGGCTTCAGATCCTTCTCCGCGAAGGTCTTGGCCTCCTCGGTGGTCAGCTCCGGCTCGGTGCGCTTGATCGGGGCCTCGACGGTGGTCTTGGCCAGCCAGGCCTGCTGCACCGCCTTGGTGGCGGCCTCGACGTCCAGGTCCGCACCCACGACGCCGTCGGTGACGGTGATCTTCTCCCGCTCCATGGCGACCTTGGCGTCCACCGGCTTGACCGTGAAGGTCTTGGCCTGGGCCTCGACGGCGGCCTTCAACTTGGCCTGATCCACCGTGGTGACCAGTTTCATCTCCCCGCCACCACGCAGCACGCTCCAGATGTGCTGCGGGTTCAGCGACTTCCCGGCGCCGGCCTGCTCGATCGTGGCCGGGTAGTCCACGGTGAGCCCCGCCTGGGCGGGGGTGATGGTGGCCTCCTTCTTGTCGCCGGTCAGCGCGATCGGCGCCTCGGCTCGGGGCTTGATCTGGCTGGTGAGCGTCCTGGTGGCCTCGGCCTCGTCCATGCCGCCCACGGCGACGCCCTCGACGGTGGCGTTGCGCGGCAGCTTGTCACCGGCCATTGCGTAGCCCGTCGCGTAGGTGCCGCCGGCCAGCAGCGCCAGCGATCCCAGGCCGATCAACGCCCAGCGCTTGCCATGGCTCTTCTGCTCCGGCGCGCCGCCCGTGGGCTGAGGTGCCTCGGGATCGACGGGCTCGGGCGTGGAAGATTCAGTGGCAGTCACAGATGGGTCCCCTGACCTGCTGGGGGCGCGAACCGGCTCGCGCCACAGTGTCACCCAGCATAACTTCCCGGTACGGGTGCTTGGGTCAGCACGCTTTCGCGGGGTAGGCACGCCAGCTGCGGTTCTGCCGTTGGAGCTGGTCCAGGCCGTCGCGCAGCGCCCGCTCCGCCGTCGGATCCAGATCGTGCGTACTCAGCGCCTCTTCAGCGGCGGCCAGGGTCTGGTCGTCGGCGTGGGCCAGTGGTAGGCCAGCCCGGAGGGTGCCGGTCAGCCCCCAGCCCTGGCGCCGGGCGGTTGTCTGGTTGATCCGACGGAACCACTCGGCGGCCAGCGGCTGGGTGAGCTCGTGCTGCTCGGGCGGGAAGAGGCCGCGGGCGGTGGCGGAGATCTGGTAGGCCGACGCGTCGCTGGTCAGCACCACGTCCAGCGCCTCCCGCTTGCCCTGTTGCGACGGGATCAGCGCTCGGGCGGTCCGGGCCGCAAGCTGGCCGGCGCTGGACCCGTCCCGCGCGGCCTCCTCGGTGATGATGGCCGGATCGGCGCCCAGCAGGGCCAGGCGCTGCACGGCGGCCCAGCGGTCCTCCGGCCCCAGCGGGCGGGGCGTTTCACCGTCGAGCATCCCCTGGAGCACCGCCCGGTCATCGGTGCAGGCCAGCAGGGCGCGCTGGGCGATCAGGTGGCAGTCGCTGGCTGGGTCGCTGTCGCCCAGCAGGGCGGCGACAGTGGCGGCCAGACGGGCGCGACGCCCGGCGCGGGCGGCCGGTGGGCAGAAGGCGGCCGCGCACTCCTGTGCCAGTGACAGTTCCGCGTCCAGGATGGTGTCGTCCTTCTCCCGTGGGACTTCCCGCAGGAGCAGCCCGAAGACCTGGCCGGGGTCGGTTTCGGCGCTGCGAATGGCATCGCGCAGAGCACCCAGCACCGCCACCCGGGCGGTGGGCGAGGCCACCGCGGACAGGGCAAGGTCGGTCAGCTCCCCGCCCAGCAGGACCGGCCGCAGGCGGGCCCAGCACTGGTCGTCGGGGTCGGGCAGCACCAGGTCTCCCGGTTCGGCGGCGAGTTCCAGCGGCGTGCTGTCCTGATCCACGTGCAGGAAGCTGCTGTCCCGCTCGCTTCCGTCGGGGGTGAAGCTGGCGACCGTGAGCGCGTGCGGCCGCGGGGTCTCGGTATCGGTGCGCTCCAGCCGCAGTGGATGCTCCACCACGCGGAGCACGTCCAGGCCGGTGGTTCCCAGCCAGACTCGCAGCCAGTCGTCGAGGCCCTGCACCCCCTGGGCCTGCCAGGCCCCGGCGAGGTCAGCCATGGTGGCATTGCCGAAGGCGTGGGCGTCGAAGTGGGCGCGCAGGCCCGCGAAGAACCGCTCCTCACCCATCCAGCTGACCAGTTGGCGCAGCACCGCGGCGCCCTTGGAGTAGCTGATCCCGTCATAGTTCGCCAGGGCGGCGGTGGTATCCGCAGCGCCATTGCCGGCGACGGGGTGGGTGCTGGGGGCCTGGTCCGCGGCACTGCCCCACTGCTTGCGGCTCAACCCGAAGTCGGTCCACAGCTCGAAGTCGGTGGCCTGACTGCAGATCCGGTGGCCGAGGTATTCGGCGAAGGACTCGTTCAGCCACAACTCGTCCCACCAGCGCATCGTCACCAGGTTCCCGAACCACTGGTGGGCCAGTTCGTGGGCGATGGTGCCGGCGCGCGAGGCCCGCTGCGCGCGGGTGGCCTCGCCGCGGTGCAGGTACTGCTCGCGCAGGATGACGCAACCGGGATTCTCCATCGCCCCGGCGTTGAAGTCGGGGGCGAAGACCTGCCGGTAGTCACCAAAGGCGTAGGGCACCCCGAAGAGCTCGTGGTAGGCGTCGAAGCACTGGCCGGTCACCCGGAAGAGCTCGTCGGCGTCGCGGTGCAGCTCGTCGGCAAGGCTCTGCCTGGCATACAGCCCCAATTCGATCGGGCCGGTGGGCGACGGATGGCTGGCGGTGACCTCCGCCCACGGCCCGGCCACCAGGGTGACCAGATAGCTCGGCAGCGGCTGGCCCGGGGCCAGCCGCCAGCAGCCCGGCGCGGTGGCCGTCGCGGGGGTGTTTCCTCTGACCAGCCAACTCTCCGGTGCCCGGACGGTGAAGCTGTGGCGGGCCTTCAGGTCGGGCTGGTCGAAACAGCCGAACCAGCGCGGGGCGGCATCCAGAAAGCTCATCGCGTAGAGGTAGACCAGGCCATCGCTGGCGTCGACGTGCCGGTGCAGGCCCTCGCCGTCGTCGCTGAAGGCCATCGTGCCGGTGACCTGCAGCACATTGTGCCGGGCGAGGTTGGTGAGCTGGATCCTGCCGTCCTCCCACTGCGGGGCAATCCGTTCCCCATTCAGCCACAACTCGTCCAAACTGCTGCCGCGAAAGTCCAGGAAGGTGCTGGCCCCGGCTTGCGAGCAGTCGAAGATGATCTTGGTCAGGCTGGTGAAGGTGGTGTTCTCCGGGCGGTCGGCGGCGCGCAGGTCCAGATCGACGTCGACGCGGTGCACGGTCAGCAGCTGGGCGCGGTGGATCGCCTCGACATGTTGCAGGCTCATTGGGTCATGCTCGCAGAACCGCGCTTCGATTGGCAGACTGGGGGCATGAGCGAAGATCGCAAGGCCGTGGCCGAACGCCACGCGGCAGTGACGAAAAACTTCTCCCGGATCGTCGAGCACGTGTCCGACTGGGGCGCACCCACCCCCGTCCCGGGCTGGACCGCACTCGACGTCGTGAAACACCTGGTGGAATGGTCCCGTGGCCTGTTCGGGTCCGTCGAGGGCGTGACCTTTGGACAGATCGGCAGCACCATCGCCGATCCGGTCGACATCTGGCACCACCACTGCGAGCAGATGCAGATGCTGCTCAGCAATGCCAAGGTCGAAGAGTTGATCTTGGACGATCAGCACTTCGGCAAGATGCCGCTGGTGGATGCCATCGACAAGTACTACAGCAGCGATGTCTTCATGCACAGCTGGGATCTGGCCGTCGCCACCGGCCAGCAGTCCGGGCTGGACGCCGCCACCTGCGCGGCGATGCTGGAGGGGATGGAGAAGGAGGAAGCGCAGCTGCGCGCCTCGGGCGAGTTCGGCGAGCGCCAGCCGGTTGGTGACGATGCCTCCAGCGAGCAGAAGCTGATGGCCTTCATCGGCCGCGATCCGTACTGGACTCCCCCGGCGGAGGACGCCTGATCTTCCCTTCTCAGGCTTCGCGGTTGCATCCGCGTTGTCCGGGCTTCGTGTATCCCGGGCTCCGGGGTTGCGTTCGCGTTGGGTTGGTGGACTCTGCGGAGTCTCGGAGGACCGCTCCGCGGCCCGTCCTCGACCCCGCCTCACGAAAGCGTGAACTTGGGCCTCGACAGGCTCGGTCACCGTGGCTGATTCCCTGGCCCCCACCCCGGCCACCGAGCCTGTCGAGGGGCAGGTCCGCAAACGCGCGCAGGCTCCGCCCTCGACTTTGGGTCGGGGGCGGAACCTGTCCGTCGATGGGGTTTGTGAGTGCTCGGGCTGACCGGGATCAGGTGACGGCAAGGTCGTGGCCCCGGACCGGGTTGTGCACCATCCAGGAGCGCGCCGGCGTCGTGAGGTAACAGAAGCCGTCCGGAGTCCGCCAGAAGAAGACCCCCGGTGCCAGCTGCCGCAGCTGGAAGCCGCCGAAGGTCTTGGCCCGGTGAACCCGGCGCGACAGCGGCCCCAGATTCTCCGGCCGAGTCAACATCCGATCCTCGGCGGCCACCCCATCGGGCGGGCGCCAGACGATGGTGTGATCCAGATCACATGCTTGGGCGAGCTTCTTCGACCCGGGGAAGACCTCGATCGGGTTGCGGGCGTAGACCACCTGCCGCATCCGATGGCTGATCTCGTATCGGTCCGACGGAGTGATCCCGGACGGATCGATCACCGGCTTCAAGGTCACCCGAGTGTGTCCCAGCAACTCCCCGAGCCACTGCGCCAGCACGGGACCACACCGCTCGACCCGGGCCATCCCGTCCAGCTCGGCCAAGGTGTTCTCCTCCAGGTGCACCACCACCGACGCGGGCGGCAGCAGCAGCTCCGGATCCACCATGATCGTCCCGCAGGTGTGCCCGCGCTGCCCCGCCGCCGGACACCCGGCACCCACGAGGTCATCGGGCTCGTCGGTATCGGCCAGCGGCAAGTGCGGATCATCCGCCTCATCCAGCAGGCTCGCCTGCAGGAACTGCAAGGCCTGGGCGGGCGAGGCGAGCATGCCCAGCCCCGACGCCCGCAGCACATCCGACGATTCGCTGCGCCCACCCTGCCGCAGGATCGACGCGATCCTGTTCAGCTGCGCGTCCAGGAAGATCGCATCCGACGCCAGCAACTGCGCCTCAACATGCGTCACCCCGTCCCGTGAGGGATCCAGCCACACCCCGCGCGAGGCCAGCGCCGCCTCATGGGCACTCTGCGCCTCGGACTCCGGAGTGAGCTCGAGCACCCTGGCCTCGCAGATGGTGATCAGCCGATGGTTCGTCACCCCGCCGACCAGCGGAGTCAGGTCCCGATCCAGCACCCGCGCTTGAGCCAGGGGCAGGCGCTGGGCGATGGCGATGATGCTCCGTGCGACGACGACCCGCAGGAAACCCTGCTCAACCTTCTCCCACAGGCCGGGCATCCGGTGCCGCAAGGACAACGCATCACCGATCAGCCGCTCCGCGGACTCGCGAGTCACATCCAAGGCCGCCGACAGTTCCAGCGGCGCGAACTCCGCCACCAGCGGCGTCCCGTCATCACCGAGCTGCAGCAGGCGTTCGCCGTGCAGGCAAACCGGCCGACCTGCCTCGCCCGGCTCGTCATCGACGGTGGAGTGCAGATCGGCGAAGTGCGCCGCGAGCAGGAAGTGATCGGCCTCGGCCATCCAGGAGCGGCGACGGGCGCTCAGCATCGCGTCCACCGTCTGCGCAGAGGTCAGATTCGTGCTGTCGGATGTGCTCATGTGGACACCTCCCCCGAGATGATCAGCGCTGCTGTTGATGCAACTTATTCTACTTCATCTTGCTCTACTCAACAAGGTAATTCTTTGTCATGTTTCGAACATTTTTCCTAGTTTCCCAGTGGGTTTGTGAGAGTGTGGTTGCGTCCGCGTTGGGTTGGTGGGTCGGGGCTGCGGCGTCCCCTCCCTCCTCCCTGCAGAGGGTTCAGATCCGCGCGTGGCCGGGTTTCAACCATCTCAGCGCCTCCGCCCCGACCCACCAACCCAACGCTCAGCTCTTGCCCCCCTCTGGCTTTGGCTTGTCGACTCTGCGGAGTCTCGGAGGACCGCTCCGCGGCCCGTCCTCGACCCCGCCTCACGCATGAACTCGCTGCCCCGAAGAGATCACGCCTGGAGGGCGAGGGCGAAGGGTAGGACGGCGGGGGCACCGGCCTGGCGTAGCGCCGTCGCGGCCACCGTCATGGTCCAGCGGGAGTCCACCAGGTCGTCGACCAGCAGGACCGGGCCGGGTACCGCAGCAACCTGACCGGCCAGACCGGGCCCCACCACGATCCGATCCCAGATGCCGGCCAGCCGGAAGGCCGAATTGCCGCCGGGCTCCCCGGTCGGGCCACCGTCGGCAAGATCAAGAGCACCAAGATCAGCCATCCGGCCCAGCCCCGCCAGCCCGGAGGCCAGGGAACCCACCAGCCGCGGATGGGCGCGGGAGGGCACGTGCGCCACGGCCACCGGGCGCTCGGCCCAGTCCCACTCCCGCAGCACCGGGATGCAGGCGCGCAGCACCTCGTCGGGCAGCGGCGCGTCGGGCTCGGCCAGCAGGGCGCGCAGTCGCTGCCCCATGCCAAGATCGGTCAACCGGGCCAACACTCGCCCCAGTTCGGGGCCGTCCTTGATCTTGCCCTTCACCGGCACGCCCAGCCGGTCCATCCCGGTGGGCCATTGGGCGCGCGGCTCCAGCAGCACCCCGGGCCGGTCCAACGCATTGCGAGCAGCCACCACCGCGGCGTCGGGCAGCGACGGATCGAACCACTGCCCCGCGCACACATCACACCGACCGCAGTCGCGCGCCTCCGGATCATCCAGTGCCTCGGTGAGGAAGGCCATCCGGCAGCGATCGCCCTGCTGGTAGTCCACCATCAACTGCTGTTCCCGTTGCCGGGCCTGGGCCACCCGGGCGTAGCGTTCAGCGTCGTAGACCCACGGCTGGCCGGTGGCCGTCCAGCCACCCTTCACCCGCTGCACCGCCCCGTCCACGTCCAGCACCTTCAACAACAGTTCCAGCCTGGTGCGGCGCACGTCGACGATGGTCTCCAGCGCCGCCGTCGAGAGCGGTCGGCCCGCCTCGGACAAGGCCTGGATCACCGCCGCGGCCTGCCCCTGGTCGGGCATGGAGGCCGTCGCGAAGTAGTGCCAGATGTCCCGATCCGCCGCCGACGGCAGCAGCAGCACGTCGGCATTGACAGCACCACGCCCCGCACGGCCGACATGCTGGTAGTAGGCGACGGGTGAGCTGGGCGCCCCCAGATGGATCACGAAACCAAGATCAGGTTTGTCGAAGCCCATCCCCAATGCGGAGGTGGCCACCAGCGCCTTCAGCTCATTGCCGCGCAACGCATTCTCCAACTGCTCCCGCTCGGCGGTGTCGGTGCGCCCCGTGTAGGCCTTCACCGCGTAGCCGGCCTCGGTCAGCGCCCGGGCGACGTCTTCGGCGGCGGAGACGGTCAGCGTGTAGATGATCCCCGAACCGTCGAAGTCCCCCAGATGGGCACTCAGCCAGGCCAGCTGGGTCTCGGCGTGCGGCAGGCGCAGTACCCCGAGCCGCAGTGATTCCCGGGAGAGCGGCCCGCGGATGGTGAGCACCCGGTGCCCGCCGGCGCCCAGCTGCTCCGCGACGTCGGCCACCACGCGGGAATTGGCGGTGGCGGTGGTGGCCAGTACCGGCGTCTGGGCCGGTAGGTCCACCAGCAGGTCCTTGATCCGTCGGTAGTCGGGCCGAAAGTCGTGCCCCCAGTCGGAGATGCAGTGTGCCTCGTCCACCACCAGCAGGCCACAGCGCGCCGCCAGATCGGGCAGCTGTTCGGCCCGGAAGCTGGGGTTGTTCAGCCGTTCCGGGCTGATCAGCAGCACGTCCACCTCGTCGCGGGCCAGCGCCCCGGAGACCTCTGCCCAGTCCGTCGCATTGGCCGAATTCATCGTGACGGCCGACACCCCTGCCCTTTCGGCGGCGGCAATCTGGTCCCGCATCAGCGCCAGCAGCGGGCTGACGATCACCGTCGGGCCGGCCCCCTGCGCCCGACGCAACGCGGTGGCGACGAAGTACACGGCGGACTTGCCCCAGCCGGTGCGCTGCACCACCAGGGCCCGTTCCCGCTTCTCCACCAGGGCCAGCACGGCCTCCAGCTGCCCGTCGTGGAAGGTGACGTCCTCACGCCCCACCAACCGTCGCAGCACGCCCAGCGCCTGCTCCGCCACCGTCTGGCCCGACAACGTCTGACGACGCTTGTCCGGCACCACCCCCGGTGTCCGCGGGGCCGGGCGTGCGGACTCCACATCGGCGGGCGGCAACCACTCCTCGTCGGGCGGAAATTCATCGGCGGGAGGCTCATCGAACGGGTGCTGGCTCATGGCTCCACCCTAGGAGCCAGCACCGACATTTTCGTCGGCCCATCCGGGCCCGTTCGCGGCCCCGTCGCGTGATACAACCGAGAGGACTCGCGACGCCCACTTCCAAGGACCTGGCACTCGTCATGACAACGCGCCATCACACCACCACCGAGCACCCCAGCAGTCAGCCGCTCAGGCTGGCCGTCGGCTTTGCCCTGACCGCCAGCCTGGCCCTCGGCGGTTGCGCACACACGGAGTCTGGTGCCACGGTGCAGCCCGTCATGGCCTCCTCCGCCTCGGCCAGTGCCGTCGAGCCGACTTCGGCCACGCCGACGCCCAAGCCCACCCCCACGGGGCCGTCGAAGGTGGTTGACCAGGGGCCGCTGGTGCTCACCCCGGTCACCAAGGTGAACAACGACCGGCCCAACAAGAAGCTGGTCAAGCCCACGTGCGCGCTGCCCGGGATCACCATTGGCCCCACCGCCATGAGCCCCGCCGGCAAGCCCACCAACACCGCCTGGCCGGCCGACCGCCAGCTCAAGCCGGGCACGAACCATGCCCCGATCGCGCAGGGCTACGCCTACCCGGCCAAGCAGGTCTTCGCATGGATGAACCACAAGGCACCGCAGCCCAAGAAGAAGATCGCCTTCCTCACCTTCGACGACGGCCCCAACGGCGTCACCACCCCGCAGGTGCTCAGGATCCTGCGCGAAGGGAAGGTGCCAGCCACCTTCTTCGTGGTCGCCCGGCAGATCGGCGAGCACAACGCGCAACTCGTGCAGCAGCAGGTGGCGGAGGGCCATTCGATCGCCATCCACTCCTACGGCCATCACTACCGTTACCTCTACCCGGGCGGCGTCGGATCCCCGACGAATGTCTCCTGTGACCTGGACTGGGCACTGGCCGCCGTGCGCTCCGCCGTCGGGCCGGACTTCCAGACCGGCGCCTTCCGCTACCCAGGCGGTCACCAGTCGTGGAAGCGGATGGGCCCCTCCGACGCCATGCTGGCCAAGCGTGGGATGAGCTACATCGACTGGAATTCGATGAATGGCGACGCCGATGCCAGCGTCCCGCATGGTTCCACCCGGGACATGATCACCAATGTTCAGCGCACGGCCCGTGCCCATGGCGCGGACAAGGACAAGGTGCTGGTGGTGCTGATGCATGACTTCCACCCGAATCCACTGACCGTCGATTCGCTGCCCACCATCATCAAGAACCTGCGCAAGCAGGGCTACAGCTTTGGCGTGATCTCCTGATCGGCCCGGCCCGGCCGACAAGCGCGAACTGGACCGGCCCCCGTTCCGCTGGGAACGAGGGCCGGTCCTGCTCTTGCCTGCGTGCCTCGCTCAGGCGCCAAGCGCGCCCTGCTGCGCGCCCGTCGGCAGCGCGGACAGGATCGCCTGCACCGTCGCCTTGGCGTCGCCGAAGCACATCGAGCTGTTCTCTCGGAAGAACAGCGGGTTCTGCACACCGGCATAACCCGCGCTCATTGAGCGCTTGAAGACGACCACCTTGCGGGCCTCCCACACCTTGAGCACCGGCATGCCGGAGATCGGCGACCCGGGCTCCATCGCGGCCGGGTTGACGGTGTCATTGGCGCCAATCACCAGCACGACGTCGGTGTCGGCGAAGTCGTCGTTGATCTCGTCCATCTCCATCACGATGTCATACGACACGTGAGCCTCCGCCAGCAGCACGTTCATGTGGCCGGGCAGGCGCCCCGCGACGGGGTGGATGGCAAAGCGCACCTGGGTGCCATTGGCCTCCATCGCCCTGGTCAACTCCGCGACGGGATACTGCGCCTGGGCAACGGCCATGCCGTAGCCGGGAGCGATGATGACGCTCTTCGCATCGGCCAGGGCGGCCGCCACCTCGGCGGCGCTCATCTCGGTGTGCTCACCCTCCACCACCGGCCCGGTCGACGTCGAGTCACCGAAGCCGCCCAGGATCACCGAGATGAAGGAGCGGTTCATCGCCTTGCACATGATGTAGCTCAGGATGGCGCCGGAGGCACCCACCAGGGCGCCGGTGATGATCAGCACGTTCATGTTCAGCATGAAACCGCTGAAGGCCGCCGCCCAGCCGGAGTAGGAGTTCAGCATCGAGATGACCACGGGCATGTCCGCGCCGCCGATGGAGGCCACCAGGTGCACGCCGAGCAGCAGCGAGATGATGGTGATCAGCACCAGCCAGATCAGCGACGGGGCCTGCACGAAGACCACGGTGAGCACGATGATGGCGATCAGCGCGGCCAGGTTCAACAGGTTGCGGCCGGGCAGGGCCAACGGCTTCGAGGCGAACTTGCCGTTCAACTTGCCCCAGGCAACGATCGAGCCGGTCAGGGTGACCGCACCGATGAAGATGCCCAGTGCCACCTCGGTCAGGTGGAAGGCATTGGCGTGCGGCGAATCCAGGTAGGAGTTGAACCCCACCAGGACAGCGGCGGCACCGACGAAGGAGTGCAGCAGCGCGATCAGCTCGGGCATGCCGGTCATCTCCACCTTCAGCGCCTTGCGGATGCCGATCGCGGCACCGGCGCCGACGGCCGCCACCAACAGCGCCACGGCCACCAGATCCGCGCCGTCGCCCTGGATGTCTGTCCAGCCCATGTAGAAGTTGGTGGCCACCAGGGCCAGGATCATGCCCAGCACGCCCAGGGCATTGCCGCGCTTGGCGGTCTCATGCTTGCTCAGCCCCTGCAGGGCAAGGATGAACAGCAGACCCGAGACGATGTACGTGGCGGTGACGAAATTGTCCAACATCTCGCTCACGCCTCCTTTCGGAACATCTGGAGCATGCGGTGGGTGACGGTGAAGCCACCGAAGATGTTGATGCTGGCAATCAGCACCGCGATGAAGCTGAGGATCTTCACGGCCCAGTTGTCACTGCCCAACTGGGTGATGGCACCCACCACGATGATGCCGCTGACGGCATTGGTGACGCTCATCAGCGGGGTGTGCAGGGCGTGGGTGACGTTCCAGACCACGTAATAGCCCACCACCACGGCCAGGGCGAAGATGCCGAAGAGCTGGACGAAGCTGTGCGGAGCGACGGTCAGCAGGGCGATCAGCGCCACCGACGCCAGGCCGATGGTCACCACCGGCTGCCACCATGGCTTGGGCGGCTTCGGGGCCTCCACGACCGCAGGCACGGCGGCCGCCGCGGCGGGGGCGGCGACGGGGGCCGCCGAGACCTGGATCGGCGGCGGCGGGAAGGTGATCTCACCATTGCGCACCGTCGTCATGGTGCGCACCACCTCGTCGTCGAAGTCGACCACGAACTGGCCATCCTTGTTCGGGGTCATCAACTTCAGGGCATTGACCAGGTTGGTGCCGTACAGCTGCGAGCTCTGCCCAGGCAGCCGGCTGGCGAGGTCCGTGTAGCCGATGATCGTGACGCCATTGTCCGTCGTGTACTTCTCGCCGGGCCGGGTCAGTTCACAGTTGCCACCGCCGAGGGCCGCCAGGTCAACGATGACCGAGCCGTCCTTCATGCTGGCCACCATCTCGCGGGTGATCAGCTTGGGCGACGGGCGCCCGGGGATCGCCGCGGTGGTGATGATGATGTCGCATTCCTTGCACTGCTCGGCGTACAGCTCGGCGGCGCGGGCCGCGAAGTCGTCGCTGGCCTCCTTGGCGTAGCCGTCGGTGCTGACCTCCTGGGAGGCCCCCCTGACGTGCAGGAAGGTGGCACCCATTGACTCCACCTGCTCGGCGGTCTCGGGGCGCACGTCGGTGGCGCGCACGATGGCGCCCATAGAGTTGGCGGCACCGATCGCGGCCAGGCCGGCGACGCCGGTTCCGGCCACGAGCACCTTGGCCGGCGGCACCTTGCCGGCGGCGGTGACCTGGCCGGTGAAGAAGCGGCCGAAGGCGTGGGAGGCCTCCACCACGGCGCGGTAGCCGGAGATGTTGGCCATGGAGCTCAAGGCGTCGAGCGCCTGGGCACGGCTGGTGCGGGGCACCATGTCCATGCTCATCGCGGTGATTCCCTGCTGTGCCAGACGCTGGGTGAGTGCCTCGTTCTGGCGGGGGAAGAGGAAGGTGATCAGCGTCGCACCGGGACGCATCATGGACAGCTGGGGCTCATCGGGCTCGTTGACACCCAGGACGATGTCGCTGGTCCAGACCGTCTGGGCATCCACTGACTGTGCGCCTGCAGCCTCGAAGGCGGCATCAGTGGCACTGGATCGGTCACCTGCCCCGTGCTCGACGACGACGTCGTAGCCGAGCTTGATCAGGTCCTGGACGGTTCTGGGTGTGGCGGCGGCCCGGTTCTCCCCCGGCTTTGATTCTCGTGGGATACCAATTCGCATGGCACGAATCTAACGGGGGGCTCCGGTCAAATCTTCGGCGGGGTGGCTCTTCGTCAAGAGATCTGCCCGTGAAGGCAAGAGTGGGCCGCGATGCTCCGCTCCCGGAGCTTCGCGGCCCACTGCCCGCCAGCTCAGCGGAGGGTCCTCACCGTCCGCTGCAGGGTGCTGACCATGTCCCGGGTGTCGTAGACGGCCTGCATCTCGCCGAAGCCCATCGTGACCACTTCGACGTGGGTACCGGTGACCGTCACCCCAGTGGTGACGAAACCGCGGTTGCCGGTCTCGCCATCGGTGATGTTGACCGCATTCACGCGGGCCCGCTCCCCACTGCGCAGGGTGATGGTGCGGTTGTACTCGACGTGCTTGAGCAGCAGATCCGGGTTGGAGCGGATCATCCGCTTGCCACAGCCGGGCAGGGCCTTGCCCATGGCGTCGGCGGCGGCGACGGCCTGCTTGTGGGTCTTGAACGACGCGATGCTGGCAGCGGCACGGTTCCCGTCGCGGGTGACGTAGGTGCGGGTCAGGATGGTGTTGGGCTTGAACTTCTTCCAGCCGAACTGCATGCACGGGCTGACCGGGTACTGCCCGTCGCCCCGGTAGGTGGTGGTGGTGCGGAACCCGGCATTGCGGCCGTCCAGCAACAGGTCGTGGTGCCGAGGCAGATCCGCCTTGACCACCGGGGTGGCCTTGCGGGTGTAGGTGGGCGCTGCCGTCGTGGTTGCGGCGTGGCCAGGGCCGGCGGTGAGGGCCAGGCTGCCGCCCGCGAGGGCCAGCGTGGTGATGGTGGCGAGGTGCTTGCGGTTCATGGTCACTCCTGCGTGCCAATCCGGACCGCCCGCCATGGGCGTCCTTCTACTGGAACTACGCAGCACCCCGCCACCCGGTTGCATCAGTGCACGGAGATTCTCGGCACTTCCAGAACCCCAGCACCGGTGGTGAGTCCCAGCCACCCCAGCAGACCGGTGAGCATCGCCTCGGGGCCGGTTGCCAATCCGAACGGCAGGGCCGCGGCGGTGGGCTGCTCGGTGCTCTGCGCGGGCCGGACCCGGTCCAACACCCCGATACCGGCGTGGGCCTTGACCTGCACCTTGGCGCGATCCAGTTGGGCCAGTTCACAAGCCCTTTCAACGGCGAGCTCCAGCCCGCCCAGGTGATCCACCAGACCGCGCTCGTGGGCGTCACGGCCCGTCCACACCCGGCCGCGCGCCAGCGGCTCCAGCTGGGCGTGCTCCATCCCGCGGTCGGCGGCGGCCTTGCGGGTGAAGTCGTCGTAGATCCGATCCAGCCACAGGTTCAGCTTGGCCCATTGCTCGTCGGTGAAATACGAGTCGCTCGCGAGCATCCCGGCATTGCCACCGGAGGTGATCGCCTCATGCACCAGCCCCACCTTGTCGTAGAGCCCCTTGGTCACCAGCTTGCCGGCCAGCACCCCGATGGAGCCGGTCAGGGTCGCGGGCAGGGCGACGATCTCATTGGCGCCCATCGACACGTAGTAGCCGCCCGAAGCCGCATAGGTGCCCATCTGTGCCACCACCGGCCGGCCCGCCTCGCGGGCCTGGTGCACCGCCCGCCAGATGGTGTCCGAGGCGACGGCGGAACCGCCGGGCGAATCCACCCGCAGCACGATCGCCTTCACCTTGTCGTCGCGGCAGGCGGCGCGCAGCTGTTCACAGACCACGTCGGCGCCGGTCTCCGGATCACCCATGCCGGGCGGACGGCCGCGGCCCATCACGATACCGCCCCGCACCGGCACCACCGCGATGGTGGGCTGGCGTCGCTCCGCCAACTGATTGACGGCCTGCCCAGCGGGACCGCCCGGCGTCCAGCGATGCACGAAGCGCAGCTGCTCCGGCTTGAGCTGCTTGCCGTCGCCACCCCACTCGGCCAGCAGGTGGGCCAGCGCCTCGTCGCGGTAGCCGATCCGATCCACCAGGCCCAGCTCGCGGGCGCGCTCGGGGGTCAGCGGGGACTCGTTGACCGCATCCCAGATGGTCTGCACCTCCACCCCGCGACGCTCGGCCACCCGCTCCACGAAGTCATGGGTCAACGAATTCGCGATGACCTGCATCATCTCCCGGTTGGCGTCGGTGACATGGTCGGCGACGAACTGGTCGGCTGCGGTCTTGTACTCATGGCGCTGCCCGAACTGCGGCTCCACCCCCACCTTGGCCAGCATCCCCTTGGCCAGGGTGATCCCCAGGTGGATGCCGCCCATGCCCACCTGGCCCGACGGCTGAAGCCAGATCTGCCGGCAGGAGGTGGCCAGCAGGTAGCTCGCCAGGTCATCGGAGAGCTCCCCCAACGCGGGGGCGAAGGCCAAGGTGAGCTTGTGCTCGCCGAAGGCGAGGATCGCCTCGCCAAGTTCTTGGGCCTGGGCCAGCCCGATCGGGGCGCTGCCGGCATGCAGCACCAGCCCGACGACATCGCCGTCGGTGCGCGCCTCGCGCAGCCGCTCCACCAGCACCTTCAGGGTGGGGGCATTCATCGCCTTCATGGCGGCCCAGGGGGTCTCCGGCGGATTGCTCAGCAGACCACGCCCGAGGTCAATCTCGAGCACAACCTTGCCGCTCGGCACCTTGCCCGCCAGGGGTGTGCGAGCCAGCACGCGATCCATCACCACTGATTTCAGATCCATGGCCCCCACGCTAGAGGCCACCTCCGACATTTTCACGGGAGTCGGCTCTGGGCGGAAGCCCGCACGGTTACGGCCGCTAGATTTACCCTATGCCGCGCCCCCGACTCCTGTTGCCCGCCTGCTGGCTGGCCGCCTGCCTGAGCCTCAGCGCCTGCGGCGGGCCCGGGGCCGCGGCCCCCGCGCCCGGCGGCACCAGCGTCCCGGCCCCCACCCGCAGTTCCGCCCCCGACCCTGACAGCACCGGATCACCGACCCCGGCGCCGGCTCCCTCGTCGGCGACGCCGTCCAGCCCCGGGGCCCCTGTTCCCCTCCCAGCCCGACGCGGCGACGAACTGCTGTTGGCCTTCGCCGGCGACGCCAATGCCTTCAGCCACGCCGCCCGCTCCTCCGAACTGGGCCTGGGCGAGGCCGGGAGGCTGCTGGCCGCCGCCGACTTCAGCATGGTCAACCTGGAGACGGCCCTGGCCGAGGATGCGTCGGGCCTTGGCAAGCAGCCCAAGATGTACACCTTCCTCACCGGCAGCGCCTTCCCGCGGATGTTGCAGCACGAGGGCGTCGACCTGGTCAGCCTGGCCAACAACCACGCGATGGACTACGGCGTCGAGGGAATGCGGCGCACCCTCGCCATCAAGCAGGCCAGCCGGCTGCCGATGATCGGCGTCGGGGCCAGCACGCAGGAGGCCTTCGCCCCGTGGTCCGGTGAGGTCCGCGGCCGACGGGTGATCTCCCTGGTGGGCAACGACATTTTGGAATCCACCATGGACTGGCGGCCCCGGGACGGCAAACCCGGCGTCGCCATGGTCAAGACCGAGGACGGTTTCCAGACGCTGGTGGACGGAGTGACCGCCCAGCGCAAGGCCCATCCGGATGCGGTCATCCTGGTCTTCATGCACTGGGGCATCGATTACCAGGTGTGCACCACCCGACGTCAGGAGTCCATGGCCAAGCGGCTCGCCGAGGCGGGGGCCAGCATCATCGTCGGCACCCACGCCCACCGGGTGCAGCGCTCCGAGACGATCGGGACCACCCTGGTGGCCTACGGCCTGGGCAATTTCAACTTCTACTCCGACCGGGTCAACACCCGGGAGACCGGGGTGCTGACGGTGCATGTCCCCACGCGTGGCGCACCCACCGCCGAGTGGGCCCCCGGCAAGATCATCGCCGGCCGCCCGGTGCTGCTCACCGACGCCGAGGCCGACGCCGCCCGGGAGCGCTGGACAACCCTGCCGGGAGGATGCTGATGCCCCGCGCCCCTTTGCCGGTGCGCCATGGTCTGAATGCCGCCTGGGTGGGCACCCCGCGGGAACACGACTGGGCGACGATGCGGGACTTCCTGGTCTGGAAGATCCCCAGGCTCACCCCGGAGCGGATCGACGAGATGTTCACCGAACAGCGCTTCGTCGACGAGCAGGGAACCCCGCTACCGATCGACGCGCCCTACCGGCACCACGCCTTCATCTTCTTCCACCGGGACCTGCCCGACGAGGCCGAGCCGCCGGGTGAGCTGTTGGTGCTCCACCGCGACGAGCGGATCGTGGTGCTGGACAAGCCGCACTTCACCTCCACCATTCCCCGTGGTCAGCACATCATCCACTCCGCGGTGGTGCGGGCCCGACGCGAGCTGGACCTGCCGGATCTCTCCCCGGCGCACCGGCTGGACCGGGCCACCGCCGGCATCCTGCTGTGCACCACGCAACGCGAACACCGCCGGGCATACCAGACCATGTTCGAGCGGCGGGTGCCGCAGAAGACCTATGAGGCGATCGGCCGCTACCGGCCGGAGCTGGCCTTCCCGCTGGATCTGGAGAGTCATCTGGTGAAGGTCCGCGGGGTGCTGCAGGCCGAGGAAGTGCCCGACCGGACACCCAATGCGCACACCCGGATCGAGCTGCTGGAGCACCGGGAGCACCCCGTACACGGCCCGATCGGGCGCTATCTGGTCAAGCCCACCACCGGGAAGACACACCAGATCCGGCTGCACATGAGCTCGGCCGGGATCCCGATCGTCAACGACCCCTTCTACCCCGAGGTGCTGGAGCGTTCGCTGGACGACTTCACCCTCCCGCTGCAACTGCTCGCCAAGGACCTGCGCTTCACCGACCCGGTGGACGGCACCGAGCGGGTCTTCACCAGCTCCCGTACCCTCGAGGTCTGGGAATCCTGATCAAGAAATAATCGGACAACACTTCGGCCCTCTTCCAAAGATCTGGGCCGCACAAGTTGGCAACCTGGCGGACACAGAAAATGATTGGCACGTTCCAACCCTCAAATTCTTGCCATTTTGGGCAGGCCTTCGGCCCAACTACCAGTTGTCCACAGTTTTCGAGCATCCGAGGAATTGTCCACAGGTCACAAAGTGCCGCTGGCCCGACTGCTCGCGGTCATCCACGCTACCCCCATGCGACTTCGAGATGACTGGCTTGTTGACCAAGGAGGCGTGGTCCCGCGCCCGGTGTTGGAGAGCTGGGGAAATGATCCGGGTGAGATCCGCAAGGCGGTGGACAGCGGTGCCCTGACCCGGGTGCGCCCCGGCTGGTTCGCCACGCCCGCCGCGGATGCCGACGTGGTTCGCGCGGTCAGAGCCGGAACGGCACTGAGTTGCGTCTCGGTGCTGCGCCGCCACCACGTCTGGTCTGTCGACACCCGCACCCATGTGCGCCCCGGACGACGGGGATTGTGCCGCCCATTGTCAGGGGCCAGGATCTGTCCCAAGCCCGGGGACAACACCGCTCCTCATCGCGCGGTGGACGATCTGGACACGGCACTGTTGTGCGCCTCGCAGTGCTGCGCCGATGAAGATCTTCTGGTGCTGCTGGACTCCGTGGTCAATCTGCGGTTGCGCAGCCGCGAAGAGGTCGAGCGGCTGCTGGTGGCTGCACCACGGCGAGTACAGCGAGTGGTGGCCAGGATGGATCTGGCGGAATCCGGCACCGAGACGATGGTGCGCAACCGACTCCGGGCGCACCAGGTCAGGGTTCGCCCGCAGGTGCAGATCGGCGACATTGGCCGGGTTGACCTCTTGGTTGGCACCTCTCTGGTGATCGAGATCGACAGCAAGCAACACCACACCAGCCCGGAGGCCTACGAACGGGACCGCGAGCGTGACCGAAGGCTCCGTGCGCTGGGGTACACCGTCATTCGGCTGACCTACGACCAGGTTCTGTACGGCTGGGCGGCGGTGGAGACCGACATCCTGCACCTGATTGCCCTCAAGGCCCACCTTCGGCGAGTGGAGGCGTCCTGATGCCGCACAAGTTGGCAATCTGGCGGACACAGAAGTTGATTGGCACGTTCCAACCCGCGATTTGTTGCCATCTTGTGCAGACCTTCCCGGGTACTGTCGCCGTGAGCCCAGATCAGTCCCCCTCGGCGGTCGCCTGAGCGGCCCGGACCTCGTCGGTGGTCCAGACCCGCAGCCGCGGCGGCCACCCGGCGCGCAGCCGAACCCGGACCCCGCGGTGCACCATGAACCAGGCGGAGACGCCCAGGAAGGTCAGGCCCGTGGCCAGCGAGCCGGCCCAGATGGTCCAGCGGGGGCCGAAGTAGTCACCGACCCAGCCGATCAGCGGGGCACCCAGTGGGGTGCCGCCCATGAAGATCGCCATGTACAGCGCCATCACCCGGCCGCGCACCTCGGGATCACTGGCCAGCTGCACCGAGGCATTGGCGCAGGTCATCATGGTCAGCGCGCACAGCCCGGTGGGCACCAGCAGCGCGGCGAAGACGACATAGTTCGGGGCAGCCCCCAGCAGCGCGGTGCAGACCGCGAACCCGGCCAGCGCCAGCAGCAGGATCCGTAGCCGTGGGCGCTTACGCCGGGCCGCGATCAGCGCCGCGGCCAGCGTGCCGATCGCCATGATGGAGCCCAGCAGGCCGTACTCGCCGGGCCCCTTGCCGAAGACCTTGGTGGCCATCAGCGCATTGGTGATCTGGAAGTTCATCCCGAAGGTGCCCAGCATGAAGACCATCAGCAGGATCACCATGATGTCCGGCCGTCGCCCCACATAACGCAGCCCCTCCCGCACCGCGCCCTTGCCGTTCTTGCGCATCGGGGCGGGGGTGAGCTCGTCGGGGCGCATCAGGGTGAGCGAGGCCAGGACTGCGGCGAAGCTGAGGCCGTTGACCAGCATCGCGGGCGCGACGCCCCAGACGGCGATCATCAACCCGGCCAGACCGGGGCCGAGCAGCCGCGCGGAGTTGAAGGAGGCGGAATTCAGACCCACCGCATTGGGCACCAGCTCCCGCGGCACCATCTCGCTGACGAAGGCCTGCCGGGTGGGGTTGTCGAAGGAGGTGACCACGCCGGTGAGGAAGGCCAGAACGAAGACGTGCCAGAGCTGCACCCAGCCGGTGACCACCAGCAGGAACATCACCAGGGCATTGAGCGCCAGCAGGCTCTGGCTGGTCATCAGGATCCGCCGCTTGGGGAAGCGGTCCGCGATCGATCCGGCATAGGGTGCCAGGAAGGGGATCGGCAGGAATTGCAGGCCGGTCACCAGCCCCAGCGCCGACGACGAGTGGTCGGTGAGGATGGTGAGCACCAGCCAGTCCTGGGCGACGCGATACATCCAGGTCCCGACATTGCTGACGATCGCGCCGGTGAAGAAGAGCCGGTAGTTGGGCACCCGTAGGCTGGCAAAGGTGCCACCGCGGGCCTCATGCGGGCCGCTTCCTTGTTCAATCATCAACGATCAGCCTAGCTCCGGGGCCAGTCGGGCCTTGGCTCAGCCGGCCAGGCGGCTGGCTCGCTCGCGTCGCGCCACCAGTACCGCCCCACTGAGGTAGACCACCGACCCGATCCAGACCAGCACCAGTCCGGCCCAGAACCGAGGCGAGACGGGCTGGCCGAAGACGAACAGGCCGAGCAGGAACTGCATTGTCGGGGTCATGTACTGCAGGATGCCGAGGGTGCCCAAGGGGATCCCCGGGGCCGCGATGGCAAAGAGCCACAGTGGCACCGCCGTGAGGATTCCAGCCACCATCAGCAGCACCGCCACCCGGCCAGAATGGGGCCACGCGGCCGTTCCCCGGGCAGCACCCCAACCCATCCAGGCCAGGGCCAGCGGGGTGAGTACCGCGGATTCGAGGAAGAGGCCCTGCAGCGCCGACACCTTGACCCGCTTCTTGACCATCCCATAGAAGCCGAAGCTGAAGGCCAGCAGCAGGGAGATCCACACAGTGCGCCAGGCCTGGGAGGCGATCACGCACACCCCCACGGCGGCCAGGGCACAGCCGATCATCCCGGGGCGTCCCATCCGTTCTCCGAAGAAGATCATCCCCAACGCGATGCTGACCAGCGGGTTGGTGAAGTAGCCGAGCGAGGCCTCCACCACGTGATTGGAATTGACCGCCCAGATGTAGGTCAGCCAGTTCACCGCAATCAGTACGGCGGCCAGCACCAGCAGCCGCCAGGTGCCGCTGACCCAGACCTCGCGCAACCATCCCCAGGGCTTGCGTTGCAGGAGGAGCACCAGCGCCACGAAGGCGAGGCTGAAGAGTACCCGGCCGGACAGGATCTCCAGCGAGCCGGCCGGCTTGAGCAGCGGGAAGAAGAGCGGGAATCCACCCCACAGCAGGTAGCACAGGATGCCGGCGAGCAGGCAGGTCTGGCTGGCGGATCTGGTGCGCATCGGGCTCCTACGGGCGTGGTCTGGGGGTGCGGATTGTCCAGTCTGCCGCGCTGGAGGCAACAATGGACTGTATGTCCAGCCAAGCATCCCTGCCCGACGCCGTCATCTTCGACGTCGACGGCACCCTGACCGACACTGAACCAGCCTGGGAACGGGTCCGTGCCGAGCTCGCAGCCACCGACGGCGCCGACTACCGGCCCGAGCACGCGCTCGCGATGATGGGGATGAGCACCCGCGAGTGGAGCACCTACCTCAGTGAGGTCGTCGGGCTGGACGGCACCCCCGAGGAATGTGCCCGTCGCACCATCGACGGGATGCGCAAGCTCTACCACGGTGGGGTCGGCATCCTGCCCGGCGCGCGGGAGGCGGTGCGGGCGATGGCCGAACTGGTTCCGGTGGGGATCGCGTCCTCGTCGCCAGTGGTGCTGATCGAGGCCGCCATCGAGGAACTGGGCATCGGCGACGTCGTCAGCGCGCACGTGTCCACCGAGCAGGTGGAGCGCGGCAAGCCCGCCCCCGACGGTTACCTGCGCTGCTGCGAACTGCTCGGCGTGGACCCGACGCGGTGCCTCGCCATCGAGGACTCCACCGCCGGCATCCGCTCCGCCCTGGCCGCGGGGATGGGCGTCGTCGCCATCCCGCAACCCTTCCACCAGCCCTCCGACGAGTTGTTGGCGCAGTGCACCGTGCTGCAGGACCTGACGCAGCTCACGCCCCAGATGGTGCGTGAGCTGCGCTGACCCATCGGCTCAGCGTCAGGCCTTGACGGCCTCGCGAGCACGCATCTCGGCGACCATGCTGCGCACCTTCTCGTCGGTGAGCGGATAGGTGACGAAGATCAGCAGCCCCACGATGCCGAAGACCACGGGGGCCAGGCCCATCAGGGCCTTGATGGCGGTGATGGCGCTCTCGGGCTGCACCTTGGCGCCCTTGCCGGCAAAGGCACCGGCGGCGAGCACCCAGCCCTGCACGGAGCCGGCCAGGGCCTGGGACATCTTGCGGAAGAAGGAGTAGACGGCGTAGACGGCGCCCTCGGTGCGCTCGCCGGTCTTCCACTCGCCGTAGTCCACGGCGTCGGCCTCGAAGGCGAACAGCAGGCTCATGATCAGGTTCTGCACGAAACCCCACAGGCAGAAGGTGGCCATCACGACGGTCTTGTTGGTCGGCATGAAGAAGATCCACACGCCCAGGGCCATCATGAAGCAGGCGCCCACGATGAAGGTCTTCTTCTTGCCCATGGCGTTGACGCAGGCGGGCACCGCGGGCACGGCCAGCAGCGAACCGATCGAGGAGAGCACCACCATGCTGACCAGGGCGGTGGCGTCCTTGAGCACGAACTGGGCGTAGAAGGCCTGGCTGGCCTGCACCGAGAAGACCCCGGTGAGGAAGATCAGGTTGCTGATGCACAGGATGAGCAGCGGCTTGTTGACCTTGACGACCTTGACGGTCTCGGCGAAGGTGATCGGCTTCTTCTCATGGTGGATCTGCTCCTTGCAGGTGAAGAAGGTGACCAGGTAGAGCAGGAAGCCGATCACGACGAAGAGCAGGGTGATCTTGGTCAGTGAGCCCTGCAGGCCGTGCGGGTCGGTGGCGTACTTCTTGATCTGCGGGCTGACGATCAGGACCAGCAGCAGGGTTCCCAGGATGGGACCGACGCCGCGCCACACGCCCAGCTTGGAACGCTCGATGGTGTCCTGCGTCATGGAGGTGGCCAGCGAACCGTAGGGGATGTTGACCAGTGAGTACAGGGTGCCGAGCAGCATGTAGGTGAGCCAGGCGTAGACATACTTCATGGACATCGAGAAGGACTCGGGGACCGTGAAGAGCAGCACGCTGGACAACAGCAGCGGCAGGCTGGCGAAGAGCAGCCAGGGGCGGAACTTGCCCCAGCGGCTGCGGGTGATGTCCACCATCCGGCCGGCAAAGAGGTCCGCGAAGGCGTCGTAGAAGCGGACGACGAAGAACATGGTGCCGATCGCCGCGGGGTTCAGGCCCACCACGACGGTGTAGTAGAGCATCAGGAACATGCCCTGCATGGAGAAGGCCAGGTTGTTGGCCAGGTCGCCGGCCATGTAGCCGGCGTAGTTCTTGGTGGACAGTTTCTTCATCCGAGGATCTCCTTCCGGCAGCGATGCCGGTCGACAGCCCGTCGTCCTCGACGGTTTTGATGTCTCCATCCTCGGGTGGACACCTGTCGCACACGGTTGCCTTGCCACCAGTTGCGCGGCTGGCAACTCGTGGCAACAACAACTGCGGCCCGCCCCTGATGGGGCGGGCCGCAGTGGCTCCTGGCGTGGGCACTGGGATCAGCCGAGGACCTTCTTGGCGGTCTCGACGACGTTGTCCACGGTGAAGCCGAGCTTCTCGAACATCACATTGCCGCTGGCCGAGGCACCGAAGCCCTCGATCGAGACCGAGGCACCCTCGAATCCGACGTACTTGGCCCAGCCCTGTGCGATGCCGGCCTCGATCGAGACGCGCTTGGTGACGGACTTGGGCAGCACGGACTCCTTGTAGGCGTCGTCCTGCTCGTCGAACCACTCCTGGCAGGGCATGGAGACCACTCGGGTGGCCACGCCCTGCTCCTCCAACACCTGCTGGGCCTCGACGGCCAGGGCCACCTCGGAGCCACTGGCGATCAGGATCAGCTGCGGGGTGCCATTGGCGGCATCCTTCAGCACGTAGGCGCCCTTCAGGGTGCCCTCGGCGGGGGCGAAGGCGCCCTCGCCCCGTTCCACGATCGGCAGGTCCTGCCGGGACAGTGCCAAACCGGTCGGCTGCTCGGTGTGCTGCAGCGCACCCTGCCAGGCGTAGCTGGTCTCATTCGCGTCGGCCGGGCGCACGATCGCCAGGTTGGGGATCGCGCGGTAGGCGGCCAGGTGCTCGATCGGCTGGTGCGTCGGGCCATCCTCGCCGACGCCCACCGAGTCGTGCGTCCAGACGAAGATGCTGGGCAGCCCCATCAGGGCGGCCAGCCGGACCGGCGGGCGCATGTAGTCGGCGAAGACGAAGAAGGTGGCGCCGTAGCAACGGGTCAGCCCGGACAGGTTGATGCCGTTGACGATGCCGCCCATGGCGTGCTCGCGAATGCCGAAGTGCAGCGTGCGGCCGTACGGATTGCCGGTGAACTCCTCGCTGGAGCGCTCCTGGGGCAGGAAGGACGGCTCACCCTTCATGGTGGTGTTGTTGGAGCCGGCCAGGTCGGCCGAGCCACCCCACAGCTCGGGCAGCTGGCTGGCCAGCGCGCTGAGCACCTCGCCGGAGGCCGCGCGGGTCGCCTTCTTGCCGGGCTCGAAGACCGGGAACTCGATTCCCTCGGGCAGTTTGCGCTCGGCGACGCGATCCAGCAGGGCCGCCTTGTCCGGGTTGGCGCTGCGCCAGGCCTCGAACTTGGCATTCCACTCGTCGCGCAGCTGCTTGCCGCGCTGGGCGGCATTCGTGCGGGCGTGGTCGACGGCCGCCTGGTCGACGGCGAAGGGCTCGTCGGGGAAGTTGAGTTCCTGCTTCAGCGCGCTGATCTCCTCGGCGCCGATCTTGGCACCGTGCACCGAGTGCTTGCCCTGCTTGGTGGGCAGCGGCCAGCCGATCACGGTGGTCAGCTTGATGAACGACGGCTTGTCGGTGACCGCCTGGGCGGCCTCGATCGCGGCGTACAGCTCCTCGATCTTCTCCTCATAGGTGGTGCCGCCATTGGTGAAGTCGACGTGCTGCACATGCCAGCCGTAGGCCTCGTAGCGCGCCGCCACGTCCTCGCTGAAGGCGATCTTGGTGTCACCCTCGATGGAGATCCGGTTGTCGTCGTAGAACAGGATCAGGTTGCCCAGGTTCTGCGTCGCGGCCAGCGAGGAGGCCTCGCTGGAGACGCCCTCCTGCATGCAGCCGTCACCGGCGATGGCGTAGACGAAGCGGTCGAAGGGGCTCTGGCCCGGGGCAGCGTCGGGATCGAACAGGCCACGCTCCTTGCGGGCCGCCATCGCCATGCCAACGGCCATCGAGACGCCGGCGCCCAGCGGGCCGGTGGTGGCCTCGATGAACTTGGTGTGATGGTACTCGGGGTGGCCGGGGGTCTTGGAGGCCCAGGTGCGCAGCTGCTTGAGATCGTCCAGCTCCAGGTCACAGCCGGCCAGGTAGAGCTGGGTGTACTGGGTCAGCGACGAGTGCCCGGCGCTCAACACGAAACGGTCGCGGCCCAGCCAGAGGGAATCGGTGGGGTCGGTCTTCATCACCTTGGCGTACAGCAGGTAGGCCAGAGGGGCCAGCGAGATGGCGGTACCGGGGTGACCGTTGCCAACCTTCTCGACGGCGTCAGCGGCCAGGATGCGGGCGGTGTCCACCGCGCGTGCGTCCTGCTCGGTCCAGTTCAGGGAGTTGTTCACAATTGCCTCTCGTGCGTCAGTGCTGTCCATAGACGTTCTGGTATCGATCGTAGAGCCGCCGGAGGGGTGCTGGCTCCATGGTCTGGATGGTTGCGCCGACGGCCGAACCCGGCCGGGCGGGCAAGGCCCCGCGGAGGACGGCCGTCGGCGACGTGCTTCGGATTCAGGCCACCGGGAAGTAGTCCTTGCCGCCCTCGGCGATCTGCTCGTGCGAGGTGTCCAACTCGGTGTAGCGCCCCTCGGAGCGGGCGGCGCGCCGCTGCACGCCGTCGCGACGCAGGTCCTTGAGCCGGTACATCATGCTGCTGCCGCCCTTGCCGAAGACGTCGTGCAGCAGGCTGTACTCGTAGTAGAGCTTGTCGTACAGCGCGCTGGCCTCGGGGTTGGGGACGTAGGCGTTCTGCTGGCGGCTGCCCATCGCCATCGTCGCGGCCTTCACATCCGGATAGACCCCCGCGGCGACGGCGGCGAAGACGGCCGAGCCCAGGGCACCGGGCTGGGCGGTCAGCCCTACCGAGATCGGCACCTTGCACACGTCGGCGTACATCTGCATCAGGAACTTGTTCTTGATCAGGCCACCGGCGGCGACGATCTCGGTGATCTCCACCCCATTCTTGCGGAAGGTGTCCAGGATGGTGCGGGTACCGAAGGCGGTGGCCTCCAGCAGTGCGCGGTAGGTGTCCTCCGGCCGCGTGCCCAGCGTCTGGCCGATGATCAGTGCCGACAGGTTGGCGTCGTTGAGGATCGAGCGGTTGCCGTTGTGCCAGTCCAGGGCGATCAGACCGTGCTCGCCGATCTCCTGGTCGGCCGCCAGCCGGGTCAGCCAGTCGTGGATGCTGACGCCGGCCTCGTCGGCCGCCCGGCGGTAACGCTCGTTGACGCAGTTGTTGACGAACCAGGCGAAGATGTCACCCACGGCGGTCTGGCCGCACTCGAAGGCCCACAGGCCGTCGACGATGCCGCCATCGACGGCGCCGAACATGCCCGGAACCTCCTTGAGCTGTTCCCCGAGCGCGATCTGCACGCTGGAGGTACCCATGATGGCCGTCATCTGTCCCGCTTCGACGGCCTGCACCGCCGCGGCTGTGACGTGGGCGTCGATGTTGCCGATGCAGACGCTGATCCCCTCCGGCAAGCCCATCCAGCCGGCGGCCGTGGCGTTCAACTTGCCGGTTTCGGAGCCCAGCGGCAGCACCTCGCCGCGCTGCTTCTCCTCGAAGGCGCCGCCGAAATCGGGGTTGACGGCCTCCAGGAATTCCCGACTCGGGTAGGACCCGTCCTGGTAGTTGCGCTTGTAACCCGAGGATCCCGCCGCAAAGTTCAACGTGCCGGTCATCTGCCAGGTGATCCAGTCCATCGCCTCACAGAAGACGTCGGTGGCCGCGTAGACCTCCGGATCCTTCTCGAGCGTCTCCAGGATCTTGGGCATCAGCATCTCGGAGCTCAGTGTGCCTCCGTAGCGGGACAGCCAGGTCTCGCCGCGCTGCTTGGCCACCTCCACGATCCGCTCCGCCTGGGCGACGCCGCCGTGGTGCTTCCACAGCTTGACGTAGGCGTGCGGACGGTTGGTGAACTCGGGCAGTTCACACAGCGGGGTGCCGTCGGCCTTGGCCGCGACGACGGTGGCCGAGGTGAAGTCGATCCCGATGCCGACGATCTGCGCCGGGTCCACGCCGGAGGCCTTGACCGCCTCGGGCACGGCGGTCTGCAAGACCTCGATGTAGTCGGCGGGCACCTGCAGCGCGAAATCCGGCGGCAATGCCTGGCCGTCACCGGCCGTCAGCGCCCGATCCATCACCTGGTGGCCGTACTCCTTGACGCCGTGGCCCAGCTCCTGACCGTCGGCGACGCTGACCACGGCCGCGCGGCCGCTCAGTGTGCCGAAGTCGATGCCGACCACGTACTTGGCACTGGTGCTCATGTCTTCTCCTGTGAAGTGTGCGGATGGGAGTGCAAGGTCAGGGCTGGTCAGTGGGTGTCGGGGTCGTTGTCCTCGGTCCAGCCGAGTTCGTCCCAGACCGACTGCGGCAGCAGCCGGTCGATCCGGTCCATCACATAGGTGGGCTGGTGGGCGTCGTCCAGGGCCCGCACGTCGTCGGCGGTGGCCTCCCCGGTGAGCACCAGGGCGGAGCGCATGTCCGTGTCCAGCGCCATCTGGATGTCGGTCTGCAGCCGGTCCCCAACCATCACGCAGTTGGTGACGTGCACGTCGAGGCCGGCGAGGGCCTCGGTGAGCATGATCGGCGACGGCTTGCCCAGGCTGACCTCGCACTTGGTACTGGTGCAGGCCTCGATGGCGGCGGTGATCGCGGCACAGTCCGGCTCGCCGCGCCCGCCCGGGAAGGGGCAGAAACGGTCGGGATTGGTCTGGATCAGGAAGGCCCGCTTGTGGAACCAGATCGCGTCGAAGGCGATCTGCAGCTTGCGGTAGTCGAAAGTGCGGTCATAGGAGGCGATCACGATGTCGATCTGCTCCGGATCCTCCGTCAGGGTGAAGCCCGCGGCGCGCAGGGCCTTCTTCAGCGGCTCCTCGCTGATGCAGAAGAGCTTGGCGTCGGGGTGGTGCGACTGCAGCCACCGGGTGGTGGTGACCACGGTGTTGGAGATGTCGGCGACGTCGGTGGGCAGGCCCAGCTTTGCCAGCTTCTCGACGTACTGCTCGGGATCCTTGGTGGGGTTGTTGCTCAGGAAGCGCACCGGGATCTCCCGACGACGCAGCTCGTTGATCATCCGCGCGGCTCCGGGCAACAGGTGGTCGCCCAGGTAGATGGTGCCGTCCATGTCGAAGACATAGGCTTCGTGCAGTGCGGTCGGATTGACGATCACGTCGTGGGACATCCCGGTGCTCCTGTGGTGAGGGGGTTGGGGTGCTCAGGCGAGCAGGGCGCCAAGGCCCAGGACCACGGTGGTCATGATCCAGATGCCCGACGCCGGCGGGTCGACGTGGGTGGTACCGCGGTCGTACCAGACGCGGGCGAAGAACTCGACGAGCCAGGCGGTCAGGACGCCGACGATGCCACTCAGCACGACGGCGATCGCCGCCGAGGTCCAGGTGGCGCTGGTCCAGGCGCCATTCCAGTCGAAGCCGGAACCGGCGACGATCGGCAGGAAGGTGACCGCGGCCACACCGGAGACCACCGTGATGTGGTGCTGCACCGGCATGTTGAAGCCCATGATCAGGAACAGGATGATGATGGCCGAGATGCCGAAGGCGAAGCTGCTGGCGAAGGCGGAACCACCCTTGACGGCGTGGCCGAGCACGATGGCGACCGCGGCCGCCGCGGCGCCGAAGAAGAAGCCCAGGCTGACCAGGTAGCCCCACTTCTCCTGCCAGGGCAGCCACTGGGCATCCTCGCGGGGAGCGATCTTGCCCATGAAACCCTTGGCACCCTGGTTGAACTTGTCCGCGTCGATGATCGAGTTGGAACCCACGCCGTCCTTGCGCTTGCCGAACAGCACCCGGGCGATCAGGGCCGAGGTGACCACGGTGAAGGCCACGCCGTCGGTGTGCGTGCCGAACCACGGGATGTTGTCCACGACGAAGGCCTTGAACAGGTAGCCGAAGACGCCGAAGGCCGCACCGACGTGCAGCACGTCGGTCTTGCCCAGCCCCGCCAGCGCGGAGTTGATGTCCTTGCCGGATTCCAGATAGCCCTTGTGCCAGGCATAGGCGGCGGCTGCGGCGCCACCGGCGAACATCACATAGGGCCCGGCGAAGGGTCCGAAGGCGACATAGCTGAAGCCCCAGTCGGAGCCGGTGCCCGCGAAGATCCCCCAGGCGAAGATCACACAGATGCCGGTCAGGACGAAGGCAAAGTTGCCGCCGATGGCGGCGCCGATGTATCCGCCTGCCGCTGCGGCCAACAGGCCGAACAGGAAGATACCGAGTGAAGCAGTGAACATCGTTGTTCCTTCAGTGACGGCCGCTACGACGCGGCGGGGATGATGCTGGTGACAATGCTGTCAGCAGGCGCCGGGGGCTCCGGGCCTGGGGTCGGCTCCGAGGCTGTGCTCGTAGTCGGTGATGGCGGCCACCTTGGGGGCCGAGGCGGAATTCTGGTCGAACTGGTAGCCGAAGAATTCCTTGGCCAGGCGTCGGGCCAGGTGCGGTCCGATCACCCGGGCGCCGAGGCAGAGCACCTGGGCGTCGTTGGAGAGCACCAGACGCTCGACGGAGAAGGAGTCGTGCGCGGTGCAGGCGCGAATGCCGGGCACCTTGTTGGCGCTGATCGCCATGCCCATGCCGGTGCCACAGACCAGCACCGCCCGGTCGGCATCCCCGGCGGCCACCACCTGCGCGGCCTTCACGCCGATGTGCGGGTAGTCGACGTCCTCGCCCGCCTGGACGCCCACGTCGATCACCTCGTCGATGCGCTCGTCGGCTTCCAGATCGGCCTTGACAAGGTCCTTGTACGCGACGCCGGCAATGTCGGCGCCCACCACGACTCGGTACCCCATGGGGTCTCCCTTCAGCAGCGCTGCTTGGAGGGCAGGTCCCTGCCATCCGGGCACGAAACTATCACCGCCGCTGACGCAAATCCCATCAAGAATGTGAATCCAGCCGTCCTTGCATCAACGTGCAGGTGCCGCGTGGAGTAGTGGTCAGATTCCCGAGACCAGCACCCGAACGCCCATTGCCTCCAGTCGGCGGCGGGTCTCGAGCGGGGTCCGGGCATCCACCACGATGATGTCGAAGTCCCGCAGATGGGCGAAGCTGTGCAGGGCCTGTCGCTTGAACTTGGTGTGATCCAGCATCAGCACCTTGGTGCTGGCCGCAGCCAGCATCGCCTTCTTGACGCTGACCACGTCCTCATAGGGGTGCATGCAGTGGTCGTCGACGACCCCGGAGGCGCTCAACACGCACAGGTCCGCATGCATCGCCTCCAGCGTGGCCACCGTGGTGGGGCCCATCAGGGCCTGGGCCCACGGCTGGTACTCCCCGCCCGCGACGATCAGCCGCAGATCGTCGCGCCGCTCCACCTCCTGGGCAACCAGCAGCGAATTGGTCACCACGGTCAGCGGGGAGACCACGTCCAGGGCGCGCAACAACCACACGCCGGAGGTGGAGTCGTCCAGGATCAGCGAACTGCCGGGCTTGACCAGCGGCGCCAGGACCGCCGCCATCGCGCCCTTGACGTCGGCATTCTGCTCCAACCGGAAGCCGGCCGCCGCCTCCTGCAGGCTGCCGGCCACCGCCAGCACCTGACCCCGCTGACGCTGCACGATGCCAGCCTCCTCCAGCGCGGCGACATCACGATAGATGGTCATCAGGCTGACCCCGGTGGCGGCGGCCAGTGCGTCCACCTTGATCGACCCGCGCTTGATCACCGCCTCCGCGATCGCCTGATGGCGAGCCCGTTGGGCGCTGAGGCTCCCCCGTCCACCGTGCGGCATGGGCTGGGCGTCAGCGCCCTCGGCGTGGGGGTTTGCCATGTGAGTCATCTCCGGTCAGTGTTTCTTGATCCTTCACTCATCATGGCACCGTGTCGGAGCGGGAGCCCGGGTTGGGTTGTGGTCAGAGCCCAGCTCCCACCTGCTCCACCGCGGTGATGGCGTCGTCCTCGAGCTGCAGGAAGAGCACCACATCCCGCTGGGCGACCCGGCCGCGAGCCACCGCGCGTCGGCCGGAATCCAGCAGATCCACCAGCTCGAAGCCGCGCAGGCCACCGGCCCACTCCCCCAGATCGACGTCGGCACCTTCGCGACGCACCGGCCCGGTGACCAGGCCGGCCAGCTGGGCACCGTCGCCGGCTTCCAGTGCCCGGGCCAGTCGATTGGCCAGCTGCAGCGGAGTCAGGCCACGCCCCGACGCCCCGCCCAGTTCGGGCGCCGGCCGCGGCGGGATCACCACCGGGGAGCCCACCTGCTCGGGTGCGCTCACCTCGGGCGCCGGGGTACTGCCCTGCCCGGATTCGACGCTGACCACCTCGCCGAACTTCGGCACCACGCAGGTGATCCCGAATTCGGTGACGATCCGCTCCTTGAGGGCCTCGGCCGAATCCGGCTCGCCGTGCACCAGGAAGACGGTGCGCGGCTTGTGGGGCAGGTCGCGCAGCCAGTCCAACAGGTCGGAGCAGTCGGCGTGCACGCTGAACTCCTGGTCCTGCACGATGCTGGCGCGCACCGGCACGTAGCGGCCGTGCATCTTGAGCTGCTTGGCGCCGTCCAGCAGCGCCCGTCCGCGGGTGCCGACCCCCTGGTAGCCGGTCAGCACGACGGAGTGCTTGTCCTCGGGCAGCATCGCCTCCAGGTGGTGCACAACCCGGCCGCCCGTCGCCATCCCCGACGAGGAGATGATGATGCACGGGAACTTCGGGTTGTTCAGCGCCTTGGACTCCTCGACGCTCTTCACCTCCCGCAGGTGGGGCAGGTCGGCGAAGTCCTCGGGCTTGAGGCCGGGGTGCAGCTCGTCGGAGTTCTGGTAGACCTTCAGCGCGGCCAGCGCCATCGGCGAGTTCACGAAGACCGGTACCTCCGGGATCCGGCCGTCCTTGCGCATCTCGGTGATCACCTTGAGCACCGCCTCGGTGCGGTCGACGGCGAAGGCGGGCACCAGCACGGAGCCGCCGCGGGCGACGGTCTTGCGGATGGTCTCGGCGAAGAGCTCGTGCGGCAGCCCCTCCGGCTCGGGGTGTTCCCGGTCACCGTAGGTGGCTTCCATCAGCACATAGTCGGCGCCCTGCGGGATGCCGCGCGGCTTGAGCACCGGGTGGTCGTGCCGGCCGAGGTCTCCGCTGAAGAGCACGCTGCGCCCCTCGTGGGTCAGGTTCAGACAGGCCGATCCCAGGATGTGCCCGGCGCGGGTGAAGCGGCCGGTCAGGCCGTCGCGCAGGTCGGTGTCGACGTCGAAGTCCATCGGCCGGAAGAGCCGCATGGTGTCCTGCACGTCCTCCTGGGTGTATAGCGCCAGCGGCGGATTGTGCTTGGACCAGCCGCCCTCCTTGGCATCCTTGGCGTCCTGCTCCTGCAGGTGCGCGGAATCCATCAGCACGATCTCGGCCAGCTCGATGGTCTCCGGCGTGGCCCAGATGGTGCCGCTGAAGCCGTTCTTGACCAGGGCGGGGATGTAGCCGCAGTGGTCCAGGTGGGCGTGGGTCAGCACCAGGTCACTGATGCTGCCCGGATCCACCGGGAACTTGGCCCAGTTCTGTTCCCGCCACTTCTTCTCACCCTGGAAGAGGCCCGCGTCAACGAGCACCCGTCGCTCCCCGATGGTCACCAGGTGCTTCGAGCCGGTCACGGTGCCGGCGCCGCCCAGAAACGTCACTGTCATCTGTCCCATGAGCCCACTCTGCCCCGGATTTCCCGGTCGGGGGCGAGTTGTTGCGCAGTTGTCAGCTCGGATTCATCTGGGACGGGCCGGTTGGGCGCGATCCCCGAGCAGACTCGGCGCAACGACGCGTCAGACCCGGCCCAGACTCCGGTTGCGGGCCTCCGGCAGCGCGAAGCAGGCCAGCGCCGCGACGGCGAAGGCGGCGGAGAAGACGGTGAAGGCCAGCCCATTGCCTCCTTGGGCAATCAGCACCGGCACCAGCAGCGGCGCGGCGATCGACGCGATCCGGCCGAAGGCGGCGGCCGCCCCGGTGCCGGTTCCGCGGATCGACGTCGGGTAGATCTCCGGGCCGATGGCGTAGAGAGCACCCCAGGCACCCAGGTTGGCGAAGCTCAGCGCGCAACCCGCCGCCAGGATCTCGGTGTGGCTTCCGGCATGGCCATAGGCCAGGGCCGCCAGTGCGGAGCCGAACAGGAAGCTCGCCAGGGTGGCGCGCCGGCCCCAGGCCTCGATCAGCCAGGCCGCCAGGGCATAACCGGGCAACTGCGCCAGCGTCATGATCAGGGTGAACTCGAAGGACTTGACGATGCTGAAACCCTGTTTGACCAGCAGCGACGGGATCCAGATGAAGGCCCCGTAGTAGCTCAGGTTGATGCAGAACCAGACGATCCACAACGCCGCGGTGCGCAGCCGCAGCCGTCTGGACCAGATGTTCTGCGGGCCGGTGGGCTCGGCCAGGTCATCGACCACCGGGGTGGCCGGCTCGCGATCCTCCCCCGCGGGGCGCACCTTGGCCGCATCCTCGAAACCACGAACGGCGGCCTCCGCCTCGTCGTCGCGCCCCTTGGACTCCAGGAAGCGCACGCTCTCGGGCAGGTGCCGCCGGATCACGGCGGCGTAGAGGGTGGGGACGACCCCGACCGCCAGGGCGTAGCGCCAGCCGTTGTGACTGTGCGGAATGACCAGGTATCCCAGCAGCGCCGCCATCATCCAGCCGACCGCCCAGAAGGCCTCCAGCGCCACCACCATCCGGCCGCGGATCTTGGCCGGCGCGAACTCGCTGACCAGCGTCGAGGCCACCGGGAGTTCTGCGCCCAGGCCCAAGCCGACGATGAAGCGCAGCGCCATCAGGGCGGCGATCCCGGAGACCAGGGCCGAGGCGGCGGTGGCCAGGCCGTAGACCAGCAGCGTCGCGGCAAAGACCTGGCGTCGGCCGATCCGATCCGCCAGCAGCCCACCCAGGGAGGCACCCAGCGCCATACCGACGAAGCCGATAGAGCCAAGCCAGCTGGTCTGGTGCAGGCTGAGCTTCCACTGCACGGTCAGCGCGGCCATCACGAAGCTGATCAGCCCGACGTCCATCGCGTCGAGTGCCCAGCCGATGCCGGAACCGACCAGCAGCCGGGTGTGCGCGTGGTTGTACTCCAGCGATTCCAGACGCTGGGAGCGGGTGAGCTGGTCCTTCACGTCTGGCCATCCTTCGGGGGAGGTGAGTCGGCAGTTGCTGAAGGGTACCGGGGTCTGCCGTATCATGGAAAGCATGCCACCGCGTTACGGCACGGAGCACCTCCCTGCGGACAAGGAGTCTCGTTTCACGGCCTTCGTGGAGGACGAGCGGGACTGGCTTGGCCGGTTGGCGGTGATGCTGATCGGTGATCGGCACGCAGCCGAGGACCTGCTGCAGGAAACCTTGGTCCGCACCTATCTGGCCTGGGATCGCATCGAGGAGGCAACCGCCTTCGCCTACGCCCGCCGGGTCATGACCAACCTCGCCACCGACCGATGGCGTCGGTCACGTCGCGACCCACTGTCAGGACATGAGGCCGAGTCCGACACGGACCCCCAGTCCGGTGACCAGTACAGCTCCGTGGACGATCGCGACGCGATCGTGCGCCAGCTGGCGGGGCTCTCGACACGGGAGCGCACCATGGTGGTGCTGCGCTACTACGCTGACCTGTCCGAGGCGGAGGTGGCCGAGGAGATGGGCGTCAGCCGTGGCACCGTGAAGTCCACCTGTTCCCGGGCTCTGTCCCGGCTGCGCAGCCAAGAACCACAACCAACGGAGAGCCCACGATGAGCCAGATCGACGAAGGCGAGCTGCGACGCCTGCTGGGCGCCGTGGATCCCGTCGGCAGCGACGCGTCCGCCGCTCGAGCCGTCACCGAGGCGCGTGGCCGCCTGCGGCGGCGTCGACTGGCGCTCGGGCTCGTGGCGATCCTGGTCGGTCTCGCGGTCCTCGTGACCACGCTGGTCGTGGTACACCGCTCCCGCGACGACCAGACCAGGCTCGAGAGCCTCTCGACACCGTCCGCCACGGCGCCGTCGCCCCTACCAGCGGTCGGAGCCGAGCAGTTGCCCACAGCAAGCGACCTCGCTCCGATGGGCACCTACAGCCTGCCGCTGGGGCAGCCGGTGGACCATCCCGACGGACTCTGGGGTGGCAGCCCCACGCTCTGCCAGCCCCATCCACAACTGGGACAGGAGTCGCTGCGGGTGCGAGAGTTCAAGGATGCCCGGGTGACCGCGGCCGTGCTCGGCTTCTCCAGCCCGCAGGACGCCACCGCCGCCCGACAGCGCATCCTCGGCTGGTACCGCGACTGCGGCCGTCATGCAGGCACTGTCGACGAGTGGACGGGCAAGACCTTGCCGGTCCAACAACCGGCCTTCCAGCCCGTCGTGGCCGTGGTGGCCAACCCCTCCTGGAAGGCAGAGGGGGAGAACGCCCAGGCACGCCATGAGGAGTCGGTCATCGTGCAGGTCGGCAACCGACTCACCTGGCTGTCCCAGGTGGGCGGTGAGGAGCAGAACTGCGGCCTGACTCCAAGCGACACGGTGGGGGCCTGCGGCGCCTTCGCCTCCGCCCAGGCCGTGGCCACGCGGTTGTCCCGCTGACTTGCCAACCGCTCGCCGCAGAAAGTTCCCGCTGGCACTCAACCTCCGCGAGGCCCGATCCGTAGGGATGGGTGAGGAGGTGCCGGACCGTCCGGTCACACTCCAAGGAGGACACCATGAACCGCATCACCCGTCGGCGTGCCGCCGTCACCGTCGCGAGCATGGCCCTGCTGGCCACGTCCGGGCTGGCAGCCACTCCCGGCCAGGCAGCCCCGAGGTCGCAGGAACTGCCCAGGCCCACCGCCCGCAACCTGGCCACCGCCCCGGACCTGTCCCCGGTCCCCCGTCCGGGACGACCCGTGGGCAAGGCCACCACCCGGAAGGCCACGCGCCTGCCGGCCCGGTTCTCGCTGTGCCAGCAGCCCACCCGACTGGGCCAACGCAGCATCTGGGTCCGGGACTTCAAGCAGATCAGCACCACCCAGGTGGTGCTCGACTTCCGCACCACCAAGCTGGCCAGGGCGGCGCGCGACAGCATCTTGGACTCCTACCGGGACTGCGTCACCGACACCGACACGAACAGCACCGTCGGTGCCGTGTCCGGACGTCTGCCCCTGCGGCGGGCCACCGTGCGCGCCGCCAAGGGGGCGACGGTGAACGCCATTGCTGCCGACGCTTCGCGACGCCACGTGGGCAAGCGCTCGCTGGACTTCGAGGACGCGACCGTCGTCCAGGTGGGGAACCGCCTCACCTGGCTGGTCGTGCGCAGCCGGGGTGAGGACCACAACTGCGCGACGCTGCGCGGGGAGGAGACGGTGGGCCAGTGCGGCGCCTACGCCACTGCCGACGCTTTGGCCGTTCGGCTGGCCCGACGCTGAACGATCCAGCGTCCCGTGAGCAGGTGGGTGCCGTCGCACGACGCGGCGGCACCCACTCATCGTCGACCTGCCCTGGCTGCGGATCCGGGCACTGGCTCGGCACTAGAGTGGGCCCCATGTCAGCGCATGACGTTCCGCCCACTGCCACCATCACCATCCGACCTGCACGGGAGGCGGATCTCGAGGCCATCACCGACATCTACAACGACGCGGGGGTGGGCACCACGGCCAGCTATGACCTGGAGCCGGTGAGCGTGGAGAATCGACGGGCGTGGCTGGAGGAGCGACGCAACCGCAACCAGGCGGTGCTGGTGGCCGAGGACGAGGGCCGGGTGCTGGGCTTCGCCTCCTTCGGAACCTTCCGGGACAAGGCCGGATACGGCCAGACCGTGGAGCACAGCATCTACGTCGCCGACGGCCAGCGGGCCCTGGGCGTCGGCCGGATGCTGATGCTGGCCCTGATCGACCGGGCCCGCGGGGACGGCGTGCACGCCATGATCGGGGTCCTGGACGCGAACAATGAGGCGTCGGTGGCCTTCCATGAAAAGCTCGGCTTCGTCCCGGTGGGACGGCTGCCCGAGGTGGGCCGCAAATTCGACCGTTGGCTGGACGCCCTGTTCGTGCAGCTCACCTTCCCCGACGCGAAGCCCGGCCACCCGGGCCAGTAGGCTTCCCGCATGACTGCCTATCACGCGGATTCCAGCGACCTCGCCGACAAGGAAGTTCTCACCTGGCAGGGCTTCGGGGATGCCTCCCGGGAGCTCGCCCAGCAGGTGGTGGATTCCGGCTTCGATCCGGAGATCATCATTGCGGTGGCCCGCGGCGGCATGCTGCCCGGCGGAGCCCTCACCTATGCGATGGGCACCAAGCTCACCGACGCGATCAATGTCGAGTTCTACACCGACGTGCACGAGACCCTGCCCGATCCGGTGCTGCTCGCTCCCCTGCTGGACACCGACTCGATTCAGGGCAAGCGGGTGCTGGTGGTCGACGACGTGGCGGACTCCGGCCGCACGCTCGATCTGGTGATCAAGCTGCTGGAGGGCTTCGGCGCCGAGGTGAAGAGCGTCGTGCTCTACGCCAAGCCCACCACGATCGTCGACCCGGACTATGTCTGGGCGAAGACGGACAAGTGGATCGTCTTCCCCTGGTCGGCCGAGCCGCCGGTCACCCGCAGCAAGTAACCCAGGCCTCGACAGGCCCGGCCGCCGCGATTACCCGGGCGCCGAGCCCGATGCAACCACGATCCCCGAGCCTGACCCAACCACGATCCCCGAGCCTGTCGAGGGGCCCTCAGCGTGCCAGCCGGTGACGCAGCTTCACGTCCACCCAGACCAGCCGGTGGTCGCTGCTCGGGAAGGGGTGGGTGCCGGTCAGCCGGGACAGCGGATCGGCCTGCGTCGGCCAGAAGACCGCCGAATCCAGGATTGTGAGGTTGCGGCTGGGCAGCACGTAGTCGGCGCGCATGTTGCCCGAACTGCCGATGGCATCCCCAAAATCTGCCGTGTCGAAGCGCGGATCGCTGGTGTGGGTGGCATTGGCCTGCCCCTGCAGCCGCGACGCCTCCGGGCCGCCCTCGCTGGCGGGGATGCTGGCGGAATTGACGCGACGATGGTCCAGCAGCTGCTGGATGGCGCCGGGCAGCGAGTCACCGTCCCGGGGGTCCGAGTTCTGGTCGCCGGCGATCACGAAGCGCTCGCCGCGCTTGAGCCCACCACGGCGTCCCTGGTCGTCATACAGGTAACTGGCCCGCTTGCCGCCGGCGATGTAGTCCGCCCAGAGCCGGATCTCGTCGTGGTTACGACGGCCATTGCGATCCTCCGGCCCGTCGAAGACCGGCGGGGTCGGGTGGGAGGCCAGCAGGTGCACCCGCTTGGTGCCGATCATGATCGGCAGGTCCCAGTGCGACTTGCTGCTCAGCGGGAAACTGGCCAGCTCCTCGCGGGAGTACCAGTCGCCCGCGGCGGCGGTCTTCGGGTCGTCGGGCAGCAGCGCGCCGGGCATGTCCTGCCAGCGGAAGTTCTGGAAGGTGCGGATGCTGTGCTGGTCGATCGGGTACTTGGAGTAGACCACCATGCCGTACTGGCCGGGGAACAGCCCGAAGCCCCAGGCATCGTCGGGGCCGCCGGTCTTGCCGTCCTTGTTCAGGTCATGACCCGACGGAACACCGGTGTTCACCGGGGCGACGTAGTAATAGGGGTAGTGGGCACTCCCGGCCCCGTTCTGACTGACCGCCAGGTAGTTGTCGCGGAAGAGTTCGGCGGCCTTGCCGCCCTCCACATAGTCGAATTCGTTGACCAGCACGACGTCGGGATTGGCCCGCTGGATGATCTCGGCAATGGTCTGGGCCTGCGCATTGTCGCGCGTGGCGAGGTCCTTGACCAGGTCTCCGGCGGCGCCGCGGTTCAGCGACGCGTTGAAGGTTGCGAAGCGGACGTCGGGATCCGTACGCGGCGTCTTCTTCTTGCTCGGCAGGGGATGTCCGGTGGGCGCGGCCTGGGCCGGGGCGGTGGCTGCGACGACGCCAACGGCGAGGCTCGCGGCCAGGGCAAGGGTGGTGATTCGTGGGGTACGCATGGCGACGACCGTAGGAGGCTTCGGCAACATCCGGGTTAACCACGTCGAAACGTCCCGCCGTCGTGCCCTGCGCAGAATTGTCAGCGGCCGGTGCAATGATGTCGCCATGTCGAGCACACCGCAGGTGGCCGAGCAGGCCACCGCTTCCTCCCGCCTTGTCGAGATGCAGGGCATCGACGTCGTGCCGGATTCCGAGCGCACGGCGAACCCGCACGACCTGTTCTGGCCCTGGTTCGCGGCCAATGTCAGCGTCTTCGGGTTGACCTACGGCGCCTACCTGCTGGGTTTCGGCATCTCCTTCTGGCAGGCGCTGATTGTTGGTGTGCTGGGCATCGTGCTGAGTTTCGCGCTCTGCGGGGTGATCGCGATCGCAGGCAAGCGCGGCTCGGTGCCCACCATGGTGCTCTCCCGGGCTGCCTTCGGGGTGCAGGGGCAGAAGGTGCCGGGCATCATCAGCTGGCTGACCTCGATCGGTTGGGAGACCTCGCTGACCATCACGGCGACGCTGGCGACGGCGACGATCTTCGACCGGCTCGGCTGGAGCCACGGCACCACCACCAAGATCATCGCCTGTGTGGTGATCGCCGGTTTCATCGTGGTGGCCTCGGTGCTCGGCTACCACACCATCATGAAGATCCAGTCGATCCTGACCTGGATCACCGGCGCCTTCACCATCGTCTTCATGGCGATGACGCTCAAGCACATCTCCTGGCCCACCGTGTCCGCGCTGCCCAGCGGCTCGGTGCAGTCCACCATCGGCGCGTTGGTGATGGTGATGACCGGCTTCGGCCTGGGCTGGATCAACATTGCCGCCGACTGGTCCCGCTACCAGCGGCGAGACGCCTCCGCGGGCAAGCTGGTCTTCTGGAACACCTTTGGTGGGTCGGTCGCGCCGCTGATCCTGGTGGTCTTCGGCCTGCTGCTGGCCGGCACCTCCTCAGACCTGTCGACCGCGATCCAGGGCGATCCGATCGGTGCGCTGGCCACCCTGCTGCCCAACTGGGCGCTGCTGCCCTTCCTGCTGGTGGCGGTGCTGACCCTGATCTCCGGCGCGGTGCTGGGCATCTACTCGTCGGGTCTGACGCTGCTCAGCCTGGGGATCCAGATTCCCCGTCCGGCCGCGGCCGCCTTCGACGGGATCATCCTGACCATCGGCACCATCTACGTCGTCTTCTTCGCGCAGGACTTCATCGGCCCCTTCCAGAGCTTCCTGGTGACGCTGGGCGTGCCGCTCTCGGCCTGGGCGGGAATCATGATCGCCGACATCGTGCTGCGCAAGCGCCCCTATGACGACGCCGCGCTCTTCGACTCCAGCGGCCGCTACGGCGCCTTCAACTGGGCCGCGATCGGCACGATGGTGCTGGCCTCGGTGATCGGCTGGGGGCTGGTGATCAACCAGTTCAGCGACGCCGCCTACAACAACTGGCAGGGTTACCTGCTGGAGCCGCTGAAGCTGGGCCACCACGGGCCCGACGGTTGGGAGGGCACCTGGCCCTGGGCCAACCTCGGCGTGATCATCGCGCTGCTGCTGGGCTTTGTGGGCCACCTGGTGCTCAACGGAGGCACCGTCAGGCGACAGGAGGAGCGGGCATGATTCCCGACGACGCCTGGCTGGTGGTGATCGACCACCAGAAGATCTTTGCCGATCCGGTGAGCCAGTGGTGCGCCCCTCGCTTCGAGCAGACCGCGCCGGTGGTGGCCCGACTGGCCGCCCACTGTGGAGACCGGGTGGTGCTCACCCGGTGGCTGCCCGGGAAAGACCGGGCCGGCTCCTGGCAGGCCTATTTCCAGGCCTGGCCCTTCGCGGACCAGCCCGACGATGACCCGCTCTTCGAGCTGGTGCCCACCGCGACCGACCTGACCGACCGTCCCCCGGTGGACGTGAACACCTTCGGCAAGTGGGGGCCGCAGCTGGCCGGCGTCACCGGCGATCATCCGCACCTGGTGCTGGCCGGGGTGTCCACCGACTGCTGCGTGATCTCCACTGCCCTGGCCGCGGCGGATGCGGGCTGCACGGTCACCGTCGTGTCCGACGCCTGCGCCGGATCCTCCGACGAGAACCACGTCGCGGCGCTGCAGGTGATGGGGCTCTATGCGCCGCAGATCACGGTGCTGGATTCGGCGACGCTGTTCGGCTGAGCGCGGGCAAAGACCCCCTGACCAGCTCCGGGACCGTGCTGGCCTGCCAACCCCGCTGGCGAGCCAGCGGCCCGGTGGGAGAAAGCTCAACGATTGTCGACCCCGGCGAACGGCTCGGCCGAGCCGCTGCATAGGGTGAGGCGGAATGCTCACCGCGAGCACATCCCTCCCGACAACAGGAAACCAGGTCATGTCCACAGCGACTCCTTCCGTCTCACTGCAGCAGCGCAGCGACGCGCAGCCCGCCGAGACCAGCCCGGCAGTCCGGCTGCTCTTCCGGCTGGCCGCCATCTTCGGCATCGCCACCGTGATCACCGGAAGCATCAATTCCGCCACCGGCTCCGGCTTCGCCTGCCCCACCTGGCCCGGCTGCTACCCCGGCCACTTCGGGCCGGAGGCCGAGGTGCACGACATCATCGAGTTCGGCCACCGGATCATCGCCGCCAGCACCGGCTTCGTGCTGCTGGCCGCCGCCATCACCGCCCTGCGGGTCCGCAAGGTGCGTCCCATGGTGCGTTGGCTGCCGTGGGCCGCCGTGGTCGGCGCCATCCTGTCGGCCCTGCTCGGTCGCATGGTGGTGCTCAACGGTGGCATCTCCAAGCCGCTGGCGGTGATCGACCTGTTCGGCGCCCTCACCGTGCTGATGGCCACCACCCTGGTCACCCTGTCGGTGCATCGAGGTGCGCCGCGCTGGCACTGGACCCCCCTGTCCAAGCTGGCCTTCGAGTGCATGGCCGGCGTCGTCGTGCTGCACCTGCTGGGCATCGTGGTGGCCGGCAAGGGCTCCTTCACCGCCGTCGTCGGGTGGCCGATGTGGCGGATCGTCAGCCAGGACGAGGCCGTCGGCCTGCAGGTCTTCCGGCTGGTCTTCGCCGTCGCCGTGGCCCTGGGCCTGTTCGCCCTGGCCCGCAAGGGCTGGAGCCAGCCGACGCTGCGCCCCGTGCTGGCCACGATGCTGGGCCTGTTCGCCCTGGAATTCGTGCTCGGCCAGGTGATGGCCGAAAAGGGCGTCGACATGTGGTGGGCGGCCGGGCACTGCGCCGCCGCCGGCCTGATCCTGGTCTGCGTCACCCTGGTCACCGGCCGGAGCGCCTTCGACCGGCTCTGACCCGCACCAGCCTGACCATCTGCGACGGCCGTCGTCCACAGGCTCTGTGGATGACGGCCGTCGTCTTGTGGGAAACGCCGGGGCGCTTGTGGACCCGGCGGTGGACACCGAGATTCACCCCCGAAAGTTCACCCGTCGACTTGCGTGTCGCCGCGGCCAAGGGGCAACAATGGAGGAACGGGTCTTCGGTCGAAGGCCCGGGATGGTCCGCTTCACGACGATCCACCCGCAGTGGCCCCCGGCGACAGCTGGGCTGGGGGCGCTGCGCATCAGCCGGGTGACGATTGGTTGGTGGGATCGAAGGGGAAGGGACGCATCGGCCGGATCCGTCACCACTGCCTGGCCGGACACGAAAGGGCCTCGTGCATTGCTGCACGAGGCCCTTTCCATGGCTCTGGGCGCCTCACCGGAGGCGACGCCGGGCACCAGTCAGTCAACCTTGCGGGCCGCCCCCTTGTCCGCCGACTGGGCGAACTTGGCGAAGATCTTCAACGCGGCCGAGACCTGACGGTCCCGGTCCTTCGGCTGCCAGCCCGTCTGGTCCTGCTCCTGACGCCGGGTGGCCAGCTCCGCGTCGCTGAGCTCGACGCTGACGCTGCGGTTGGGGATGTCGAAGGTGATGATGTCACCGTCACGCACCAGGCCGATCGGGCCGCCGGAGGCCGCCTCCGGGGAGACGTGCCCGACGCTCAGGCCCGAGGAGCCGCCGGAGAACCGGCCGTCGGTGATCAGCGCGCACTTGGGGCCCAGCCCGACCCCCTTCAGGTAGGAGGTCGGGTAGAGCATCTCCTGCATGCCGGGGCCACCCTTGGGGCCCTCGTAGCGGACCACCACCACGTCGCCCTCGACGATCTGGCCGCCCAGGATCATCTCGACGGCCTGCTCCTGGGATTCGGCCACCTTTGCGGGGCCGGTGAACTGCCATTGGTGCTCGGGCACGCCCGCGGTCTTCACGATGCAGCCGTCGGGCGCCAGGTTGCCCTTGAGCACCGCCAGGCCACCTTCGATGGTGTATGCGTGCTCGACGGAGTGGATGCAACCATTCTCCGCATCGGTGTCCAGCGACTCCCAGCGGTTGGTGGAGCTGAAGGCCTCGGTGGTGCGAACCCCGCCGGGAGCGGCGTGGTACAGCTCGATCGCCTTGTCACTGGCCTTTCCGGAGCGGATGTCCCAGTCGTCCAGCCACTGCTGCATCGACGACGAGTGGACGCAGCTCACATCCGTTTCCAGCATCCCGGCGCGGTGCAGCTCGCCCAGGATCGCGGGGATGCCGCCGGCCCGGTGCACGTCCTCCATGTAGTAGTTGGTGGTGTTGGGGGCCACCTTCACCAAGCACGGGGTGACGCGGCTCAGGGCGTCGATGTCGTCCTGGTCGAAGTCGACGCCGGCCTCCTGGGCCGCGGCCAGCAGGTGCAGGATCGTGTTGGTGGAGCCGCCCATCGCAATGTCCAGCCGCATCGCATTGGCGAACGCCGGCTTGGTGGCGATGCTCTTCGGCAGCACCGAATCGTCGTCACCCTCGTAATAGGTCTTGCACAGCTCGACCACCAGCCGACCGGCCTCAAGGAAGAGCTCCTTGCGGGCGGCGGCCGTGGCCAGCGTCGAACCGTTGCCGGGCAGCGACAGCCCCAGCGCCTCGGTCAGACAGTTCATCGAATTGGCGGTGAACATGCCGGAACAGGAGCCGCAGGTGGGGCAGGCATTCTCCTCGATGGTGCCGATCTCGGCGTCGGAAACATTGTCGTCGACGGACTTGATCATGGCGTCGATCAGGTCCAGCCGGGTGACGGTGCCGTCGTCCTTGATGGTGGCCTTGCCGGCCTCCATCGGGCCGCCGGAGACGAAGACGGTGGGGATGTTCAGCCGCAGCGCCGCCAGCAGCATCCCGGGGGTGATCTTGTCGCAGTTGGAGATGCAGACCAGCGCGTCGGCCTGGTGCGCATTGACCATGTACTCGACGCTGTCGGCGATCACCTCGCGGCTGGGCAGGCTGTAGAGCATGCCGGAGTGGCCCATCGCGATCCCGTCATCGACGGCGATGGTGTTGAACTCGCGGCCGACGCCGCCCGCCTCCGCGACGGCTCCGGCGACCAGCTGTCCCATGTCCTTGAGGTGGACGTGGCCGGGCACGAACTGGGTGAAGGAGTTGGCAATGGCGACGATCGGCTTGCCGAAGTCGTCATTGGTCATGCCGGTGGCGCGCCACAGGGCGCGGGCTCCGGCCATGTTGCGGCCGTGGGTGGTGGTGCGGGAACGAAGTGCGGGCATGCAGCCAGACTAGGTGCTGCCCACCGTGGCCCGGGCCCGCTCCTAGGATGTGGGCGCTGCCACAAGTGGACGCTGGGAGCACAGGTGGTGCATCTATTGAAATGATCTTGGTCCTGGCTTCCATCGGTGACAACGAGCAGGAAAGCACACCACCAGGTCACTTCCCCTACGACTGCGGGATGAACTGCTCGAACCGGCTTCCCCCATGGGTAGCAGCAAAGACCAACCACGTAGCCGATGTGCTCACAGGCCCCTCACAGCTTGACTGGAGTCATGATGACTTTCCTGGGAATGGCCGCCGCGGTTGCAGTGCTCGTGTTGATCTGGTTTGCGGTACCCGTGCTGATGGCACCGCTGGTGCTGCTGCTCGCCCTGTTCGATCGTCTGGGGGGCAATCGACGCCGTCAGGCAGAGGCCGTACGGCTGCGTCGCAGCAGCGTGCACGACCTGCCCGCCGTCCACCCCGAACAGCACATTCGGTTGGCCGCCTGATCCGTAGTCTGGAGCCATGATCATCACCGTTGTCGGCCAGCACCTGGTGGAACTGCCCGCCGAGCTCGGCACCCTGCACCTGGACGTCGTCGCCGTCGACGAGGATCGCGCCGCTGCCCTGCAACACGTCCAGCAGCGCACCAACGACCTGCTGCGCGAACTGAAGCGACGGGGTGCCACCCCGGACTCCCCCGTCGAGCGACATGTGGTGCAGGCGCCGCAGGTCTGGGCCGAGCAGCGCTTCGACCAGAACGGCCAGCCGTCGGGGAGCTCGCACCGCGCCAGCGTCGCCGTGCGGATCACCTTCCGCAATGCCGCCGCCCTGTCCGCGTTCACCGCCGTCTGGGGCGAATCCCCGGAGATCCAGTTGGGCCACGTCGCCTGGGAACTCACCGAAGCCACCCGCACCCGCCACCAGGACGAGGTGCTGGGCAGGGCCATCGACGACGCCCGTCGCCGCGCCGCCGTGATGGCGCGTGCCGCCGGTTGTGGGGAGCCCGCGCTACGGGAACTGGCCGACCCCGGCCTGCTGGGCGGCGCTGCCAGCACGTCCGCGGAGTCCGCCCCGCTGGTCTTTGCCCAGGCCCGCCCCGCGAAGGCCGACGCGATCGAACTGGCGCCCGAGCGGATCACCCTCAGCGCCGCGGTGCACGCCCGCTTCGAGGCCTGAGCACAGCCCGAGGTTCCGGCCAGAGGTTGAACGCTTGAGTGGAACCGGGACGTGGATGGGCCAAGGTAGCCACTCCTTGAAGCGCCGGATCAGTGCCAGGCGTCGACGTCGGCCGGCACCCGCCGCACCGTCGCCTCCGGATCGGCGGCCTGCATCAGGCTGCGCACCATGCAGACCCCGGCGTTCGGACGGTCCAGACGGCAACAACCTGATCTCAGCCCTCTGCCGAGGGCTCCCGGGGGATGTTCGCCACCCTGGCGGCCTGCCCCGTCAGCATCGAACCGGGGCCCGGGTTACCCCGGGATGACCGATGTCTTAACGTCGAGTAGTCAAATGCCCAAGACTTCCTGAAGTGGCTTCCGATCACCTGAACAGATCGGGTCCAGGCCCCAGAATCGCCCGTGCCCTGTCGGAAGGTGGAGCCATGTCCGCACTGCTTGGTTTCGCCGTCCTGCTCCTGATCGTCATCGCCCTCTTCACGCTGGTGCCCCTGCTGGTCGCGCCCTTCCCGCTGATCGCCGCCTACTGGCTGCATCGCCGCCAGTCCACCAACAACACCACCACCACGCAGGCCGCGGCCCCCACCGACGCGGTCCAGCCCACCGCCGGGCCGGTCGCCGGGGAGCACCTGCCCGTCGTCGCCAGCACCGACGCGGTTTCCCAGGCCGCCTGAGCACCGATCGTCGCTGGGCCGATCCGATGGTCAGTGCGGACCACGCTGCTGCTCAGCCCACCAGATCTTCCATGGACGGGGACCGCTCGGGGTGCGCCGGTGCCTGCTCGGCCCCCTTCGCGCGGGTCAGATGTCGCGCAGGAGCAGCCCCCAGGCGAGCAACTGCTCCACGCCCTGGGCGTTGACGTCCTGCGTCTCGTCCTCCCACTCCAGCGCACGCATCAACATGGCCGCCTCGGCATTGCGCTGCGGCGCGGGCAGGCTGAGCAGCCGCATGAAGGCGGCCTCATTGGCCTGCGCATTCTCGGGAGCAATGTGGTTGAGCGCGCCGACGGTCATCCCGAGCAGCGCACCAATCATGAAGTCGTCGGGTTCATCCATGCGCCGAGCCTAACCGCTGGTCCACTGGCCGCGGCCAACCGCGCACCGCGGCCAGCGGGATGTCGTGCTCGGCACCCCAGGCCTCCCACTCCTCGGCACCACGCGTCGCAAAGATCGCCGTCAACTCCTCGCGGGTGCCCTCGATGCCCAGCTGTTCCCGGGTTCGGGCCCAGAAGTGCGGTTCCAGCGCGGCCAGCACCACATGGCCGTCGGCCGCCGGGTACATGGCGTACTGCGGCAGCGAGCCGCCGAGGATCCCGTCGGAGGTGGTCAGTCCGTGTCGCGCCGGGTCACCCATCATCTCGGCCAGGCTGCTCAGGGCCACCTCCCGGTAGCTGCCGACCCCCGTGCGCGACGCCGAGAGGACGGCGGCAAGGGCGTCGCCGACGGCCCGCTCGGCGCTCGTGAGATCCGCCAGCAGCACCCGCGGCATGTTCGGCGGCTGCAGGGTGCCCACCGACGCCTGGTAGGTCAGGTCATGGCCGGCAACCTCGGCCCGGTCGCCCGGGTAACCGACGATCGCCACCTGGCTGAGCTTCGGCAACCGGGCGTGCACGCTCTCCCAGTCCAGCCCCAGCCGAGCCAGCGCGGAGGGTCGATTGGAGGTGAGGAAGAGGTCGGCGCCCTCCAGCAACTGCCAGAGTTCGGCGCGGCCCTGCTCGGACTTCAGGTCCAGCCGGACGATCCGCTGCCCCTCACACAGTTCCCGGTAGTAGGAGGCGCTGAGCAGCTCCATCTGGTCACCCGTCGGGGGCTCCACCTTGGTCACCTCGGCGCCCAGCCGCGCCAGCCGTCGGGCCGCGGCTGGGCCGGGCAGGTTGATGGCGATGCTGACCACTCGCACGCCGGCCAGGAGCACGTCGTCGTGACCCATGGGGATTCCTTCCGATCGGTTGCGGGTGACGCTACCGGGGCCGGGCGTGCGGCGGACGCTTTGGGCGGCGCCGTCCCACCGCACGAACACCGTGCGACCGGGGCAAACATGCGTCGGCTCGTCGCGCTGTGCCGATGCGTAGAATGAACGGTCAACAGCTGCGAGCACCAATGACGGGAGGATCGAGCCATGGCCGTGGAGATCGAACGCAAGTTCCGCCTGCCGGATGGGAAACCGATCACCGATCTGGGTGACGTGGCGACGTTGGGCGTCGTGCGGGAGATGTCACTTCGCGCCAGTTACTTCGACACCCCCGAGCTCCTGCTGGCGCGCAATGCGATCACGCTGCGCCGCCGCACCGGCGGACACGACGAGGGCTGGCACCTGAAACTGCCCGGCGAGGGTCACGCGCGGGAAGAGTTGGGCGCTGAGATCCTGCCCGATGCCAGCCCGGTGGAGGTGCCGCTCCCCTTCCGTGAGCACCTGGCGGAACTGATCGGCACCAGCGCGCTCATCCCCATTGCCCAGCTGGACACCGAACGGCGCGCAACCGACCTGGTGGTGCCCGACGGCCGGGCGGTTGCGGTGCTCTGCGAGGATGCGGTGACCGTTCGCCGGATCGGCCACGGCGCGCAGCCCCAGCAGTGGCGCGAGGTGGAGGTGGAGCTCACCGCCGACGGCGCCCTGCTGGACCTGGAGGAGATCTCCACCCAGCTGGTGGCCCAGGGCGCCGAGCCACAGCCGCCCACCTCCAAACTGGTCCAGGCGCTGGGAGACCTGCTCTCCCGCCGGGGCGACGACGAACCGACCGCCGCCGCGGTGGTGACCAGCTATCTGGCGGCGCAGGTGGGGATGATCCAGGCCATGGAGGCGCAGGTCCGCATCGACGCACCCGATGCGGTGCACAGGATGCGGGTGGCGACGCGTCGGCTGCGCAGCACCCTGCGGGTCTTCCGGGATCTGCTGGATGCCGAGCGCACCGCCGTCCTGCGCGATGAGGTCCGCTGGCTTGGGGAGATGCTGGGTGGCCCCCGCGACGCCGAGGTGCTGAAGGCCCGGCTGTCCGCAGCGCTGGATGCGCTGCCAGCAGAGGCCGTGCTCGGCCCCGTCCGGGAGCGCTTGGGCACGGAACTGGATGCGCGCCACGCCGAGACCCACCGTGAGCTGGAGGCGGCTCTGGATTCCGAGCGTTACCGGGCCCTGTTGGAATCCCTGGTGGGGTTGGTGACCGAGCCGCCCTTCCGGCCCGAGGCCGACCGCCCGGCCGACGAGGCCCTGCGACCGCCGCTGCACAAGGCCACCCGACGGGTCACCCGCCGCTGGGCGGCGGCGCAGGAGGCCGTCGGTGACGAACGGACCCAGCTGGCGCATGAGGCGAGGAAGAAGGCCAAGGCCGCGCGCTATGCCTGGGAGGCCGCCGAACCGGCCTTTGACAAGGGCGATCGCGCCACTCAGGCATGGAAGCAGGTGACTGAGACGCTCGGCACGGCGCAGGACACCGTCGTCGCCCGGCAGCGGCTGCTGGAGTTGGCCCGGATCGCGCAGCAGGCGGGTGAGGAGACCTTCACCTACGGCGTGCTCTACGGGCGCGAGCTGGCGCATCAGGACGACGCCCACGACGAGTCAGACCACGCCATCCGACGGGCGAAGCGGGCATCGGCCCGTTAGCCCGAGCTCAGTGGGTGGCCCCCGCGGCCAGGGTGATGTCCACCTCGTGGGTGGCGATCGCCTCGATCGCCACCTCCAGCGCCCGACGAGTGTCGTCCAGCGCCATCGACGCCAGCTCGGGCCTGTCCATCACCTGTGCCGGGATGTAGGGGACGTGGATGAAGCCGCCGCGTGCCTGCCCCGCCCGCTGGCCATGGGTCGCCAGGTGGTGCAGCACCCCGAACATCAGGTGGTTGCAGACGAAGGTGCCGGCGGTGTTGGAGACGGCTGCCGGCAGCCCGGCGTCGCGGATGGCGTGCACCATCGCCTTGATCGGCAGAGTGGTCAGGTAGGCCGCCGGAGCCCCCTCGACGACGGGCAGATCCACCGGCTGCGCCCCGGCATTGTCCGGGATGGAGGCGTCGTCGACATTGATCGCCACCCGCTCGACAGTGACCGAGGCGCGCCCGCCGGCCTGGCCGACGCACAGCACGGCATCGGGCCAGTGCCGGTCGATCGCCTCGCGGACCACGTCCAGTGACCGACCGAAGACGGTCGGCACCTCGACGGTGACCAGCCGGGCACCGGCGAGCGTCGACGGCAGGCCGCGTACCGCCTCCAGCGCCGGGTTCACGACCTCTCCCCCAAAGGGTTCGAAGGCGGTCACCAGAATGGTCATTGCCCTGTCAGTCGGCTCAGTCATGGCTGCCACGATAGGACCCCGGCCGTCGTAACCAAAGGCCGTACCCGCGGGCAGGACGCAGCTTCCGGTCAGACCTCTCCCGATGGGTGTGCATTCACACCTCCATCCACACCGTCGCACAACTTCCCCGCCGAGAAGCCAGGAATCGGTGATTCACGCTTGCCCGGGTGGGCAGACTGGGGCCCATGGATCATCGTGACATCCTCACCGACGCCGCCCGTCGACCGCTGGACGCCGCCACCCTGGTGCTCAAGGACATCGACGAGGCCACCCTGCACACCATGCCTGGCGGCACGGGCAACTCGATCGCCTGGCTGGCGTGGCATGCGGCGCGCCAGCTGGACGTGCAGCTGGCCGAGCTGAACGGCAAGCCCACCGTCTGGGAGGCGGGCAACTGGTCGGCGACGATGGGCGTCAACCGTGGCCCGGTCGACTTCGGCTTCGGCGACACCGCCGAGGAGGTCGCGGCGCTGCGGGTCACCGAGCCCGCCCTGCTGCGCGACTACCTGGAACTGTGCACCGTCGCGCTGGTGGCGCACATCGCGTCGCTGTCCGCGGAGGATCTGGACGAGATCGTCGACGAGTCCTGGGAGCCGCCGGTCAGCCACGGCGTGCGGCTGGTCAGCATCATCGACGACGCCGCCGCCCATCTGGGCCAGGCCGCCTATGCCCGGGGTCTGGTGGAGGGCTGGTCGCTGGGCTTCTGAGCGCCCTCAACCCAGCCAGGGGTTGACCAGATCGATCCCGGTGTGGCGAAAGTCCTTCTGATTGCGAGTGTCCAGCGTCGCTGCGTGGCTCCGGCAGGTCGCGGCAATCTGGGCAACTGCGGTGGAGATTGGCAGGCCGAGAAGCGCCCGTTCGGCCAGCACGGTGGCATATTGCCTGGCCGCAGCGTCATCGAAGGCCAGCACCAGACCATCGTCGCGGTAGGGCTGCAGCACCGCGTCGATGCCCTCGGCGAGCGCCATCTTGCGTCGCCCATCGGGCATCTGCCGAACTCCCGCCAGCAGCTCGGCGACGGTCACCGCGGTCACCGCCACCTCTCCCGGCAGGGAGGTCAGCCACTCGACCACGCTGGCGTCGGGGTGGGAGCGGAAGAGCTCAGAGACCACGTTGGTGTCCAGGACGATCATTCGAAGCTCACCGCTCGTGCCTGGTCACCGCGGGGGGGGCAGCGCAAGGTCGTCGGAGCCGCCGAGGGCCCTGCGACAGCTCGAGCAGCGCCAGCCCGAGATTCTGTCGCTGGGTGGCGAGGGACAGGACTTCCCGCACCTCGGCCTCCATTGACCGGCCGTGCCGCTGCGCCTGAAGCGCCAACCGGCGCTTCACCGCCTCGTCGAGCCCCCTGACCACGATGGATGACATCGGCCACCTCCTCTGCTAGCAGCAATGATGGCAAGCGCCATCCGGCAGGCAGCCGACAGCCACCCCGCCCGCATTCGAGGCCGGGCCCGATCGTGTAGTCTCCCACTATGCGACTTGAGGTTACCCGCCGCGCCGAGCTGGCCGTCCAGGCAATGGCGCTGCTCTCCCCCGCGGGCAAGCGGCTCAAGGCCCCCGAGCTGGCGGATCAGCTCGGCACCACCAGGGGCTTCGTCCCGCAGGTGGTCGGCCCGCTGGTCAAGGCCGGCTGGGTGACCTCCATCCCCGGCCCCACCGGCGGCTACTCCCTGACCGAATCCGCCCCGACGGCCAGCGTCCTCGACGTGATCGAGGCACTCGACGGCCCCACCGCCAGCGGCCGCTGTGTCGCCCACGACCAGCCCTGCGGGCAGGCAAGCCCCTGCGCCCTGCACGACGCCTGGAGCAAGGCCCGCAGCACGCTGACCGAGGCCCTGGCCGGCACCCCCGCCGTCCCCGTCGTCGCCGACGCCTGAGAACCACAACCCCACATCAACCACCCCAGGAGGACCCCAGAATGCTCGACACGGAATCGCGCCCCGACCACGTCCCGGCCGAGATGCGGGCACAGCGATCCGCCGTCCGCGAGCTTCGCCATGACCCCGACGATCGTCCCTTCATCGTGATCTGGGAGGTGACCCGCGCCTGCCAGCTGGCGTGCGCGCACTGCCGCGCCGACGCCCAGCAGCGCTTCCACCCCGACCAGCTGACCACCGAGCACGGCAAGGCGCTGCTGGATGACATCGCGCAGTTCGGCAAGCCGACCCCGATCGTCATCCTGACCGGCGGCGACCCCTTCGAGCGCTCGGATCTGGAGGAGCTCGTCGCCCACGGGACGGGGCTGGGCCTGTCGATGGCGCTGTCACCGTCGGTGACCGCCAACTTCACCCCGGAACGGCTCGCGTCGCTGCGCGAGGCGGGCGGCAAGGCCGTCTCACTGTCGATGGATGGCTGCCGGGCCGAGACCCACGACGCCTTCCGCGGCTTCAAGGGCACCTACGACAAGACCCTCACCGCCGCCAAGATCACCACCGACGCGGGCTTCCGGCTGCAGATCAACACCACTGTCACCCGTCGCACCGTCACCGAACTGCCGGACCTGATGGTGCAGGTCAAGGGGCTGGGCGCGCACCTGTGGTCGCTCTTCTTCCTGGTGCCCACCGGGCGCGGCCAGTCGCTGCAGGCACTGACCGCCGAGGAGAACGAGAACGTGCTGCAGTGGGCGCACGACGTCAGCGGCTACATTGCGATCAAGACCACCGAGGCACAGGCCTACCGTCGGGTGGCGATGCAGCGCGCCACCGGCGACGCCCCGGCGCACGGCGAGCTCTACGACCAGCTGATGGCCCGCACGCTGGAGCTGGTCAGCGCCGAGGACCTGGTCAACCGTCGCCCCCGCCCGCCGCTGGCCACCAATTCGGGCCGCGGTTTCGTCTTCATCGACCACGTGGGCGACGTCTACCCGTCGGGCTTCCTGCCCTACCACTGCGGCAACGTGAAGGACGAGTCCTTCCGCGGCATCTACCGCAACTCCCCCATCATGCTGTCACTGCGCCGCCCCGACGCCTTCCACGGCAAGTGTTCGGTCTGCCCCTTCAACCAGGTCTGCGGCGGCTCGCGCTCGCACGCCTATGCGGTGACCGGTGACATGCTCGCCTCGGACCCGACGTGCACCTACACCCCACCCCGCTGGGCTGCGGACCATCCCGACGAGCACCCGATCACCGGCGGCAGGATCGCGCCGATCCCGCTGGAGGTGACCGTCGTCGAGTCCCATCGCCCCGCCGAGGCGAACCTGAGGGCGGCCTCGGACCACTGATTCCTCGTCACGACCGTGCCCCGCTCGGCAAGCGCTGCACAAGTTGGCAGCCATACGGCGCACGAGTCGATCTGGCACGTTCAAACCACCAAGATCTTGCCAACTTGGGCGACGCCCTTCGTCAAGCACCAGCCCGGGGCAGCTGACGGGTGTGCACCACCACCCTCTGCACCGATCCCTCGGCCCCCATGGTTCACCGCGCAACCGTTTGTGACAGAAGCGCCAGTCGCAGCGGTTGCCCCTCCGGCAACGGTTGCGCAGGTGAATCCCCCCGTCGCCTCCGGACCCGGAGACGCACCCGCACCGCTGGTGGCGGCACACTCCTACTGACGCGCAGCCGGTGGTGACAGGGGCAGCAGCTGGAGCGGCTGCCTCTTGTCGGGATCGGCTGCGCAGTGCTCCTCCCCTACGAGTTGGCCTGTCGGGCCTTCTGCCGCTCGGCCTCGGCGACGACCTGGCGGTGCACCCGACGCTCGTGCTCCAGCCACGACGGCGGATCGGCCAGCAGCTCGCCCACCTGATCGGCATCCAGCGGCTCGGTGATGCCGCCACGGGCCAGCCCGGAGTTGGACACGCCCAGCTTCTGCGCAATCACGTCGCGCGGAAAGGGGCCGTTCTTGCGCAGCTCCACCAGCCAGGCCGGCGGATTCTCGCGCAGAGCGTCGAGCTCGTCACGGGTGAAGGTCTTCTGCTGGAAGTCCTCGGGCGCGGCGGACAGCAGGATGCCCAGCTTCTGGGCGGCGGTGGACGGCTTCAGGTTCTGGCTCACACCGTGAGCGTAGCCGAGCCGCTAACCTGCGGGGGTGAGCCAGAACCCGTCGACACTGACCGGCCTGCGGATCGGACATGTCCGCGGCGTCGTCCTGCACAAGTGGCAGCGCACCTGGGAGGAACGTTTCCGGAACCCGTTGCAGATCACCGAGGTGCCCGACGCCGAGCAACTCGACGGGGTGCGCGACGGCAGCCTGGACATGTGTTTCGTCCGCCTGCCGATCGATCGCGAGGGACTGCACGCCATCCCGCTCTACGAGGAACAGCTGGTGGCGTGGGTTTCCAAGGAACACCTGTTCGCCGCTGCCGACGAGGTCTCCCAGGCAGATCTGGCCGAGGAGGAGACCGTCCTGACCGAGCTGGATGCCACCGCGATCGACCGGGTGCTGGTGGGTGCCGTGCTGGTGGTGCCCATGTCCGTGGCCCGGGGCGCCAGCCGCAAGGACCTGGTCTACCGCCCCATCACCGACGCGGAGCCCTCCCCCGTCGCTCTGGCCTGGCGCATGGACGACCAGAATCCGCTGCTCGACGAGTTCGTAGGCGTGATCCGGGGACGCAGCGCCAACAGCTCCCGCACCCAGCAGCAGCGGGCCGCCACCGGCCACGAACCCGCCAGGGCCCGCCCTCAGGCCCGGAAGCCGAAGCCAAGGAAGGTCCGCCGGGGCCACTGACAGCCGCGGTGTGCTCCCGTGGCCCGGATCTGGGATCTGGGGTCTGGGGTTTGGGGTCTGGGCCGCCAGTTGCGGGCGCCCAGACCTTCAGGCGCACGAAACCTGGACTCGCGCGGATCCATCCGCCAGTCACGGGAGGCGGGCAAACCCCCGCGGAATAGCCGCGCCCTACCCGGAGTTCAGACAGCATGAACTCCGACGCCCTGCCCCGCCTGTTGGACCTGCTGCACCGTGGTGACCCTGCGGACCGACAGAAGGCCGCCCTGCGGCTGGGGACGCTGGACACCACGGAGGTGATGCCGGAACTCGTCGCGCTGATGGCCCTGGAGGACGATGACTTCGTGCGCGAGACGCTGATCTGGGCCGTGGTCGCGCGCCCGACGGCTGCCGCGCCCGTCCTGGTCTCGGCGCTGGGCCACGCCCTGCCCAAGGAGCCGGTGTTGCACGCGCTGAGCAAGGTGGGCGATCCGGCGACGGTCCCCGCCATCCTGGATTTTGCCGAGGACGCCGATCCGGTTGTCGCCGCGAAGGCCTGGTGGGCCTTGGGCCGGATCGCCTCCGCGGAGGGGCTCGACGTGCTGATCTCCCACCTGGGCTCGGAACGCGCCGAGCTGCGCCACGGCCTGACGCGCGCCCTGCTGGAGTTCGGCACCCCCAGCGTCGATGCCCTGGAGCAGGCCCTGAGCAGTGACTCGCCGGCGGTCCGATCGCACGCCGCGGAGGTTTTGGTGGCCTTCGCCGACCCGACGCGCTACTCGAGCACCGAGCGTCGCGCCGGATCCGAACTGGCCGGACGGGCCGCCACCGTGCTGCGCGGGGCCACCGCACCGGAGGTGGACGGCGCCCTGCTGTTGGCCACCATCAGCGACGACCGCCCGGGTCTGGCCGCGGCGGCGGCCGAGCTGCGGAACGAGCGACGAGGCGGGCCCGTCGGCTGAGCCGTGGCCGTGACCCGGTGCGAGGTTGCGCGCGTCCCGCCCGGGATCAAGCTCGCAGATTCCAGCGCTCGGCCAGCCCAACCCCCACCCAGACCAACGTCTCGTTGTACCCGACGCGCACTTCCTGCCCCCTCGGCAGCTCCCACCGGAGCACGTGGGACTCGGCTCGACGACGCAGCTTGTCGGCGGGTGCGCCGAAGGCTGCCCGTGCCGCAGCCTCCGTCTCAAGGAAAGTTGCGTCGATTCGACGGGCTCCCACTTCAGGGGAGACCAACTCCTCGCCGTCAGCAGCCTCGTCGCCCTCCACCAGGGCCAACAGGTGGAATTGGAGAAAGGAGACCAGCCGGGTGCCGTCTCCGTGGACGAAACCCGCCCCAACGGTATCCACACCCACGCCAGGAGCGATCCAGTCCAGCAGCACGGGCATGGCCACAGGATAGGACGAGCACATCTCGATCACATGGCCTGACTCGCCCTTGCTTGCCGATGGCGTCGTCGACGCCCGCCAATACGACGCAGGTTGACTATGGTTCGGCTATGACATTCCCTTGGGCCGCCGAGTTGTGGCAGCCATCCGAGAAGGCCTACAAGGCAACGCGCAAGGGTCAGGTGTACGCCGTGCGCGTCGCCGTCGAGCCGCCGGGCTTGCGCGATGAGCTGTGGCAACTGATGGCAGGCGAACTGACCTCGCAGGGTGAGGTGCTGCTGGACGGTGGTACCGCGCTGTACCGTCTCGACAGCGCCGGCATCGAGCTGGTCAGTGGGGGCGAGGATGTGCTCGATTCGCTGAGTTGGTCGGTCAATCTAACCCTGAGCGATGCGGTCGCGAAGCTCGGCGCCGACGCGTCGGTCCGCGTCGTGGGCGAGGGTGAACCGACCACGAGGCGACGCGATGAGTGACGACCTGGTCTTCGTCTTCATTCCTGCTCTCGTGGCTCTGCTGACGGCAGCCGAAACCGAGCGTGGGCGTCCACTCACCGAGGCCGAGGTGATGGCGATTCGCGATGATGCGGTGACGATCGCGCTGCCGCGTGCCCAAGCCCAGTCCATGGCCGCCGCCAGGGGTTATGACGACATCGATCCCGAGCGCGCCTGGGAACAATGGCAGGCCGTGCGCGCTCGCTGACGCCTGGTGAGACATCACTCGTCTCGGACCGGGTGGTCCCACTCTGCGGCTCCAGACCGGAGTAGACCCTCCGGGCAGTACGGTGTGTCCACCTCGTTGTGCGCGGAGCCCGGGGTGGCCCTTGGACGAAGGAGCAGCAATGCCCGCACCATCAACACTGACCGCATTCAAGGATGCTGGCTGGAGGCTGGAGCGTAGGGGTTACAACAGGGAGAGCGCGACCGCCAGCAACGGCGAAGTGGAGGTGAGCTTCGACGAGCTCACCAACGACCTTCGCACTCTGGAGTTCAGCGCGCCGGACCATTCGTTCTCCATGCACTTCGGGATCACGGTCACCCCCCTGCTCCCCCAGGCCATCGATCTGATCATCGCCGCCCAGCCCGACCTCGACTGGGACAGTTACAGGCTCCTGGTCCGCGACCTCGTCCGACTGGGGGTTCCGGTGACCGCCCAAATCGATGGCGAATCAGTACCAGTGACCGACACGCCGGACACCCCCGCGCCGCACGGACTCAGGGGACTCCTGCACCGAATGCGCAACCGGCCGATCGACCCACGGCGCTTCCAGTAGCCGACATCCGTTCACCGCACTCGCTGCTGTAGACCAATTTGTCTACACGGCGTAGAGTGAGCCCATGAGCGACACCACCACAATTAGGGTCAGCCGCCAGACACACGGCCGCATCACGAGATTGGCCCAGCAGCGCCACGAGACGATCGACCAGACGGTTGATCGGGCCCTGCGTGCGTTGCGGCAGCTGTCAATGGGGCGCGAGTTGAGCGACGACCTCACCGACGAGGAGAAGACCTGGCTCGATGCTGAACTCGGGTGACATCGTCGAGATCGATCTGGGCACCCCGATCGGCAGCGAGGCGGGCCTGCGGCGGCCAGCCGTGGTCGTGACCGCCATCGGCGTACTACGAGGCGACCCCAACGTGGTGGAGGTCGTTCCCCTAACTCGGACCATCCGGTCCAGCGGGGCGGAGGTTTACATCGAGCCAGACGAAACGAATCAGCTCAGCGCGCCATCCGCCGCCCAATGCCAGCACGTACGATCGGTCTCGGTCGCACGATTCATCACCCCGCGGGGCGCAGTGGGACCAGCCCTGCTCGCTGAGATTCGCGAAGTGCTTGGCCTGCTCCTGGACCTCTGAACGGCTCTACACGTTGAAACGGAACTCCACCGAGTTGCGGCACGAACAACCACCTGCAGGATCACCCCGACGGACCCCGGCGCGCTGCAGCCAACCCGTCCGGTCAGTATAGCCAGCCCTGGCCTCGCACGCGCCAGGAGCGGCCCCCCGGCAAGACCAAATTGATCAAGTAGCTTGTGCATATGACTTGTGAAGATGCCCGAACCCAACCGCACCTGCACGCCCTTATCACGCTCGCCTTCGACCGCCTCGCTACTGACCTCCTGCAGCACTGGCGCAAATCAGGGCACGAGAGCCTCACCCTGAGCCATTTTCTCAACGTCCTTCGTTTCGTTTCCCTCGACGGCGTCCGACCCGCGCGCATGGCCGAGCAGGCCGGAGTTTCCCAACAGGCGATCAGCCTCTTGATCAAGGAACTGTCCGAGCTGGGCTACGTGGAACGCGGCCCCGACCCCACCGACCGGCGCGCGCAGGTCGTGCGCTGGTCACGCAAGGGCGAAGCAGCCGCACGACAGACGGAGCAGTGGTTCGCTGAACGCGAGCTCGCGTGGAGGTCTTCGGTGGGCGACAAGGCTGTCGACGGAGCGATCGCGACGCTCGCACTGATCGCACACGAGGAGTCAGACCGATGAAACGCGTCATCATCATCGCGGCTCTGACAATGTGCGCCGCGCTCACCCTGCTCGGATGCCTGTGGACCGCGCAAGGACTGGGGCTGGTCACCATCGACCCCATCGCATGCGTCGGAGAGTGCACGCCGGTGCGCGACCCAAACATAACGTGGACGATCACGGGAGCTCTCACCGTCCTCGCTGGCGCGACCGGATCTGCCGCTCTCGCACGATTGCTCCGACGGAAAGGGCGGGACCGATGATGGACCGGACTCGAGTGCTCAACACTGCGCTCGGGATCGCGTCCGCGGCGACCGCCGGCATCGCCATCGCCCGACCGGCATGGCTCCACCCATCTCGTCAGGGGCGTGACCAGCACTACGCACTCATGTATGCCGCTCGCGCCGTCCCGCTCGGCATCGCACTCGCACTTCAGCGCCCACAGGACCGACCGGACAGCACACTCTTGTGGATCACCGTCGCGAGCCAAGCCGGGGATGCCGCCATCGGGCTGCGCGAGCGAAGTCGGGGCCAAGCTCTGCCAGCGGGACCGGCGGCCCTGCTCACGGCCTACCTGGCAAGCACGATGAGAGCTTCACATTGGACCGGAACTCCACTGCGTTCTGATAGATGCAGCATCATGCGCCGGGCTTGAGCAGGCCACTCCTCACAGTGGTGCCACACCTTGCCTCGCCCCAGAATCCTGAATACACTGTATTCAGAACCGTCAGGAGGAACTATGAGCACCATGACCGTGCGCATGAACGAGCAGGACGCCGAGCTCGTCCGCAAGTTCGCCCAGTTCGAGGGCGTCACCATCTCCGACTTCGCACGCACCGCCATCCTGGAGAAGATCGAGGATTCCTACGATCTCCAGGAGCTGCGCCAGGCGATCGCACAGGACACCGGCGAGCGCTTCAGCATCGACGAAGTCCTCGCAGAACTCGACTGATGACCGCACCAACCAGCCCGTTCCGCGTCGAGCTGACCGCGCGAGCACGCAAACAGCTCAAGAAGATGGACCGGTTCGACGCCAAGATCCTCGCCACCTGGATCAAGAACAACCTCGACGGATGTGTCGATCCCCGCGCCTTCGGCAAAGGCCTGACCGCAAACCGCTCAGGCGAATGGCGCTACCGCGTGGGCTCCTACCGCATCCTCGCCCTCATCCACGACGACGTCGTCACCATCGAGGTCTTCTCCATCGGTCGGCGCGACAAGGTCTACGACAACTGAACCAATTCGCTAGACATTGAAGCGGAACTCCACCACGTCGCCGTCCTGCATGACGTAGTCCTTGCCCTCCAGGCGCGCCTTGCCGGCCTCGCGGGCCGCCTTCACAGACCCCAGGGAAACCAGGTCGTCGAAGCTGATCACCTCGGCCTTGATGAAACCCTTCTGGAAGTCGGTGTGGATCACGCCGGCGGCCTCGGGGGCCGTGGCGCCCTTGCGAATGGTCCAGGCGCGGGCCTCCTTGGGCCCAGCGGTGAGGTAGCTCTGCAGCCCCAAGGTGTCGTAACCAACGCGGGCCAGCACGTCCAGGCCGGGTTCGTCGACGCCGGCTTCCTCCAGGAATTCCCGGGCCTCGTCCTCGTCCATCTCCACCAGTTCGCTCTCGAACTTGGCGTCCAGGAAGATCGCCTCGGCCGGCGCCACCACCGCGCGCATCCGCTCCTTGAGCTCTTCATTGGCCAGCTCGTCCTGGTCACAGTTGAAGACGTAGATGAAGGGCTTGGCGGTGAGCAGCCACAGGTCGCGCAGCAGCTCGGTGTCCATGCCCGACTTGAAGATGGTGGTGCCGGAGTTGAGCACCTCGACGGCCTTGGCCATGGCGTCGAGCTTGGGCTTGGTCTCCTTCTTGATCCGCGCCTCCTTCTCGACGCGCGGCAGGGCCTTCTCCAGGGTCTGCAGATCGGCCAGGATCAACTCGGTGGTGACGGTGTCGATGTCATTGCCGGGGTCAACCTTGCCGTCCACGTGGGTGACGTCCTCGTCGACGAAGACGCGGGTCACCTGGCAGATGGCGTCGGCCTCGCGAATGTTGGAGAGGAAGGCATTGCCCATCCCCTCGCCCTGCGAGGCGCCCTTCACGATGCCCGCAATGTCGACGAAGCTTACGGTGGCCGGCAGCAGCGCCTTGGAGTCGTAGATCTTGGCGAGCTCCGCCAGTCGCGGCTCGGGCACCCCCACCACACCCACATTGGGCTCGATCGTGGCGAACGGGTAGTTCGCTGCGAGCACGTTGTTACGGGTCAGCGCGTTGAACAGCGTTGACTTGCCCGCATTGGGGAGACCGACGATTCCGATGGTAAGTGCCACGTCGCACAAGCCTAGTTGGTCGACACCCATGTCACCCAACGCGACGCCCGCCCATCCACCTCCTAACGATGAGTGCAGGTAAAATGCATGCATGACGACGATGACCATCCGGAACATGCCCGATGAGACGATGACCGAGCTCAAGGCTCGCGCGGCCCGTGACGGTCGCTCCCTGCAGGAGTACGTCCGTGGCACCCTGATTGAGCTGTGTCATCGGCCGACCCTCGACGTCGTGCTTGAGCGGGCTGCAGAGCGACGCGAGCGTCTCGGACTGCGTCTGGACGATGCGGACATCTCCGAGGATCTTGCCCGGGACCGGCAATGACGCTCGTCGTGGATGCCTCGGCGGTGGTGCAGCTGCTGGCAGGCGACCCTGCAGTGATCCGCGCACTCCGGGGCAACGACGACCTGCACAGCGTCGAGCTGATGCCCTTCGAGGTCCTCAACGTGTTGCGACGGCAGGAGCTGGCGGGGAAGCTCACCTCAGCTGCCGCAGCCGAGCTCACCGAGCATCTGGTTACCCTGCCAGTTCGCCTGGTTCCGGCAGCCCCGTTACTCCAGCAGATCTGGGCACTGCGAGGAAGTATCACCGCCTACGACGCGGCCTACGTGGCCCTGGCCAGGCTCCTGAAGTGCCCATTGGTGACCCGCGACGCCCGGTTGGCCCGCGCGTCCGAGCATCTGTGTGAGGTCTTGATCCCCCGGTTCTGACCTCCCCACATCAGGCGGGGTGGCGGTCAGCCCTGCATCGCCTGTGGCAGCGAGATGGGCTGGGTGTCTTCACTTTCGCTGGCATCCACCACGACGAGGGCCGGGCGTCCATTGTCCAGCTGAATGCCACGCTGGTGGGTCAGCGTCGCCATCGACTCCGGGTCTGCTCCGTCAACATTGAGCAGTTCCTTGGGGTCCAGCGGCGGCACGATGACGCTGTTGATCAGGTCGTGGGCGGTGCGGGTGGCGGCCTCGTCGCCGCTGAACAACACCTCGTCCATCTTCTCGTTGGGACGCAGGCCGGTGAAGACGATGTCGATCGGCTTGCCGGAGCGGGCAATGAGGTTCTTGGCGACGTCCAGGATCTTCACCGGCTCCCCCATGTCCAGCACCAGCACCTCGGACGGCTTGCCGATGGCGCCGGCCTGGATCACCAGCTCGCAGGCTTCGGGGATGGTCATGAAGTAGCGGGTGATGTCCGGGTGGGTGACGGTGAGCGGCCCGCCCTGGGCGATCTGCCGGGTGAAGGTCTCCAGCATGGAGCCCCGCGAGCCCAGCACATTGCCGAAGCGGACGCTGAGGTAGCTGCGGCCGGTCTTCTGGCCGTAGTGGGCGGTCAGCTCCTCCGCAATGCGCTTGGTCTTTCCCAGCACCGAGGTCGCGTCGGCGGCCTTGTCGGTGGAGATGTTGATCACGCGCTCGGCGCCGTACTTCTCCGCCATCTGCAGCACGTTGAGGGTGCCCAGTGTGTTGGTCTTCCACCCCTCGTGCGGGTACATCTCCAGCATCGGCAGGTGCTTCAGCGCGGCGGCGTGGAAGACGACGTCGGGGCGGTGCTCCGCAAAGACCAGATCCAGCGCGGCGGCGTCGCGAATGTCGCACAGTGCCATGTTGCGGGTGTTCAGCAGGCCCTGGTTGAAGATGCTCAGCTGGGTGCTGTGCAGGCCGGACTCGTCCCGGTCAAGCATCACCAGTTCCTTGGGCCCGAACTTGTACACCTGACGGGCAATCTCGCTGCCGATCGAGCCGCCGGCGCCGGTGACCAGCACCGTTTTGCCCTGCAGGTAACCCGCGATGGACCCCAGATCGGTCTTGATCTGGTTGCGTCCCAACAAGTCGACGACGTTGATCTCGTGCAGCTGGGCCAGATTCACCTGCCCACCCACCATCTTGTCCAGGGTGGGGAGCACCAGGAGCTTGAGGGCATTGGCCTCGGCCACCTTGTTCAGTTCGGTCAGCTTGGCACTGCTGGCGCTGCCCATGGCGATGATGACGGTCTGCACGCCCTGCTCGTCGGCGACGCGCACCATGTCTTCACCGGTGCCGCGTACGCTGGTGCCCAGTAGGTGCAGGTGCCGCTTCTCGGGTGCGTCGTCCAGGAAGCCGCGAACCTCGTACTGGGAGTCCGGGTCATTGTGGATCAGCCGCCCCAGCTGCATGCCGGCATTGCCGGCACCGTAGATCAGCACCGGCTCGGCCGGCGCCTCGACCGTACGCGGAGCCGCGTTGCGCTCCAACACGGCACGAGCGACGAAGTGCCCCCAGGCCATGATGATCAGGGCACCCATCGGCGCCGTGACCACCACCCCCCGGGAGAAGTCAGTGAAAAGGCTGTAGTAGGTGCCGAGCAGCACACCGATCCCGAAGACAATGGTGCCCAACATGAAGGTGCCCTCAAAGCTGCCAATCCGGTAGCGACCCCGGTACAGCTTGGTGGACCAACCCAAGCAGAGCTGCATTGCGGCGGCGACGCAACCGTAGGTGAAGGCCAGCCGCCACTGCAGGCCGCTCACCGCGAAGTCATACCTGGCACCTAGATAGGCAAAGATGGCCACGAACCAGGCAAACGAGTCCCATGCGGCGATGGAACCGCGGACAATCTTGGCTCGGGTTGCGGGGTTGGTGGGCAGCATCAAGGGGTCCTTTCGCGTCCTGCTGGGCTGGGGACGCACGGCCAACGCGGCCGTACGAGTGCACCCAGCCGAAGCCCCCGAGCTACAAAGCCAGTCACATCCCCCGTGCCCCACCCCCCGATAGGGCACTCGGTCTGGCTCATTGTAACCAGCAAAGCAGCAGTAACCAGCAAAGACGTTTGGCATAGACGCAGGCATCAAACATGCGGGCCGTGCAGGGAGCCGGCTCGGCTCGGGTGACCAGCAGGCATGCAACCATTCGGCGAACCACGTCAGGAATCTCTGCTGACGTGGCCTATGGTAGGCATCATGTCGGACGCTGCCCCCACATCCCCCGCCCCGCGCCGACGGGGTCTGAAGCTGGCCGTTGGCCTGATGGTCGGCCTGCTGCTGTTGTCCGGCTTGGCCGTCGGCGGCTACGTCTGGCACCTGCGGCGCACGGTTGACAAGAATGTGCAGCACCAAGCGCTATTGCCCACCGATCAGGTGCAGAACCTGGTGGTGCCGCAAGACGCCGAAGGCAACCTGGTGGGGCCAGACAAGAAGACCCTCTCCGATGATCAGGACCAGTTGATCGATGCCTCGCGAATGCACGTCGACGCCGAAGGACGAGTGGCGGACGAGAAGGAACGCCCGCTGCTGGTGCTGGAGGGCACGGCACTGCCCAAGATGACCGAGGGCCAGCAGGGTGTGCTCTTGAGGGGGGTCAAGTCAAATGACTTCGGTCAGCCCAAGCGATCGCCCAAGGCTGGCAATTCGCTGAACTTCCTGGTGGTGGGCAGCGACTCGCGTGGCGAAGACCGTGGCCGTTCCGACGTGATGATCCTGGCTCACGTCTCCGGAGACCGGAAGCGGGTGGATCTGATCCACATTCCGCGAGACCTGTACGTCTCCATCCCCGGCCAGGGCAAGAACAAGATCAATGCGGCCTACGCCTTTGGCGGCACCCCGCTGCTGGTGCAGACCCTGCAGCCCTTGGCGGGCGTCCCGATCGACCACGTCGCCAAGGTGGATTTCAACGGTTTCGTCAAGATGACCGACGCCATTGGCGGCGTGACCATCAATACCGAGGACGGCCCCAGAACCTTCAACGGCACCGAGGGGCTGGCCTGGGTACGCGAGCGCTACAAGCTGGCGAACGGCGACTTCGGCCGCGGCGAGCGTCAGATGATGTTCATCCGCGCCGTGCTGATGAAGGGTCTCTCGCAGCAGGTGCTCACCAGCCCCTCGGAGCTGTCGAAGTTCCTGGGAGCAGCCACCAGCAACATGGTGGTGGACGAGAAGTTCACCACCGGGGAGATGCAGAAGCTGGCCCTCAGTCTGCGCAATCTGCGCGGGAGCGGCATCAAGATGCAGAGCTTCCCGTGGGAATCGGCCGGACCCGGCCCGCACGGCATGTCGATCGTGAACACGAGTGAGCCACAGATGAAGGTGCTTGCCGAGCACTTGCAGAACGACACGATGAACAAGTACGTGGACAATGTCTCCCCCAAGTCCGGCTACGGACGCTGAGAACTCATTACCATTAAAGAATCCCCCGACATCGTGGGAGCACGGCACGCCCGCCGATTCGCTCCCAGTAGAAGAAAGTGACACCCCCGTGGACCTGCAGGACTACCTTCGGATCGCCCGCAAGCGCTGGCGCGCCATTGCCGCCGCCACCTGCCTGATGGTGCTGGCTGCGGCCCTGCTCACCATCCTGACCCCCAAGAGCTACCAATCCACTGCGCAACTCTTTGTCTCCACCGGCGGCGGCGACTCCACAACGGATCTGGCGCAGGGCAGCACCTTCACCCAGAAGCAGATGAAGACCTACGCCCAGGTGATCGTCTCTCCCAAGGTGCTCGATCCGGTGCGCAAGCAACTGAAGGTGGAGAAGGGCGCTCCCCTGGCCAATTCTCTGACCGCCACCACTCCGCCCGACACGGTGCTGATCAATGTTGCGGCCACCGATCACGATCCGGCCAAGGCCGCCCAAGTGGCCAATGCGGTGGCCGAGGAGTTCACCTCCACGGTGCAGGAGCTGCAGTCGGTGAAGGCTGGCCAGACCAGCCCGGTCAAGGCCACGATCGTCAAGCCTGCCGAAGCAGCCAAGGCGCCGGCTTCGCCGAAGCCCCTGCGCAATCTGGCCCTTGGTCTCATTGCTGGCCTGATGTTGGGTCTGGGCCTCGCCCTGCTGCGGGATCGACTGGACACGTCGGTCACCAGCGAACGGGACGTCAAGGAACTGACCGACGAAACCATCATCGGCGCCATCCCCTTCGACTCCGGGGCCCCGAAGCAGCCGTTGATCGTGCAGTCCGATCCGCAGAGTGCTCGGGCCGAGGCCTTCCGCACCCTGCGCACCAACCTGCAGTTCGTCGACATCGCCAACCACCCCAAGGTGATGGTGTTGACTTCCTCGCTGCCGGGTGAGGGCAAGTCCACCACGGCCGCCAACTTGGCACTCACCCTGGCGGCTGGCGGCTCCACCGTCTGCGTCGTCGAGGGTGACCTTCGCCGGCCCCAGCTGCTGAACTACATGGGGCTGGAGGGCGGCGTTGGCCTGACCAGCGTGTTGATCGGCGAGGCCGAGCTGGATGACGTGCTGCAACCCTTCGGCCAGAACCTGCACGTGTTGGGTGCTGGGCCCATCCCGCCCAACCCCAGCGAACTGCTCGGTTCCGAAACCATGCAGACGCTGCTCAACCGGTTGCGCGAGCGTTTCGACTACGTCATCATCGACGCTCCCCCGCTGCTCCCCGTGACCGATGCGGCAGTGGTGTCCCGGTTGACCGATGGCGCCATCGTGGTGGTCGGCGCCGGCGTGATCAAGAAGGAGAACGTCACCCGCGCCCTGGAGAGCCTGGAGACGGTGGAAGCCAATGTCCTGGGCATCGTGATGAACCGGGTGCCCACCAAGGGCAAGGGCGGCTATTACTACTACGGGGAGCGCTATGGCTACCGTCAGAGCGAGCAGCCGGAGCTGACTACCGCCACCCCCGAGGCGCCGGCGGTCGGACCCGGCGAGACTCCGCAGCGCGCGGATGCCAATCTCGGCTGAACTGCCCAACCATGACCCTGGTGGCCGAAGGGTCCGCCAGCACTGATTCGGAGGAAACCAAGTGACTGAAGCATTCATCCCGCCGGCCAGGCCGATCGTCGGCGAGGAAGAGATCGAGGCGGTCACCCGGGTGATGCGC